>NZ_JAURXB010000229.1 GCF_030654605.1 Bradyrhizobium sp.
TTCGGGCCGTATTCCTCGCGCGTCGCCATCAGGCCGGGCATCTCGGTCTCGGCCAGCGAGATTTCCTTGCGGCCGAAGTCGGCGAGCGAAATATCCTTGACGATGTAATCGGTGAAGGCGGGCTTCTTGGCGGCGGCGGTCATGTGGTTGATCCCTTAAAAAGCATATTCCGAAAAGCACGAATGCTTTCCGGAATACGCATGATGATTACGGAGAAAGTCAGACGGCGCGCTTCAGCGCGTCGGCCAGGTCGGTCTTTTCCCAGGAGAAACCGCCGTCCTTGTCCGGGGTACGGCCGAAATGGCCGTAGGACGAGGTGCGGGCGTAGATCGGCTTGTTGAGGTCGAGGTGCTTGCGGATGCCGCGCGGCGTCAGGTCCATCGCCTCGGCCACCGCCTTTTCGAGCTTCTCCTCGGGCACCGCACCGGTGCCATGGGTGTCGATATAGATCGACAGCGGCCGCGCCACGCCGATGGCGTAGGCGAGCTGCAGCGTGCAACGGCCGGCGAGGCCGGCGGCAACGATGTTCTTGGCGAGATAGCGCGCGGCATAGGCGGCCGAACGATCCACCTTGGTCGGGTCCTTGCCGGAGAAGGCGCCGCCGCCATGCGGCGCCGCACCGCCATAGGTGTCGACGATGATCTTGCGGCCGGTGAGGCCGGCGTCGCCGTCGGGGCCGCCGATGAAGAACTTGCCGGTCGGATTGACGTGCCAGACGGTCTTGCCGTTGATCCAGCCTTCCGGCAGCGCCTGGCGGACATAGGGCTCGACGCAGTCGCGCACCTGGCTGGACGACATGTCCTCGACCAGATGCTGATGCGAGACAACGATCTGGGTGACACCGACCGGCTTGCCGTTCTCGTATTGCACGGTGACCTGGCTCTTGGAGTCCGGACCCAGCACCTTCTCCTTGCCGGAGTGGCGGGCTTCCGAGATCAGCCGCAGGATCTTGTGGGCGTAGAACAGCGGCGCCGGCATCAGGTCGGGGGTTTCGTTGGTGGCGTAACCGAACATGATGCCCTGGTCGCCGGCGCCCTCTTCCTTGTTGGTGCCGGGCTGCAGCGCGTCGACGCCCTGCGCGATGTCGGCGGATTGCGGGTGCAGCAGGATCTCGACGTTGGCCTTCTCCCAGTGAAAACCTTCCTGCTCGTAGCCGATGTCCTTGATCGCGGCGCGCGTCACGCTTTCGATCTGCTCGTTGGTGACCGATGCGGGACCGCGGGTTTCGCCGGCGATCACCACCCGGTTGGTGGTGGCGAGCGTTTCGCAGGCTGCCCGGATCGCCCAGGGATCGAAGCCCGCCTTCTGGCCTTCACGGAAAAACAGATCGACAATCTCGTCCGAAATCCGGTCGCAGACCTTATCCGGATGACCTTCGGAAACCGACTCACTGGTGAACAGATAAGACGCGCGCATCAACCAACCCCTTTTCCGCCTGACCTCGGCGGTCCGTTATCAAAAATGTGCCTGAAGTGTCAGTCGCGACGGCGCGAGATGACGTAGGATTCGTCATAGAACCAGAGCCCGTTATGCTTGCGCAGAACTTCCCTGGTGGCATCGAGAGTGCGGCCGCTTTCTGTCATTTCCGTCAACCGGTCGTCTTCGATCTGGGCGACATACACCGCCGCGTTCCACGCTGCAAAGGCCGTGGAGGTTCCGATCGAGCCGGTGACCTCGTTGGGCAGCGCTTCCATATCATATCGGAAGATCGAGCGGTTATCGGCATATGCATTAAAGTTAAGGTCGCGCCCAGCCGACCCCAGCTCGTATTTCACCGCGCGCAATAGCTCATGACGGCTCACCGCGAAAGGATTTTCTCCGGGCCAGACCGATTGGATAATCTCCAGCCCCGGATCCTGTCCGTGGGAGTGAATTCCGATCAGGCGGCCTCCGGCCCGCAGCGCCCGGGCCAGCGGTGCTATGATACGCTTGGCGCGGAAATTCACAGAAGATTTGGCCCGGTAGGGCTGCGAAGCGATGATCAGGTCGAAATTGGCCTCGGAACGGCCGGCCCGCGGGATGATCGAATCGAGCAAAAACCGGTGGTCCTCCCGGTACAGCACGATGGCGACCGGCCGCTCATAGACCGGCATGCCCGAGCGCGGGCTGACATTGGCCCGCCAGTTCTGCTCCAGAAACGGCCCCAAAGCGGCGATCTGGGCCTCGAATTCACCCGAGGAGGCCCCCTGCAGGGCCACTTCGTGCCAGATCATGCCCGCGGCCGCCGCGGGCGAGGCCGGCGTCAGCCAGGGCGCCTCGGCGTAATACATGTTTGTCAGCACAAAAACGGTCGCCGGGTGCTCGAACAGCCGGTCCGGCACCTTGTCGAGGGTGAGCCGGACATCCTCCAGGCTGAGCTCCTTGCCGGCGATATAGAAGGGCATGTGGGGGAAGCGCCCGTGCATCGAGCGCATCACCCGCGCCAGCACCGTACCGTCGCCGACCCCGGCATCGAACACCCGCAGCGCCGGCGGCCGGGGGTGGATGCTGCCGAGTTCCAGCGCCACCCGCTCGGCGATAACCCGCTTTTCGCTGCAGGTATGGACGAACAGCAGGTACTTCTGGCGGTTCTCGAAAAACCGGAAATTCCCCCGGGGGTCGCGCTTTTCGGCGGGAACCTGGAGCCCGCGCGGCGGCGGCAGCCCGCCCGGCGTGGAAGCAGCGATATAGGCCTGAATCCGGTCCAGGGTGTCGATGGTGATGCGCTTGCCCTCGCGCAGGCGGTGCACCAGCTTGCCGTCATTGACGGCGCGGCGACCGAACGTCGATTCCGCCATATCCGCCTGCCGGCAGAACTCGGAGATCTGGGCGAGGATCTGGTCGTTTTTCATTGGGCGGGATTTGGGACCAAGCAGGTGGGCAGCGAGGGATCGCGCGGGTGTCCTAGCACTGTCTGCCCACCCTTGGAAATGTGCTCCGAGCGGCTCCTGCACCGCGGCATCATCCCGGCCGACGGCAGGTCGACGAATCCAAGCCCCAGAGGAAACGATTTCGGTACAGCCGAGCGACAATTCAGTCTAGAAATCAGGATCGATCGAAGCGGTCGCGTTTTGGCGAGATCCGACTGCCTGTTTCGATTCCTTCCAGATCAAAGGCATGGACTTTGACTTTATCCGACGCCGCAATGAATTCCGCACGACCAGCCCCCCCTGACTCAATCGAGCTTTCCAGTCGGCGTAAACGCGACCTACTCGACCACTTCGAGGGTAACAGCGAGGAACTCGATCGCTGGCGTGAATTCAACGCCGCCTATCACGATGACGACCGCAAGTTCATGCGATTTCTGATTCCGCCCGGCAAGCGAGTGCTCGAACTCGGTTGCAGTCGGGGGGATTTGCTGGCCGCCCTGGAGCCGTCATATGGTGTCGGCGTCGATTTTGGCGCCAAGGCAATCGCGAAGGCGAAGGCTCGGTATCCCCACCTGCATTTCGTTTACGGGGACATCGAAGATCCCGCCACAATGACCTCAATCGAGGGACCGTTCGACTACATCGTGATGGCCGACACGATCGGCATGTTCGACGATATCGACGGCACCTTGCGGCTGACCCAGCGATTGTGCTCGCCTTCGACGCGCATCATCATCGCCTATTACTCGCATATGTGGGAACCGATCCTGAAACTCGCCGAGACGTTACGCCTGCGCAGCAAGCAGCCCGAAATCAATTATATCGCCACCGCCGACTTCCTGAACCTGATGGACCTCGCCGACTTCGAGGTGATCAGCCAGGAGCAGCGCCAATTGCTACCGCGACGCTGGCTCGGGCTTGGGCCGTTTATCAATCGGTACATCGCGCCGCTGCCGGGAATCAGGCAGCTGTGCCTGCGGACCTACATCATAGGACGGCCGGTCCGCCATTTCCCTGACCGCAAATTTTCCGCCAGCGTTCTCATTCCCTGTCGCAACGAGAGGGGCAACATTGAAAACGCGATCCGGCGCATGCCCCGATTCGGAAGTTCTCAAGAAATCCTGTTCGTAGAAGGGAATTCCAGCGACGGCACGTTCGAGGAATGCGAGCGAGTGCGCGAGGCCTATCGGGACAGCTGGGATATCAAGGTTCTGAAACAAGACGGCAAAGGCAAGGGCGACGCGGTTCGCAAGGGGTTCAGCGCCGCGACCGGCGACGTTCTGATGATCCTCGATGCCGATCTAACGATGCCGCCGGAGGCACTGCCGAAATACCACGCCGTGATCGAGAGCGGGAAGGCCGAATTTGTCAACGGCACCCGGCTGGTCTATCCTATGGAAAGCGAGGCGATGCGCCCGCTGAATTTCATTGCCAACCGCTGCTTCGCCTATCTGTTCAGCTATCTCGTCAATACCCGCCTGACCGATACGCTGTGCGGCACCAAGGTGTTGCTGCGAAAGGACTACGAGGTGCTGGCGCGGGAGCGCGCCTATTTCGGCAATTTCGATCCGTTCGGCGATTTCGATCTGATTTTCGGCGCCGCCAAGCAGAACCTGAAAATCGTCGAGACGCCGATCCACTACAAGGCGCGCACCTTCGGCGAAACCCAAATCTCGCGCTTTCGCGACGGCTGGCTGCTATTGAGGATGGTCTGGTTCGCCTATCGCAAGCTCAAGGCTATTTGATTTCTTCGGGTCCGCGCATGCGAGCTTTGCGGCGGACCCGCCTCCGGGCCAGTCAGGAAAAGCGCCCCCCTACTTCCCCCACACCTCGTTGGCGACATCGACCGCGAGCTTCAGTTTCGCCCACTGCTCTTCCTCGGTCAGCAAATTGCCTTCCTCGGTGGAAGCGAAACCGCACTGCGGCGATACCGCGAGCTGGTCCAGCGGGACGAACTTGCTCGCCTCTTCCAGCCGCCGCTTGATGTCTTCCTTCTTTTCCAGCTCGCCCGATTTCGAGGTGATGACGCCGACCACCACGATCTTGTTGCCCTTCGGCAGATAGCGCAGCGGCTCGAAGCCGCCGGCGCGCTCGGAATCGTATTCGAGGAAATAGCCGTCGTAATTGGTGCCGGCCAGCATGGTCTCCGCCACCGGCTCGTAGCCGCCGGACGAAATCCAGGTGGAACGGAAATTGCCGCGGCAGACATGCGTGGTGATGGTCATGTCGGCCGGCCGCTCGGCGATCGCGTAGTTGATGATCCGGGCGTAGATTTCCTGCAGGCCGTCGGGATTGTCGCCGCGCTCGCGGGCCTTCTTCAACTCTTCCTGCGAGCAGAGATAGGCCCACACCGTATCGTCGAACTGAAGGTAGCGGCAGCCGGCATCGTAAAACGCCTTGACGGCCTTGCGGTAGGTCTTGCCGAGATCCTCGTAGAACGCATCGAGATCGGGATAGACATCTTTCGAGATCGCCCTGCGGCCGCCGCGGAAGTGCAGCACCGCCGGCGACGGAATCGTCATCTTCGGCATCACATGCGCGGCGTCCGCATGTTTCTTCAGGAAGCGGAAATGGTCCAGCATCGGATGGTCGGCAGGGAAATCGAGCTTGTCGATCACCCGCACCGCGTCATGCCGGGTCTCCACCCCTGCGAACTGGATGCCGGTCTCGGGATGAAACAGTTCGCATCCCGTCAGCTTGGCGAGAAAGTCGAAATGCCACCAGGAGCGGCGGAATTCGCCGTCGGTCGCCAGCTTCAGGCCGATCGAGGCCTGCTTGTGCACGACCTTTTCGATCTCCATGTCCTCGGCCTTGCGCAGGTCGTCGGCGGAGATCTCGCCCTTCTCCAGCCTGGCCCGCGCCTCCTTGATGCGCTGCGGCCGCAACAGGCTGCCGACCTCGTCGGCGCGGAAAGGGGCTTTGGTTCGCTGCATGGTCTCAACTCCCGAGGATTTTCATAGCGTTTTCAAGCGAAGTGGGTACCGGTCCGCGTCAAGCAAACGCATCAAAACAAACTAGTGTGCGACGGTGCCGGAGACGCCGAGAAAGCGTTCCAGGACGGCGGGATCGGCTTTCAACGTGCTGCTTGCCGCATCATGGACGATCGCGCCGCGCTCCAATATCACAACGCGGTCGGCAAGCCCTAGAATCTTTTGCGCGTTCTGCTCGACAATAACAGAACAAATGCCGCCGGCCCGGGTGATGGTGCCCAGCGCCTCGAGCAGTTCCTCGACGATGATCGGGGCCAGCCCCTCGGTCGGCTCATCCAGCAACAGCACCTTCGGATTGAGCGTCAGCGCGCGGCCGATCGCCAGCATCTGCTGCTCGCCGCCGGAAAGCTGGTTACCGAAATTGTTGCGGCGCTCTTTCAGCCGCGGAAACATCTCGTAGACCTTTGCCACCGTCCACGGCCCCGGCTGGGCGACGGCGGTCATGTTCTCCTCCACCGTCAGCGAACGGAAGATGTTGCGCTCCTGCGGCACCCAGCCGATGCCCGCCCGCGCCCGCTGATCCGGCCGCATCGCGGTGATGTCGATCCCGCCGAGGGTGATGGTGCCGCCGAAACGGCGGGTGATCCCGACGATCGAATTGATCAGCGTGGTCTTGCCGGTGCCGTTGCGCCCCAATAGCGCCAGCACCTGGCTTTCCGGCAGGCGCAGCGACATTCCGGGCAATACCACCGCTTCGCCGTAACCGGCGCGCAGGCCTTCGATGGCGAGCAGATCAGGCATCGGCGGCCTCGCCGAGGTAGACCGCCTTCACCCTGGGATCGCGCGCCACCTCGTCCGGCGGGCCCTCCACCAGCATCGCGCCATTGACCAGCACCGAAATGCGGTCGGCGAACGAGAACACCAGATCCATGTCGTGCTCGATCAGGAGCACCGTGACGTCGCGCGGCAACGCCGCCACGGCCGCGAGGATATCGTGGCGCTCGCTTTCGGGCACGCCGGCGGCCGGCTCGTCCAGCAGCAGCACGCGCGGCCTGGCGGCAATGGCGACCGCGATCTCGAGCAGGCGCTGTTTTCCGTAAGGCAGGGTCACCGTCAGCTCGTTCATGACGTCGAGCAGGTGGAATCGCGCCAGATTCTCCGCGATCTCGGCATTGACGTCGTCGCGCGTCCCCATCCGGCGCCACCAGTCGCCGCCGCGGCCGAGCCGCTCGGAGACCGCAAGCCCGATGGTCTCGAGCGGCGTCAAATCGGCATATAGCTGGTTGATCTGGAAGGTTCGCGACAGCCCGCGCAGCACCCTGGTGTGGACTGCCAGGTCGGTGATGTCGTTGCCCTCCAGCAGAATGCGCCCCGCATCGGGCTTGAGCACCCCGGTCAGGAGGTTGATGACGGTGGTCTTGCCGGCGCCGTTCGGGCCGATCAACGCGTGGCGGGCGCCCTGCTCTATCCTGAGCGACAGGTCCTGGGTGACCTTGAGGCCGCCGAAGCGCTTCTCCAGTCCGATCGTTTCCAGCGCAACCGTCATGACGCGTCACTTTCGGGAACCACAACGACGGCCTTGCGTCCGGCAAGCCGCCGGATCACCAGGTTGGGGAGCCACAGGGCCCAGCGATGCATGCGGGCCCGGCCGACCAGCACGATCACGACCAGCACGAGGCCGATCCAAAATAGCCAGTATTGCGGCGTGATGGTCTGGAAAACCTCCTGGAGCATCTTGAAAACGACCGCCCCGATCAGCCCGCCGTAGAGATAACCGGTACCACCGATGACGAGGACCAGCATCAGATCAGCCGATTTTTCGAATGCGAACACATCCAGCGAGGCCAGCGCCGTGGTCTGGGTGAACAGCGCGCCCGCGATCCCCGCATAAAACGCCGATAGCGTATAGACCGCGATCAGCCGCCGGTTGACGGGAATGCCGATCGCGGCCGCCCGCAGCGGGTTGTTGCGGATGGCACGCAGCGACAGGCCGAACGGCGAATGCACGATCCGCCGCGCCAGCAGGAACAACAGGAACAGCACGATCAGGCAGTACCAGAAGGCGGTCTTGCCGAACATATCGAAGGCGAACATGCCGAGAAGCGGCTGCATTTCGATGCCTTGCAGCCCGTCGGTGCCACCCGTGATGTTGGAGAAGCGTTCGCCGAGCGCCTCCATCAACAGCGCGATGCCGAGCGTCACCATCAGCCTTGTCAGGTCCACACCGCGGATGACGAGGAAACTGGTGAAGAAGCCCAGCACCATCGCCGCGAGGCCTGCGACCACAAGCGCAATCACCGGCTCGTTGATGATGCCGTGCAGCGCCAGCAACCCCGCCGAGTAGGCACCGACGCCGAAGAAGGCAGCGTGTCCGAGCGAGACGATACCGGCGTAGCCGAGGATCAGGTCGAGCGACAGCGCGAACAGCGCCAGCCGCAGGATGTCGGTCATGATCAGGTAGCGCGACGGAAACAGCAAGGGACAGGCCAGCACCAGCACCCAGAACACCACTTCACTAATGCGCCAGCGGCCGCTCGCCATCGCAGAGGTGGAGACATCGTTGCTCGCGCTCATCGGCGTCAACGCGTGGCCGTGCGGCCGAACAGACCGTTCGGACGCCAGATCAAAATCACGATCATGATGGTGTAGATCACGAACGGTCCCATCTTGGGCACGTAATACTTGCCGGCGACGTCGCCGATGCCGAGCAGCAGGGAGGCCAGAAACGGCCCGGTGATGCTGGAGGAGCCTCCGACGGTGACCACGATCAGGAAGTAGATCATGAACTTCAGCGGAAAATACGGGTCGAGCCCGAGGATCTCGGCGCTGAGTGCGCCGCCGAGGCCGGCCAGCCCGCAGCCGAACGCAAAGGTGAAGGCGAACACCTGCGGCACGTTGATGCCGAGCCCGCTGGCGGCGCGGGGATCGTCGACCGCCGCCCGCAGCCGGCTGCCGAACCGGGTGCGCGCCAGCACCAGTTGAAGCGCCACGGTCAGGAGGCCACAGATCACGATGATCATCAGCCGGTAGCGGCCGATGCCGACGCCGAAGAAATCGATCTGCCCCTCCAGCGCCGCCGGCAGTTTTATAAATATCCGCGACGACCCCATGATGTAGTCGACCGCCGCCACCGACATGAAGACGAGGCCGACCGAGAACAGCACCTGGTCGAGATGGCTTCGGGTGTAGAGGTGTCGGTAGAGCGAGCGCTCCAGCACCACGCCGATCGCGGCACTCACGACGAACGCCAGCGGCAGTGCGGCGAAGAATGGCCAGCCGGACTGGTTGACCAGCACCGCGCAGAAATAGCCGCCGGTCATGGCGAACGCGCCATGCGCGAGATTCACAAAATTCATCAGTCCCAGCGTGACGGCAAGCCCGCAGGCCAGCACGAACAGCAACATGCCGTAGGCGACGCCGTCGAACAGGATGGTGAACAGCGTGGTCATCTAGAGTAGGCCCTCATGCTGAGGAGGCCCCAACGGGTCCGAACCCGTTGGGGTCGTCTCGAAGCACGAGGGCCTCGCTCCGCTGCCCATCCTTCGAGACGCCCGCCAAGAGGCGGGCTCCTCAGGATGAGGCTTACCTCTCAGCCTCACAGGTTATTTCTTCGTCTTGCCGGAATCCTTGACGGCCTCGAAAGTCGCGAATTCGACGTTGTAGAGTTCGCCGTCGACCTTCTCGACCTTGCGGATATAGATGTTCTGCACGATGTCGCGGGTTTCCGGATCGATCGAGATCGGACCGCGCGGGCTTTCCCACTTCATCCCCTTCATCGCTGCGACCAGCGCATCACCGTCGGTCTTGCCGCCGGTCTTCTTCAGCGCCTCGTAGATCAGATGGATGCCGTCATAGCCGCCGACCGCCATGAAGCCCGGACGGCTGTTGAAGGCCTTCTTGTAAGCGGCGACGAACTCCTTGTTCATCGCGGAGGGGTGGGCTGCCGAATACAGATGCGCGGTGACGGCGCCGAGCGCGGCATCGCCCATGTTGTTCAGGAGATCGTCGTCCATCACGTCGCCGGGACCGATTACCTTGATGCCGCTCTTGTCGAGCCCGCGCTCGGCAAATTGCTTCATGAAGTTGCCGCCCTGCCCGGCGGGCACGAACACGAACATCGCATCGGGCTTGGCATCCTTCATCCGCTGCAGGAACGGCGCGAAGTCGGGATTGGCCAGGGGAACCTTGACCTCTTCGACGATCTCGCCGCCGCCGGCGGTGAAATTCTGCTTGAAGAAGTTCAGCGCGTCGTTGCCGGGCGCGTAGTCGGAGGTCAGCGTCGCGACCTTCTTGATGCCGTTCTTGGCAGCCCAGTCGCCGATGATGGTGGAGGATTGCGCCAGGGTAAAACTGGTGCGTACGATATAGGGCGAGCGCTCGGTGATGATCGAGGTGCCGGCCGCCATCACGATTTGCGGGATCTTGCCCTGGGTCGCCAGCGGCGCCGCGGCAAGGGCTGCCGGGGTCACGCCGAAGCCGGCGATGAAATTCACCTTGTCGTTGACGATCAGTTCCTGCGCGATGCGCTTGGTATTGTCGGGAACCGCGCCGTCGTCCTTCAGGATGATCTCGACCTTCCTGCCGGCGACGGTGTCGCCCTTTCGCTGCATGTAGAGCTTGACAGCATTGTCGATCTGCTTGCCGGTCGACGCCTGGCCGCCGGTCATCGGCAGGATCAGGCCGATCTTCACGCTCTCCTGCGCGCTGGCCGGAGTTGCTCCAGCCGCGACGGCGAGTGCGATGCCCGTGGCAGCCAACGACAATAAATCAGTGCGAATCGACATGAACGTTCTCCCCTGGCCGGTTTCGTGCTTCGAACCGAGTATCCCGGCTTTTGCCGTACCATAACCCCGATCTTTCAGCCATGTACCCTCGCGGCATGACGTCCTATATCGGCGCGGCATGGCGCCCGCGCGCGGCGGGGTCAATTGCAGCGGTCCGAACGCCCCGGGCGGCCATGCCGCAATTCCCGGCCAGTTGACCGGGCCAGCCGCGGATGTGACGATACGGTATCAAATGGCAACGCCCCCACGAAGCGCAATTCTATCAATTCTACTGATACGTTAGACTGACGCAATCCGGCAGAGCGACGCGGTGGATGCGCCGGATCCAATCGGGGAGCGATCGGGAGCGCCCACGAGAACTCACCAGACACGGTTGCGACCTCAAGCAAATGTCCACAGGCACCCGTCATCTTGTCATCGCCCTTGCCGTGACGCTTGCGTCGTGCGGCCTGGGCGGATGCGGATCCATCAACGAAAAGCTCGCGGCCGGAATGAGCGGTGCCATCCCGCAATGGGCCGGTGGCATGCCCGCCGATGCCCCGCCGAGGCCCGGTACCGCGAAATACGACGAGTTCATGCAGGAGCGGGAAAGGAAACGACTGCAACCCGCTGCGGAAAGAGATGACGCCAAACCCGACGCGTCATCAGCGGAGCGCATGCGATAGGCCGCAAGCAACCGCGTTAACGACGATCCGTTTAGCGATTGTACGTTCCGGTATCGATCTACTAAGAATGCACGATCGCTTTGTGCATGGGAGCGATTCGAGAGTCGCCCGGAGCGAGTGGGCCTAGTGGACGCCAAGAGAAGCGAAACCGAGCAAACCAGGAGTCTGGTCATAGGTGGCACGGGACTGGTCGGCGGCTATATCGTCGAGCACCTCCTGCGCGTGAACCAACGGCCATTTGTGCTGTCGAGATCACACCGGGGCACACCGGGAGTCGATTGGTTCCATGGCGATCTGGAGAAGCCGGATTCACTGAAGTTTCCGCCATTCACAACGCTGTTTTGCACCGCTGACGCCATTCTCCTGGCCAACGCCCTGCCCCGGCTCTTCAACCCGTCCTTGAAGCGGGTTGTCGTCTTCAGTTCGACCAGCGTGATCACGAAGCAGGACACCGAAGTCGAAGCCGAACGCGAGATGATAGGAAGGCTTGCCGATGCCGAGCGAAGAATCGCGGCGGCGTGTGAAGCGCACAATGTGGGCTGGACGATATTGCGTCCCACGCTGATCTACGCTGAAGGGCGCGACACCAATATCACGCCGCTGTCGCGGCTTATTCGCAGGTTCGGCTTCATGCCGCTGGTCGGCGGAGCGCCGGGTTTGCGCCAGCCGGTACATGCGGAGGATCTGGCGATCGGCGCGCTTGCCGCGGCCTCGAGCCGCGCTGCGATCAACAAATTCTATTCGCTGCCGGGCGGCGAGACGCTCGCCTACCGGGAAATGATCGGCAGGATTTTCGACGGCTTGCGGATGCCACGGCGCATGATTGCGGTGCCGCCTTCATTGTGGCGAGCCGGCTTCCTTGTGGCGCGTCGGCTGTTTCCGGGCGCCAACGTCGCGATGGGCATCCGCATGATGAAGGACATGACCTTCGATTCCGCGCCGGCCACGCGCGACTTCGGCTGGAATCCGAGAGCCTTCAATCCCAAATTCGACTGACGCAGTTCCGTCAGTCCATGAACACCACGGTCTTGCGGCCGTTGAGGATCACGCGATCCTC
>NZ_JAURXB010000237.1 GCF_030654605.1 Bradyrhizobium sp.
GGCCGGGCATGACGAGTTTCCGATACAAGGCGTCGATCGAATTCAAGCATTCAGGCGCGCTTGACGTGTTTTTCGAGGCCCGGATCTATCAACTCGCCCTTCAGCAGGTACAGCGGTGACTTGTAGTAAAGTTTGAGGTCGCTGAACGGGTCGGTCAGGATCTTGGTCATCCACACCAGTCCGGTCTCGACGTCGCGGATGAAGAACAGGTGGATGGTCCGGAACAGCAGGCCGCCGATGCCGATCGCGAGCCAGACCTTCGCGACCTGACGCATGAAGTCGGTCGGCGATTCCCAAGGCGCGAAAATTCCGAACAGGGTCGGATCGAGGAACAGCACCAGCGGTGAAATCGCCCAGATCGTCATCAGCACGATCTTGCGGTTCAGATTGTAGCCGACCTTGATTTCTTCCTTGTGATCGTGGGTCGCCTCGTTGACGTGATCGTAGCCCTTCGGCTCGAAGAAGAAGTGGCCCGCCTGCCTTGTGGTCATCGAGACCAGCCAGCCGATCAGGGCAGCGGCGACGGGATCGAAGAACAGCAGCACATAGGCGATCAGAAAGCTCGCGGCACTGACGAAGTGCAGGCTCTGGTTGATGCGGCTGTGGTGGTAGTAGCGATGGTCATCCCACCGTTGCGTTCGCAATTGTTCACGGAAATTGCCCATCATCTTCTCCCCCAAGTTCGGTTAATTTTATTTACCGGGATTCGATGTCCGCCATGTGACGACATCATAATGACATGTGCCGCTTTACGACGCCGCCATCGCTGACCACCTGCTCGCGCAGGTTCAAGCAGCGACCGCGACGGCCTTGATTTTGCGGAAACGGATCAGCGAGAAATGGCCGAGCGGCGGCACCGGACGGCGCTCGATCAATTCCATGCTGCGCGCGCCCGCCAGCCATTTCGCGTAGCGCGACCAGGCGAATTCGGTTCGCCAGCCGAGCTGACGCACCACCGGCTGCAGCCGCTGCTCGATGAAGCGCCGCATCCCGGCATCGGCGCTGACGCGGCTCAGCAGGATCAATTCGCCGCCGGGCCGCAGGACCCGGGCGAATTCGTCCAGTGCGACTTCCGGATTGGGCACCGCGGTCACCACATACTGCGCCATCACGACGTCGAACGAGCCGTCGGGAAATTCGAGCTTCTCCGCGTCCATCACCGCGAGGCCCTCGACGTTCTTCAGGCCCAGATCCGCCACCCGCGCGTGCGCCTTGCGCAGCATGGCCTCCGAAATATCGGTTCCGAAGATGCGAAGGTGGGATGCGTATTGCGGCAACGAAATGCCGGTACCGACGCCGACCTCCAGCACACGGCCGCCGATGCTGTTGGTGGCCTGGATCGCGGCGCGCCGGCCCTTGCTGAACACGCCGCCGAACACGAGGTCATAGACCGGAGCCCAGCGGTCATAGGCCTGCTCGACCGTCTCGCGATCGAAATCCAGCTGCCTGGTACCGTCCAATTTGATGATTTCTGCCATGGAAACTCCAACTCGTTTGTGATGATCGGGCAACTAGCCTTGCAGCTAACCCTGGACCGCACTTTGGCCCGCCATGCGGCGGGTAGGTCGCAGCGAACGGCTCGGTTGCAACGCAGAGAGATTGCCGATGAACTGCCTTGCGCTGTTTTCCCAGGAGCGCTCGAGCGCAAAACTGCGACAGGCTTCACGGGACAGGCTCAACGCGCCGATGCAGGCGCGGCGCAGGTCCGTATCCAGAACACCGATCGGGTGATCCGCAATCACGTCCAGCGGACCCGTAACCGGAAACGCCGCGACCGGCGTGCCGCACGCCAGCGCCTCGAGTTGAACGACGCCGAAAGTATCGGTGAGGCTCGGGAAAACAAAGACGTCCGCCGCCGCCATGTGAGAGGTCAAATCGCTGCCGGTTTTCTCGCCGAGAAAGCGGACCTTGGGATAACGGCGCTCCAGCTCCGCCCGCTGCGGCCCGTCTCCGATCACGACCTTCGATCCCGGCAGGTTCAGTGCGAGAAACGCCTCGAGGTTCTTTTCGACGGCGACGCGGCCGACCGTCATGAAGATGGGCCTCGGCAGATCGAGCTCGGCCGGATCGTCGGGCCGGAACAGGTTGGTGTCGACCCCGCGCGTCCAGTTGCCGAGCTTGCCGAATCCCCTGGCGCCGAGTTCCTGCCGGAGCGACGAGGTGGCGACCATCGTCATGGCGCCGGCGGCGTGGAAGTGCCGCAGCACTGCATAGCTCAGCCAGGCCGGAATGATCGAGCGTACCGCGATGTATTCCGGAAAGCGCGTCGTATAGGACGTCGTGAACGCCAGCTTGCGACGGCGGCAATAGGCGCGCACCGCCCATCCGATCGGTCCCTCGGTGGCGATATGAATGGCGTCAGGCGATGCCGCCTCGATCCGGCGGGCAATCTCGCGCCGGTTCGGCCAGGCCGCCCGCAAGCCCGGATAGGTCGGCACCGCCATCGACGGAAACCCTTCCGGGGTCAGGAAGCGTATTTCGGCGCCGAGCGACGCCGCGCTGCGGGCCAACGAGGTTAACGTCCTGACGACACCGTTAACCTGCGGATGCCACGCGTCTGTCGCAATCAATATCCGCATGAAGGAAAACCCGGGCGCTTGCTGATTCTCGCTACCCGACGTTCGGCCATGGATATTTCATGCGTGTGACGTCATCGACGTGCGACCGATCTTTTTGCGGCGGCGGCGAGGTTTTTCGGGTAGCGTGGCGGGACAATGTCATCATCAAATCCCAACGATAGCCCGGACACGCCTCCCAGACGCCGCAAGCGGAAGGACTATTCGCTGCTGCTGTTGGCTGCCGGCATTTTCCTGTTCGGCGTCGCCGCCGCCGGGCTCTATTACTTCCTGCAACCCGTCACCCTGCGCATCGCGGTCGGTCCGGCCGGCAGCGAAGACCAGAAACTGGTGCAGGCGCTGGCGCAGACCTTTGCCCGGGACGGCAGTCCGGTGCGGCTGCACCCGATCACCACCGAAGGCGCGATCGAGAGCATCGCCTTGCTGGCGGCCAAAAAGGCCGACCTCGCGGTCGCGCGCGGCGATCTGGACTTGCCGGCCGACGCCCAATCGGTCGCCATCCTGCGCAAGAACGTCGTGGCGCTGTGGTCGGTGGCCGGCCTGCCGGCCAAAGGCGCGAAGAAGCGGCCGGCGCCGAAAATCAAGGAGCTCGGCGACCTGCCGGGCCATCGCGTCGGCGTCATCGGCCGGACCAAGGCCAATGTCACCCTGCTGCGGGTGATCCTGACCGAATCCGGCGTCAATCCCGACAAGGTGGCGATCACCCAGTTCGCCACCAGCCAGATCGCCGAAATGGCGCGCGATCCCACCATCGAAGCCTTCATGGCGGTGGGTCCGCTCGACAGCAAGATCACCATCGAGGCGATCACGGCGACCGCGAAGGCGCGAGGCGAACCGAAATTCCTGCCGATCGAGGTCTCGGAGACGCTCGCGAAAAAGCACCCGCTCTACGAAGCCGAGGAAATCCCCGGCAGCACCTTCAGCCCGTTGCCCCCGAGGCCCGAGGACAAGATCGACACCGTCAGCGTCAACCATCTGATCGTCGCGCCGAAGTCGTTGTCGGATACCGCGGTCGGCGGCTTCGTCCGGCAATTGTTCACCGTGCGCCAGACGCTGGCCAGGGAAGTGCCCTCGGCTGCCAAGATCGAGAAGCCGGATACCGACAAGGACGCGGCACTGCCGGCGCATCAGGGGGCCGCAGCCTATATCGACGGCAATGAACGCACCTTCCTGGAAAAATATACCGACTATGTCTGGGGCGCGATCCTGGTTCTCTCAGGCCTCGGATCCGCCGGCGCGTGGCTGCGTCACTACTGGAAGCGGGATGAACGCGAACAATACAGCGAGCATCGCGACAATTTGCTCGCCATCATTTCCAGGGTGCGGCTGGCGGAAACCCCCGAAGAACTGGCCGCCATGCAAAACGAGGTCGACGACGTGCTGCGGGAGACGCTGGATTGCTACGACGACCAGGCGATCGAGGAAGGCGACCTTGCGGCGATCGGCCTCGTGCTCGACCAGTTCAACCATGCCGTCGCCGACCGGCGCATTGTCATCGGCCTTGTCGCCCCCGAACCGGCGCGAATGCGGGCGCTGTAGGGCGACGACGAAGCACCGGACGCACCACCTGGGCCCGGCTACGATGGCCCCGGCTGGCCTCCCTTATAAATACTTGAAACAAATCGATAAAAACTTCGGCGGCGGGGTCGGGAATCAATAACCGCGGGCCGCTTTGGTGGGCCCATGAAGCCGCAATGAAACAATTCTTAAGCCGACGAAACCAATTTGGCGACATTGTGCAAAGCTCCTGAAACGCTTGACCGGTAATGATCTTCCCAACGACGCGCCGGGGACACTGGCGCGCAGGCGCAAACAGGGGTCGATCATGTCCAACTCAGCCAGGCTGAATTCCCGCCTCGTTGCCGCAGCACTCGGTGCGCTGGCAATCGGCACATTCGCATTTTCCGGCTTCGCCGCGGCAGCGCCGGTGCAGCTGTTTCCCTTCCTCATGAGCCCGCCGGCACAATATGCCCCGCCGGTGCAGGCCGCTCCCTCCGACGATGACGAAGGCACCGTGCGCGAGATGCCGGCGCGCTTCAAGCGCCAGGTCGTCAACTACGCCACCCGCGAGGCGCCCGGCACCATCATCATCGATACGCCCAACACCTATCTCTATTACGTGCTCGGCGGCGGACAGGCGATCCGCTACGGCATCGGCGTCGGCCGCGAGGGCTTCACCTGGTCGGGCGTGCAGACCATTACCAGGAAGGCCGAGTGGCCGAATTGGACTCCGCCCGCGGAAATGATCGCGCGCCAGCCCTATCTGCCGCGCTACATGGCCGGCGGCCCCGGCAACCCGCTGGGCGCCCGCGCCATGTATCTCGGCGGCACCATCTATCGCATCCACGGCACCAACGCGCCGCACACCATCGGCACCCACGTTTCCTCGGGCTGCCTGCGCCTGACCAATGAAGACGTCACCGACCTCTATTCGCGGGTCAATGTCGGCACCAAGGTGATCGTGCTGCCGATGGACCGCCGCGCCGACAACACCATCGGCAAGCGCGGCTGATTTTTCCGGCGGTTGCTCGGCACATGATTTGAAAAATGGCGCGGTCTCCGCGCCATTTTTTGTTGAATCGTAGGGTGGGCAAAGGCGCTCTTTGCGCCGTGCCCACCATCTCCACAACGACGTCGCAATTCGGCCACCGTTATCCGCCGATCTGTGGTGGGCACGCTGCGCTTTGCCCACCCTACCTGCCTACCCTAGCGCCGCCCTGCCCCGCCCTGTAAACTCCGCCCCTGAACAGTCCGGGGGGACGATGCGTCTGTCGATTAACCTGAAGATGATCCTGCTCGGGGTCGCGGCGCTCGTGGCCTCGTTTTTCGTCAGCCTGAAAGCGATGGACTGGGTGGCGCCGCGCGGCAACGTGGGAGCGCCCGTGCTGGTCCAATTGCCGCCGCTGCCGCCGGCCCCGCGCGCATCCAGCATCATCGCGCCGGTGGCGATCGCGCTGTCAGCGATTCGCGACGCCGCCGAGCGCGGCGCGCCGCGCACCTTTGCCGGCAAGGCCGACAATCCGGTGACGTCGATCCTGCAGAATGCCGACATCGGCTGGACGGCCTCGCGCGGGCCGATTGCGGCGACCGGCGCCCAGGACGTGCTGTCGCTGGCGACGCCCCTGACGGGAACGCTGAACGTGACCGGCTCGCTTTCCGCGAAGGCGACCGGTGCGGTCGGCGATGCGCTCGGCGGCCTGCTCGGCGGCGACCTCGGCAAGAAGATCGGCAGCGTCAACATCAAGAACCTCAACGCCAGCGCCGAGATCAAGGGCAACGTCGTCATCACCGCGCGGCCAAGACTCGCCGCCGCCTGGCGCATCGAGCCGAACCTCGCGGCGCAGGTCAATCTCGGCGACACCAGCCTCGTGGTGGCTGGCGCCCGCGTCAACGTCCCGGCGCAGGTCAAGCCGCTGATCGACAAGACGGTGGCCGAGCAGATCGCGGTGGCGCAGGCGCGGATCCGCAACGATCCGGCACTCGAGCAGAACGCGCGGATCCAGTGGGCGAAGGCCTGTCGCTCGATTCCGCTGCAGGGCACCGGCGCCACCTCGACGCTGCCGGCGCTTTGGCTGGAGCTGCGGCCGACCCGTGCGATCGCGGCGCAGCCGCGCGTCGATGCCCAGGCGCTGACGCTGACGCTCGGCATCGAGGCGGAGACCCGCATCACGCCGGTGCAGACCAGGCCGGACTGCCCGTTCCCGGCCACCATTTCCATCATCCCGCCGACGCCGGGAGGCGTCAGCATCGGCGTGCCGATCGACATGCCCTTCACCGAGATCAACAAGATCGTGGAGGCGCAGTTCGCCGGCAAGACTTTTCCGGAAGACGGCTCGGGATCGGTCGACGTCACCGTCAAGCGCGCCAGCGTCGCGGCCTCCGGCGACCGGCTGCTGATCTCGCTTCTGGTCAACGCCAGGGAGAAGAAGAGCTTCTTCGGCTTCGGCGGCGAAGCCAATGTGCATATCTGGGGCCGGCCCGTGCTCGATCAGGCGCAGCAGACGCTGCGGCTGACCAACATCGAGCTCGCGGTGGAATCCGAAGCCGCGTTCGGCCTATTGGGCGCAGCCGCTCGCGCGGCGATGCCGCATCTGCAGCGGGCGCTGGCCGACAAGGCCACCATCGACCTGAAACCGTTCGCCAGCAATGCGCAGAAGAAGATCGCCGCCGTGATCGCCGATTTTCAGAAGAACGAGGACGGCGTGCGGGTGGCCGCCGAAATCAGCAGCCTGCGGCTCGCCGAGATCGCCTTCGATTCGAAAACGCTGCGCGTGATCGCGGAAGCCGACGGTATGATGAACGTTTACCTCTCGGCGCTGCCGGGACTGTGATGCGGCATTCCGCCGGGAGCGCAAATTGACCTGTCTCAAACGGCGGACGGCCCGACGCGTTATCCATGGTCGCCGCTCACTGGGGCGCGCGGGCAGTAGCAGGACATCGTGGCGCTGAACCAACTCCGGCAACGAGGCGAACCGCGTCGCGTGGTGTTTCAGGCCCGCGATCTGTCCAAGACCTATAGGATGGGCGAAGTCGAGGTCCACGCGCTCCGGGACGTCAATCTCGACATCTACGAGGGCGAGTTCGTCGTGCTGCTCGGCCCCTCCGGCTCGGGCAAGTCGACGCTGCTCAACATCCTCGGCGGGCTCGACGCGCCGACCGGCGGCCAGGCACGCTGGCGCGACCATGACCTCGTCGGCGCCGACGACGCCGAACTGACGCGCTACCGCCGTGAGCATGTCGGTTTCGTGTTTCAATTCTACAATCTGATTCCAAGCCTGACCGTGCTCGAAAACGTGGCACTGGTGAACGAGATCGCCGACAGGCCGCTCGATCCCCGGGAGGCGCTGGCGCTGGTCGGGCTCGAGACGAGGCTCGATCATTTTCCCTCGCAGCTTTCCGGCGGCGAGCAGCAACGCGTCGCGGTCGCGCGCGCCATCGTCAAGTCGCCCGACGTGCTCTTGTGCGACGAGCCGACCGGCGCGCTCGACTACGAGACCGGCAAGGTCGTGCTGGCCGCCATCGCGCGGGTCAACCAGCAACTCGGCACCACCACCATCATCATCACCCACAACGCGGCGATCGCGGGCATGGCGGATCGAGTCCTCAGCCTCGGCGGCGGCCGCATCGTCGGCGAGGCGCGTAACCCGCGCCGCCTGACGCCCGAGGAGGTGCGCTGGTGACCCTGCTCGATCGCAAGCTCTTGCGGGATATCCTTGCCATGCGCGGGCAGGTGTTGACGATCGCCCTGGTGGTCGCCGCCGGCATGGCCGTGTTCATCGCTTCGATCTCGACCTACGATTCGCTGCGCGCCGGACGCGACCGCTTCTACGCAAGTGCGCGCTTTCCGCAGGTCTTCGTCACGCTCAAGCGCGCGCCGCTCTCGGTGGTGGCGCAGCTCAATGAAATTCCGGGCGTCGCCGCGGTCGAGCCGCGCATCGTGCGCGACGTCATTCTGGACTGGCCCTCCGCCCTGCTGCCGGTCTCCGCGCGGATGGTCTCGCTCACGCATGCCGGCGACGAGCCGTTGGCTCGCCTGCACGTTCGCCGGGGCACGCCGCCGGAACCCGGCGACACCCGCACCGCCGCGATCAACGAGGCCTTTGCCGAGGCGAATTCCGTTCGACTTGGGACAGACGTGCCGGTCGTGCTGAACGGCCGCATCCAGAACTTTCGCGTCGCCGCCGTCGCGCTGTCGCCCGAATATGTCTACGCGGTGAAGCCGGGGGTGCCGATCCCCGACGACCGCTTCTACGCCGTACTCTGGGTCGACCGCAGCGCGGCGGAGGCCGCCTTCGACATGAAAGGCGCGTTCAACGACGCCATCGTGTCGCTCACCCCGGACGCCGACCCCAGGCAGGTGATCGACGAGCTCGACCGCCTGCTCGAGCCCTACGGTTCGGTCGGGGCCATCGGCCGGCGAGACCAACCCTCGAACCGCTTCCTCGAGGACGAAATCAACCAGCAAAAGGTGATGTCGATCACCATTCCCTTCATCTTCTTCGGGGTAGCGGCGTTCCTGCTCAACGTCGTGCTCGGCAGGCTGGTGACCGCGCAGCGCGAGCAGATCGCCGCCTTGAAGGCACTCGGCTTTCCGACGACCCCGCTGGTGCTGCACTATCTCAAGCTGGTCGCGGTTGTCGTCCTGTTCGGATCGGCGCTTGGCCTGGCCGGCGGCCTCGCCTTCGGTCGGGCCATGGTTGCAAGCTATCACGGCTTCTTTCGCCTCCCGGCGCTGGTGTTCGAGCTGACGCCGTGGTCCGCCCTCGCCGGCTTCCTGGTCAGCTTTGCGGCGGCTTCGCTCGGCGTCGTGACGGCGCTGCGAAACGTCGTCGCGCTGGCTCCGGCGGTGGCGATGCGGCCGGCCGCGCCGCGGCGTTTTCACCGCTCGTGGATCGAGGGACTGCTGTCCGCGAAGACGCTGACGCCACGGCGTGTGCTGGCGATCCGGAATTTTGCCGGCCGCCCGCTGCGCAGCGTATTTACCATCGTCGGCATCGCGCTGGCGGTGCCGATGGTCGTGCTCGGGCTGTTCTGGCGGGATGCGATCGACCAGATGATCGAAGTCCAGTTCAACCTGGTCGAACGCGGCAACGCCATGGTCACCTTCCCCCATCCGCTCAGTCGCACCATCATCGGCGATCTCGCGCGCGAGCCCGGCGTGCTGGTCGCGGAAGGCCTTCGTATCGTGCCGGTTCGCCTGCGCGCCGGGCACCGCAGCTATTTGACGTCGGTGGTCGGCCTGCCGTTCAACGGCGGACTGCGGCGTCCGCATGATGCCGCGTTGCGTCCGATCGACGTGCCGCCCGATGGCATCACCCTCACCCGCCGGCTGGCCGAGCGGATCGAGGTCGCTGCCGGCGAGACCGTGACGATCGAGGTGATGGAGGGCCGGCGTAGCAAGATCGAACTGCCGGTCAGCGCCATCGTCGACGAGACGATCGGGATGTCGTCCTACATGGAGATCGATACAATCAACCGCCTGACCGGCGAGGGTGCGGTGGTTTCGGCCGCATCCCTGTTCGTGGAGCCGACGGCGCTTCCGGCGCTGTCGCGGCGCTTCAAGCAGCTTCCCGTCATCGAGTCGGTGGCGGTCAAGACCTACACGGTGAGCTCGTTCCTGGACAAGATCGCAGGCATCGTTCTCGTCAGCGCAGCTATCCTCACGGCCTTTGCCGTGATCGTCGCGGTCGGCGTGGTCTACAACAGCGCCCGGATCGCCTTGCAGGAGCGCGCCTGGGAGCTCGCCAGCCTGCGGGTGCTCGGCTTTACCCGGGCCGAGGTGGCGCGGATCCTGTTTAGCCAGTTCGCCGCCGAAATCGCCCTGGCCATTCCGATCGGGCTGATGCTCTCGCAGGGCGTCGTCACGCTGATCGCGCGGTTTCATTCCAACGAGAGTTTCCAGATTCCGGGAGTGGTGGGGCCGCGAACCTATGTGGTTGCGGTCGCCATTGTCGTGGCCGCCGCCGCGGCCAGCGCTTACATCGTACGTCGCCGGGTCGACCGTCTCGATCTGGTCGCGGTACTGAAGACGAGGGACTGACGATGCGGATCACGGCAGGTCGTGTGGGATTGGCGCTGGGCGCACTGGCCGCAGCCGCGGGCATCGCCTGGCTTGTGATGCCAAAGCCGGTCCCGGTCGAAACGGCGGCCGTCACCAAAGGACGTTTCGTCGCCAGCATCAACGAGGACGGCAAGACCCGCATTCGCCAGCGTTATGTCGTCGCGGCCCCGCTCGCCGGCCGCCTGACGCGGGTCACACTCAAGGCGGGCGACAAGGTCGCCGCGGACGAAGCCATTGCCGCCATCCTGCCGCCGCCGGCGCCGCTGCTCGATCCGCGCAGCCGTCGCGAGGCCGAGGAACGGCTGGGCACCGCTGAGGCCGCGCTGGAGCGCAGCAAGGCGACCGTCGAGCGGGCGCAGGCCCAGGCCGAACAGGCCAGGACCGATCTCGATCGCACCCGCACGCTTGCCGCGAGCGGCGCGTCGACCGTGCAGGCACGCGAACGCGCCGAACTCGCCATGCGGGTTGCCGATCGCGACCTTCGGGCCGCGGAATTCCAGGCGCATGCGGCCGATCACGAACTCGCTCAGGCGAAAGCGCTGCTCGGCCGTTACAAGGATGGCATGGACGGGCCGACCGAACCCTGGAACCTCACCGCGCCGGTCTCGGGCGTGGTGCTGAGGGTCGCGCAGGAAAGCGAGACCGTGGTGCAGTCGGGCATGCCGCTGATGGAAATCGGCGATCCGCGCGACCTCGAAATCGTGACCGACGTTCTCAGCACCGATGCGGTTGAAATCCGTCCCGGCGCCGATGTGACCATCGAGCATTGGGGCGGTGCGGGCACACTCTCCGGGCGGGTGCGCCGGATCGAGCCCGCGGCGTTCACCAAGGTATCGACGCTCGGCGTCGAGGAGCAACGGGTCAATGTACTGATCGACGTGCTGTCGCCGCAGCAGCAATGGACCGGCCTCGGCGACGGTTATCAGGTGGACAGCAGGATTACCGTATTCACGCATGACGACATCGAGATCATTCCGGTCGGCGCCCTGTTCCGCCGTGGCGACAGCTGGAGCGTCTACGTCGCCGAAGACGGACGCGCGCAACCACGCACCATCGATCTGGTGCGGCGCTCCGGCGGCCTTGCGGCGGTCAGCAAGGGGCTCGCACCCGGCGATCGCGTCATCGTCTATCCCGGCGATCAGATCAGCCCCGGCGTCCGGGTCAGCGTGAAGTAAGACAGCCGTTTCGGCTTCGCTCGCTCAAGCCCTCGGCGATTTGCCGCCATTGCCGAGCGAAGCCGCCATCGCCTTGCCGTCGACGTCAGGCTCGCGGCCCCGGGATTTCGGCCCCGGCCCGCGCATGTAGTGGCGCTCGGGGCGGTAGCGGTTGATCAGGCGCGCCGGCAGCATGCGCCGCAGCAATCGAGCCAGTGCGGTTCCGAACGATCGACGCATGTGAACAGCTTGGCGCCGCGGTAGAGCATCTTGCGCTTTCCGGACTCCAATACGCGGGCCTTTTCGCCTTCCGTCAGGCCGCGAAACAACGGAGGGGGTCCGCTGCGCTGCGTTCCCCCCTCGGTCATCAGCAGAGCCCCGAATTGGGGCTCGCCGGCCTGGGGCTTCTCCGTTGGAGTCCGTGGTGGTGACAGGTTCTTGCTCATCCCGTATCCGCTCGAAACCGAGACTGTACTAGAGCTTAGGTCGAGACTGAAGGCCAGCGGACCATTGGACGCAACGAGCTTTCAGCTCGGCCGCGTCAATGGCCGGCGGATCAGCTCCGCTTTCCCTTGCCCCTGACTGAGGTCAGCAATGCCTTGTCGAGTTCGATGCGTTTCTCCAGAAATACCGTCACGGCCTTGATGCGCGCGATATGCAGCAGGTCTTCATGCACCGAAAGCCAGATGTCGCGCATCGAGAACAGTTCCGGCATCACCGGCCGCAACTCCCTGTCGTTCGCCGCGACATAGGACGGCAGCATCGCGATGCCCTGCCCGTTTGCGACCGCGATGTATTGAGCGACCAGACTGGTGCTGCGAAACACGGTATGCGTGGGGCGCAGGATGTCGGAGAGCCAGCGGTTCTCCTTGCTGTAGATATGATCCTCGATGAAATCGATGAAGGCATGGCTCTCGAGCTCCTTCAGCGTTTTCGGATAGGGATGGTCGTCGAAATAATTACTCGAACTGTAGAGCGATATCTTGAACTCGCCGACTTTCTTGACCGACAGCCGCTTGCCCTGCGGCCGGAAGAAGCTGACGAAGATATCCGCCTCGCGCCGGCTGAGGTCGAGCAGCCGCGTATCCGTGATCAGCTCCACCTGAATGGAGGGATAGACCTTGTTGAAATCCCCGATGCATTTGGTGAGATAGAAGCTTCCGATCCCCTCCATCGCCGCGATCCGCACCGCGCCGCCGGCATCCGCCTGCTCGATCCCGATGGCTTCCACCATGGAGTTGGCCTGGCTCTCCATGCCCTCGGCATATTGCAGCAGGCGCAGCCCGATTTCGGTCAGTGTGAAGCCGGACTTGCTGCGCTTGAACAGCGTGGAATTCAGGCTGCGCTCCAGCTCGCGGATGCGTCGGCTCACCGTGGTATGATCGACCTTCAGCTTCTCGGCCGCGCGAACGAGGTTGCGCTGACGCGCCACTTCCAGGAAATAGACGACGTCGTTCCAGTCATAGCGGAGCTTGCGCTGTGGCTTGGCCACTGCCTTGACGATCCTTCGCGGCTGCCGGCGGCTCAAGCCGCCGGCTTTCGAATCGCGATCGAGCAACACTCCCATTTTCGGGTTCGGCTAGGCCGCGACGATCGGAGCGTATGTCTCCACCAGCCGGTTTGCAAACATATCGACCTTCGGGATCATCAGCTTCTGGCGGCAGACCGCGAGATCGATGTGCTTGGGCATGACGGCGCCGAGCTTCAGCACCCGAGGTGCTGCGACATTGATATCCCATTGCGGGAAGCCGTTCGGCGGAATGACGACGCTGCCGCCGGGGTAAGGGCAGTCGGTGCGGTTGGCCAGCACGACCGCCACCCGGTTGTCCTCGGCGCGCGGCACCGCCAGCAGTTCGCGTTCGAACGGCTCGCGCAGCGCGGCCGGCCACAGGATGATGTCCGCGCCGCCGATGGCGAGGCAGCGCGAGGTTTCCGGAAAGACCGCGTCATAGCCCGACATCACGCCGATGCGCCCGAACGGGGTATCGAACACCGGATAGTCGAAGCCGGCAACCGCCCATTTGCGTTCCTCTGCGGTCAGATGCGTCTTGCGATACCGGCCGATTTCCTTGCCGTCCGGCCCGACCAGCACGGTCGTTACATACAGTCCGGCCGCCGCCCGCTCGACGACAGGGGCGGCGATCAGGCAGCCGTATTTGGCCGCGATGGCCGCGATGCCGGACAGGTTCGAAGCCGTCTGGTCGGCCAATGCGGCGGCTTCTTTCGCGTTGAGGATACATTCCCCGGAGAACGCGTATTCCGGCAGCACTAGAACCTTGACGCCAAGCTTCGCGGTGTGATCGACCATGGCGAGCACCTCGGCAGCCGGCGTGTCGTCGGTGACGTGCATCTGTACGGCGGCGACCTTGGTCACCGATTTCGACGGGATCAGCGGCTTGTCGGCTGCTCCGAACACCGGCGTCTTTTCATAGGGCAACGCCATGACCCCGTAGGTATCCGGTCGCCGGTCGGCGATCTTGTCGTTGGCGGCGTAGATCGACTTGTCGGCGGCGGCATCGAGATCGACGTCGGAGATCGCCATGCCGTGGGTATCGTAGGGAACCTTGGAAAGCACCCTGCCCTTCGGGTCGACGATCATGCTGCCGCCCGGGTAATAGATCGACCGTTCATAGCCGGCCTTGGTGGCGGCGACGAGCCAGACGCCGTTTTCGTAAGCCCGCGCCGGGCCCCACATATCGGCCTGATCCATCGCGAAGAAATTCGCCATGTCGACGATCACTTCCGCACCCTGCATCGCCATGGCGCGGAAGATTTCCGGAATCCGGCCGTCGAAACAGATCAACAGGCCGATACGGCCGAGATCGGTGTCGACCACCGGACACCCGCGTTCGCCGAAGCTGAACCAGTTCTGGTCGTGGGTGGCCAGGAACTGCTTGTGATAGTGGCAGGCGAGCTTGCCGTTGCGGTCGAACATGACCCCGCTGTTGAAGATCTTCTCCCTGGCCGGATCCCATTCGGTGATGCCGCTGGCGATATAGACGCCGTGCTTGCGGCTCAATTCCGAAAGCGCGGTGACGAACGGCCCGTCGGTCACGGTCTCCGCAAGCTCGCGGCAATGCTCGGCTGAATCGAACAGGTAGCCGGTGTCCATGCATTCCGGGAACACGATCAGCTCGGCACCCTGCCGCACCGCATCATCGACGTATTGCGTGGCCAGCGCGATGTTGTAGTCGAAGTCTCCAAGCCGGGCGAGTGTCTGCACCGCGGCGGCGCGAAAACGGCGCTTCGTCATATCCATCTCCAGTTATCGGTTGTTGCTGTGTTTCATCCACGCCATCGAAACCCGACGCAGTCGGTTGCGGCGCGGGACGTCACTTCTTGACCTCCTGCCAAAAGCGATCGAGGCAATGGCGCTTGAGCGCCATGAAACGTTCGCCGGTGGTGACCTCGAGGTTGCGTGGCCAGGGCAGGTCTATTTCGACGATCTCGGCTACTTTGGTCGGCCGTCGCGTCAGCAGCACCACCTTGTCGGCCAGTTCGATCGCTTCATCCAGGTCATGCGAAACCAGCAGCATGGTGGTCTTCGTCTTCATGAATATCTTCTGCAGCTGTTCGCGCATGAACATCGTCATTTCGTAGTCGAGCGCCGAAAACGGCTCGTCCAGGAACAGCACCTCCGGCTCCGTTACCAGCGCGCGCAGGATCGACACCGCCTGCTGCTGGCCGCCCGACAGCGTATAGGGATAGGCATCGAGATCGATGCGGACCTCGAAATCGGCGAGCAGCTTTTCCACGCGGTCGCGGCGCTCCTTGCGCGGGATGCCCATGACCTTCAGCGGGTAATGGATATTGTCGATCGCCTTCAGCCAGGGGAACAATGCCTCACGGTAGTTCTGGAAAACGTAGGAAATCCGCGTCTCGCTGATGCGCTGGCCGTCGTACAGGACTTCGCCGGCGTCCATCGGCATCAGGCCGGAGACCATGTTGATCAACGTGCTCTTGCCGCAGCCGTTCGGGCCGAAGATCGAGATGAACTGCCCGAGCGGCAGATCGACGGCGAAGTCGTCATAGACCACGGCGTCGTTGAAGGTCTTGCGCAGGCCGCGGATGGTCATCAGGGCCTGCCGTCCCGGCTTCGACGCAGCAGTTTGCGACGTCTCTTCCGTGCCAGGCTCCATGGGCCGTATCGGCGCGACGTTGCTCTTGACCATCTTCAGGTTCCGAGCTCGGCTTTGGTCAGCAGCTTTTCGCGCACATTGAGCGGTCCGGCCAGCACGCCCTCCTTGATGAAGATGTCGACCAGCGCCTGATACGACTTGATATCGGTATCGTTGAGATCCTTGAATCCGCGCAGATAGGGCTGCGCCAGCAGGTCGAGCTGATCCGGCTTGATCGGGGTGTATTTCGGAATAGCGGCCTTGTACTTGGCGAAGTCAGCGTTGACGAGGTCGGTCGCCTGATCGATCACCGCGACCACGCGCTTGGCGACATCGGGGCGATCCCTCAGGAATTTGGTCGTCATGACAGATGCGCCCGAATAGAACGGATCGGCGATGACGCCCGCCACCGGATTGGTCATGGCGCGCTTGGCCTTGCCGGACGCCACCGCGATCGAGCCGACCGGCTCCAGCGACAGCGTCGCATCCACGGTGCCGCCGACGACCGCCGGCACCTGCATGGCGACCGCGAGATCGATCAGCTTGACGTCCTTGTCCGGATCGAGCCCCGCGGCGCGCACCATGTGCCGCGAAATCGTCCGCCACTGGATGCCGGGCACGTGCCCCAGCGTCTTGCCCTTGAGGTCGGCAAAGACCTTGATGGGTGAGTCCGGCTTGACGATCAGGCCGTCGTTGATCCTGTTGACCGCGATGCCGCCGCCCTGCAGACCGAAAACCTTGAGCTTTCCCGGAAACTTCGACTCCGCGATCATGGCGATGCCGGCGGCGGCGCCCGGGGGTCCGAAGTCGGCCCGCTCCGCGATCAGCGCGTCGATGATCTGGTTCGGCGATTCCATCTTGTTGGAGTCGATCTCGATGCAGGCCTTCTCGAACAGTTTCTCCTCGATCGCGACGTAGTAGGCGGTGGTCTGCATGATCGGCAGCCAGGCGGCCGTCACCTTGTCCATCTTGTCGCAGGCGGCATAGGCGCCGCTAGAGCCGGTGGACATGGCGACCGCGACGGCGGCGGCGAACAGAACTGATTTTGACATCGCATTTACCCCTGGAGAGATGGTTGAAATGGCGGCCGTCATTTGCCCGACCAGTGGATGACGGAGCGTTCGAGGAAGAGCAGCAGGAGGTTGAGGCCGTATCCCATCGCGCCAGCCACCAGGATCGAGCCGTACATGTCGGTCAGCGAGTAGGAGATCTGCGCATCGATGATGCGATGGCCCATGCCGTCGGTGGCGCCGATGAACATCTCGGCCACAATGATCACCACCAGTGCGAGCGAGACCGCGGTCCGCAGCCCGACGAAGGTTTGCGGCAAGGTCTCGAAGAAGATCACGTCGCGGAAGATTCGCAGCGACGATGCCCCCATCGACCTGGCGGCGAGAATGCGCGTCTGCCGGGCGTTCATCACGCCATAGGCGACGTTGAAGACGATCACCAGCCAGGCCGCGAACGCAGCGACGGCGATCTTGGCGACATCGCCGAGGCCGAACAGCAGCAGGAAAAGCGGAAACAAGGCTGTCGCAGGGGTCGAGCGAAAGAAGTCGACGATGAACTCAACCGAGCGGTAAACCGCCGCCTTGGCGCCGAGCACGATTCCCATCGGCACGCCGGCGACGATGGCGATCACGATCGAATATGCCACCCGCATCAGCGTGCGCGAAAAATCCTTGGTCATGCTGCCGGACCAGATGTTGGCGGCGGTATCGCGCAGCGTTTCGATCGGCGATGGCAGCAGATCCTTGTTGACCCATCCGCCCCTGGCCGCAAGCCACCAGACTGCGATCAGCAGGATCGGACCGACCGCAAGCTCCAGCGCGCGGCGGGATCCCTTGCTGTTCAATCTGTTGAATGCGTTGCGCATATCGGCTCTGGCCTTCTCGAAAGACCGAGCGTCGCTTGCACATCTTGCTCACGCCGTTCGGCCACGATGATCATTGCCCAACCCGACGGAAAGGAAATGCCGAGTTGTGCAACGCAGTGTGCATTTTTGCATATTCAAAGCAAACTGATGGCTGATCAATTTGCACTCATGCATGCACAGTTTTTGTGCAGCACACCGGCGAGCTGACGATGGGAGATCGAGCGATTGACGCAACCACGCGCAAGACGCCAATGCCCGGCACACGGCCGGGCATTACGATCAGGTGGGATGTAGCGCGAGCCGGCACGTCGCGCATTACGCGACGAAGCACGAAACAGGTCAGCCCTCGAACTTGAAGGACACCTTGAGCTTGGCGCGGTAGGCTTCGATCTTGCCTTTGGCGTCCAGTTGCATGTCGAGCTGGATCACTTCGGCGACGCGCAGATCGCGCAGGGATTTGCTGGCCCTGTTGACGGCGGCTGCAGCCGCCTTTTCCCAGGAATCCTTGCTGGTGCCGACCAGTTCAATGACCTTGTAGACGCTCTCTGCCATTGTCGTCCTCCCGTTGCTGTTAGGCAGGACGCAGGTGCTCCTGCCGCAAGGCCAAGCCTAGCACCGGGATACCAGCACCGAAAGGATGCGGCGCACCATTGCTTCCGTGTGACGCAGACATCCCGCCACGCGCAGCGCCCGGTCGAGAAAATGACCGGGCGGCAGCTGCCGTCCGGTCATTCAGATCATTCACTCGACGCAAGAATGCGCCGCTCAGATCGTGTATTTGAATTCGGGCATCGCTTTCAGCTGATCCTTGGTGGCGCTGATCACGGCATGATCCGGATACCACGGATTGGGCTTCCCCGGTGTTGCCGCAGTGGTAGCGGTGTTGGCCGCGCCCGTGGTCGTGGTGGAGCCCGGACGGGGACCCGCCGTGCCCCCTGCGCCCGCCGTGCCGGTGTAGGCGACCGGCTCATTGACGAACTTGACCTTGTCGAACGGCAGCGCAACCAGATGCTCGCCGACGCCGAGGAAGCCGCCGACGCCGATCACCACGCCCTTGATGTTGCCGCTCTTGTCCATCAGCAGGTCGTTGATCGAACCGAGGCTTTCGTTGCTCTCGTTATAGACGCTGAGGCCGACCAGTTTAGATCCGCGCCAGTTGCCCTGGAACGAGGTATCCGACGCGGCGGCCGTCGGGGCCGCTGTGGTCTTGTCGGAAGTTGCCGCCGGGGTTTGCGCCAACGCGACGGTCGCGAACAACGCGGAACCGACCAAACCAGCCGTCATGAATTTTGCCAACATGTGAAGTTCTCCCTGAGATGAAATCGATAGAGAGAAAACCCGCCACCGCGTCCGCTGTTCCCTCACCGGAAACAAATTCGATTTTGCCGGCGCGGGTTCCGTGGAACACGTTGCCGCAAGGCGCACGCAGCGGATGCAGCGCCGCATATTTTTTCAAACGCTCTGCTGTGACCCCGATCAGAACCCGCCCCAGTACGGCGGTATTCTGTAATAGCGATGCAGCTCGGTCTCCTGCGAGCGATCGCCCCAGTCGAAATCCTTGTCGGCGCGGAACGACGGTGCGCGCCGCAGCTCCTCGTCGTCGATGTCGAGTTCGTAGGCCTCGAATCTGGTATTGTAGCTGAGACGCGCCCACGGCAACGGCAGCAGGTTGGTTCCCATGCCGAGGAACCCGCCGAAGCCGAGAATGGCGTAGGACACCTTGCCGCTGATCTTGTCGATCATCAGCCGCTCGATGTGGCCGATCTTGTCGCCGTTCGGCCGTCGCACCGCAGTGCCTTCGACCCGGTCGCTCGCGATCAGCTGATGTGGTTTGGTCATGACATCGGTCATCATCATCCCTCCCTGGGTTGATGAAAGCAATTAACGCAGCAGCTCTCGGCCGGTTCCAATGCCTGCAATGCGACAACCATCCTTCCCTTTCGGGAAGAATGGTTGAATTCCATGTCGGCACAGGCAGGCAGAGAGATCAGCTCTGGTAGTCGATCAGAAGCGCCGAGAACGACGAACTGCTTTTGCCGGCGCTGGTAGCCGTGCTGCCGGTCGCGCTGTACGAGGTCGATGACGAGGCGGACAGCGAATCCTGCAGCAGTTCCAGAAACTGCTGGAGCAGGTCGTCGGCGGAAGTGGCGTCCGTCGTGCTGTCGGCGCTGCCGGTAGCGGACAAATCGTCCGCCGGCGGCGGGCCGCCGGGACCGCCGGGACCGCCACCGCGAGGCCCGCCCGGACCGCCGCCGCCGCCGGGGCCATTGGCGAACGCCGCCTCGAAGACGCCTTGCAGCTCGGTTGCCTGCTCACTGGTCAGCTTGCCGCTGGAGACTTCGCCTGCAATCAGGTCGTCGATCTTGGCTTTCATGTCTTCGGGAGAGGGCCTGGTTCCGGCCGAGTGGCTCGGCCGGCTGCTCTGCAGCGAGGCATCGATGTCGGTCAGCGCGGCGGACAACGCGTCCTGGTCGGCCGAAGTGATTTTGCCGGCGGTGACTTCGGACTGAAGCTCCTTTTGCAATTGCTGAAGCGGTGAAAGATAACTGCTGCTGGCGGCGGCTGAGATTGAGGTCATGATGGCTCCGAAGGGTTCGTGAGGCACCTCGACCGTAGGGTGGATGGCATTAACGAGAACTTTTCACGCGCCCGCGGGCTTGTTGCCGCTTGTTGCGAGGCCGGCGTCAGAAACATTCCGAAACAAAAATCCTTCGCCGATAGCAGCGAATCACAGACAAAGGTCCGCATGGCCATGGCATCACCGAATATTCTCGTCGTTGAAGACGACCGCGAGACGCGGGCGCTGATCGCGAAGTATTTGCGTGCCAACGCCTGCCACGTGACCACGGCGAACGACGGACGCGAAATGGTCCGGGCGATGGCCGATCGTCGCGTTGACCTGCTGATTCTCGACGTGATGCTGCCGGGCGAGGACGGCCTCAGCCTGTGCCGCAAGGTCCGCGCGGCTTCGCAGATGCCGATCATCATGCTCACCGCGCGAGGCGAGGACGTCGACCGGATCGTCGGGCTGGAAATGGGCGCCGACGACTACCTCGCCAAGCCGTTCAATCCGCGCGAACTGCTGGCCCGGATCAACGCGGTGCTGCGCCGGCAGGCTGCCGCCCAGACGGCCAGCACCACCTCAGGCGCGACGGCGCTGGTTTTTCAGGGCTGGAGAATTGATCTGCGGCTGCGGGAACTGCGCAATCCGGCGGGAGCGCGCGTCGCGATGACCAGCGCCGAGTTCGACCTGCTGCGAACCTTCTGCGAGCGGTCCGGCCGGGTGCTGTCGCGCGACAGCCTGCTCGACCTCACGCAAGGGCGCAACGCCGGTTCGTTCGAACGCAGCATCGACGTGCTGGTCAGCCGTATCCGGCGCAAGATCGAACCCGATCCGATCGAACCCATCCTGATCAAGACGGTGCGTTCCGGCGGCTATCTGTTCACCCCGACGGTGGACGCGGTCGCGATCCCGGCCGGCGGCTGATCATGAAGCTGTCAGGCTTCCTGAACCTCAAGGGCATCAGCGGACAGATCGCAGCACTCGTGGTGGCCTCGATCATCGCGATACACCTGATCGTCACCGCGAGCTTTCTATTGCTCCGGCCGAACCGGTTCGATCCGTCGCAGGACAACGGACGTGACCATCTCGCCACCGCGGTACTGCTTCTCGGCGCGGCGCCCGCGGCCGGACGTCCCGGGATTATCGCCGACATCGCACGGGCATTCCCGCAACTGGATATCGAAAGCCTTCCGCCCGGCTCCGCCTCCAGCGCCGAACAACCCGACGGGCTTGACCTGAACGGCCTGCATCGTCGCCTCGGCGACGGCTACCGGATCTTTTCACTGGCGCGCGGGGCCGATGCCCGCAGGATCGGCATCAGGCTGCCGGACGGCGCGATGATTTCCGTCAAAACGCCAGGGGATCGGCGGCAACCTCCGTTCTGGGGCGGGCCGTGGATGATGACGCTGCTGTTCGCCGTCATCAGCGTCGGCCTGCTTGGATTGTGGGCCGCGCGAGCCCTGACGGCGCCGCTGTCGTCGTTCGCAACCGCCGCCGAAAACTTCAGCCTGAACGGCGCCGCGGCGCCGCTGCTCGAACGTGGGCCGGAGGAAGTTCGTTCGGTTGCGAAAGCGCTCAACCGCATGCGGGAGCGGATCACGGCCCTGATCGACGACCGCACCAGGATGCTGACCGCCATCAGCCACGATCTGAGGACTCCGATCACCCGAATGCGCCTGCGCTGTGAGTTCATCGAAGACGATCTCGATCGCAGCCGCATGCTGCGCGATCTCGATCAGATGCGATCGATGCTGGAATCGGTGCTTTCCTTCCTGCGCAACGACCACAAGCGCGAAGCCATGACGCTGGTCGACATCGCCACCACGCTTCAGCTCGTCACCGATCAATTCGCCGATATGGGGCACAAGGTCGCCTACGACGGCCCGGAACACGCCATGGCCACGGTCCGGCCCTACGATCTGAATCGCAGTGTCACCAACCTCGTCGAGAACGCCGTCAGGTTCGGTGCGGAGGTGACGATCCGCCTCGATATGTCGCCGGAAACCGCTGTCATCGAGGTCGAGGACGATGGCCCCGGCATTTCCGATGCGCGCAAGGGAGTCATGCTCGAGCCGTTCGTGCGCGGCGACGACGCCCGCAACATGGACGAAGCCTCGGGCTTCGGTCTTGGGCTTTCGATCGCGCACGCCATTGTGCTGGCGCATGGCGGTGAACTATCACTCCATGACCGGCATCCGCACGGATTGATCGTTCGCATTCGATTGCGGGTTCGCCAGCAAGACCGGCAATCCGCCGCCTGAGCGATGACGATCGCTTCGGCCGTCAGGCCGCGAGAGCCGGCTGCTCCGAATGCGATGCATCGTAGAAGGCTACCGCCTCGAATTTGTAGTCGCACGCCTTGCAGTGCCAGAGATAGGAAATCCGTCGTGGACCGTTCTCGGTCCAGTCGGGTGCCGCGATCGGGGCGCCGCACTGGGCGCAGGGATTTTCACGGGGCAGATAGCCGAAATCTCTTCGGGCCATGCGCGTCTCCCTTGTGGTCGTCTTTGGGTATTGGATTTGGCCGAACGCAAATTGGACAGGATTACTGCCGCATACGAACGCTGGATCAATCATAATTGTTGTCGTGGATTTAGTCCAATCAACAACTGTGACGTCACCCTCCTCGGCAGAATCGTAGGGTGGGCAAAGCCGACGGTCGCGCGAATGCGTGGCGTGCCCACCATCCTTTTTCGCTGGTGGGCACACTTCCACCTTCGCTCTTCGAGCTACGGCGGAAGCTTTGCCCACCCTACGATTTCGAATTTCTCACTTCGCCTTGGGATCGACCGACGGCTCGACCGTATGCACGGCACCGGGCTTACGCAGATGGATGGTGGCGATGTCGTCGCTGTAAATCTTCTGCCAGCCGTCGATATGATCGAGCAGCTTGGTTGCCGCACTCTGCGTGCGCATCAGTGTCGCTTCGATCCTGTATTGCTCCAGCAGCCGAAACAGGTTTTCCGGCTTCATCAATCCTGAGGCCGCGTTGTGGTCGACGAAGAATTTCTCGCCATACAATTCGGTGCGGCCGTCGATGAAGGGAGCGACGCCGTTGGCGATCAGGTAGCCGCCGAAATCGTAGTCGTTGAACACGCGTGAAAGATTCAGTTGCTTCAGCGCGGTTACCGCCGCGACCGGCGAGCCGCGGGTGTGCGGTTCGAAGCGATGAACCGACGCATAGGCCATGGTCCCCGCCAGCAGCACGATCCCGACGCCCGCGAACAGCACGCCGCGCGGCGCTGAGTTTGAACGGGCGGCCTCGGCACCGCCGATCTGCCGTGCCAGGGGAGCGGCGAGCACCAGCGGCCCGAGCAGCGCCAGGATCTCGCCGGCGCGCGCTTGCGCCAGCGCCATGTGCACCAATCCGAGCAGCAGCACGATGCGCAGCGGCGGCAGTCGGATGCCGCGATACAGCGCCAGCCCGATGCCGAGCAGCAGGCAGACCTCGAGCGCGCCGACGCTGCCGAAATCGGCCGGCCGCCATTCCAGGATCAGCGGAAGTGCTGCGCCGAGGCCGAGAATCTTTTGCGATGCGAGCAGCGCATTCCAGCCATAGGGCGTGGCAAAACTGGTCAGCAGCGCCGCGCATCCGAACGCCGCCCAGCGCAACACCAGTGATCGGCGCAGGCGCGCTTCCGCGCTCACCACCGCATCGAGCGCGATCGGCGCGATCAGCACCAGCCCGAAGACAAAGCCGCCATGCAGATTGGCCCACAGCGCCATCAGCGGCAGCAGCCCAAATGACGGCGCGCGGCGCCGGTCCGCCGCGGCGATCATGCCGCCGACCCACGCCACCATGACCGGCAGCGCCAGCACATGCGGCCGGGCCAACAGATGCGGCACCGTCAGCGCCAGCGCGCCGGCGATGAACACCAGCGTCGTGCTTTCGCGCAAACGGCGGCACAGGAATTTGGTCAGCAGCGCGAAGGTGGCCGATATCGCTGATGCCGCCAGCACCACCGGGCCGCTCCAGCCGAAGATGCCATAGGCCTTGGCATAGAGCACCTGTGCCAGCCACTGCGTCGAAATCCAGGGCTGGCCGCGCATGGTGAAGGAATAGACGTCGGTTTCCGGCACGGCGCTGTTATCGATGATCCACTGCCCGACCGTGATCTGCCACATCGTGTCGGGATCGATCAGCAGCCGGTTGCCGGCCAGCAGAAACAGCGCATAGATCCCGGCGCCGACCCATAGCGGCAGCATCCCGCGCAGCGGGCTCGCCTGCTCGGTGGCATGGGTAACGGACAGGGTCATTGACGCGGCCGGATTTGAGGGCTTTACAGCCCGATCGAAGCACGCCAGGGCATAATTCTTGGTAAATCCGCTCCCCCAAGGCGGGAACAAACCCCTGACAAAGCCCGGTTTTTGCCACATCGCCGCCCGGCGCTTGCAACAATCCCGGCCTTCAAACGTTCAACCCCGCAATCCCGCCCGTCCGAGGCCTTTTTCCTGATGAAACGTCTAAAGTCGCTCGCATGGCTCGTCGCCATGGCCGCCCTGCCATTTTCGCAATCCGCCCAGGCGCAGCGCGCCGATTATGAGGCGATGGTCGCGACCCACGCCCAGGCCAACGGCGTGCCGGAAGCGCTGGTGCATCGCATCATCGAGCGGGAGAGCAAATACCGGGCGGATGTGGTCGGACGCGGCGGCACCATCGGCCTGATGCAGATCAAGCTCGCGACCGCGCGCGGCCTTGGCTACACCGGCGATGCCGCGGGACTGCGCGATCCCAACACCAACCTCACCTACGCGGTAAAATACCTCGCCGGCGCCTGGCGCGCCGCCAATGGCGATGCCAACCGCGCCGTCGGCTACTATGCCGGCGGCTATTATTTCGCGGCCAAACGGCAGCGGCTGGCGGGCAGCCGGCACGAACATGCCACCCGGATTGATCGCGCCTGGAACGCCCGCGCGGAAGCGCCGAAGCGATAGCCCTCGTGCGCGACATTCCGTGCAGTTCCCCGCCAGACGCGTTGACACCCCGCGCCATCGGCTTACATTAGACCTGTTCCGAGGGGAGCTCCGATGAGGAGCTGAGATACCGCACGCTCAAAACGCTGTTCGCAGCAGGAGAGACCGCGGTGACCCTTTGAACCTGATCCGGGTCATGCCGGCGAAGGGACAGGGATGTACCAGCGTTCGAAGCCACAGCGCGGGCCGTTGCCCGTAGCACCCAGGGGGGATTCCCCGGTTTCCATCATCGGCGCCGGCATTGCCGGCGCCTGGCAGGCGCTATTGTTCGCGCAGGCCGGCCACCACGTCACGCTGCATGAGCGCAGCGACGAAGCGATGATGCTCTCCACCAGCCACTGGGCCGGCGGCATGCTGGCGCCCTATTGCGAAAGCGAGATCGCCGAACCGATCATCAGCCGGCTCGGCCTGCGCGCACTCGATCTGTGGCGCCGGGAATTGCCGGATACCCCCTTCAACGGTTCGCTGGTGGTGGCACACAGCCGCGACCGCAACGATTTCGAGCGCTTTGCCCGGCTCACCTCGGACCACCGGCGGCTCGATGCGAAAGCCCTGGCCGAACTCGAACCCTCGCTGGAGGGCCGTTTTCGCGACGCGCTTTTTTTCGCCGACGAAGGCCATGTCGAGCCCCGTCGCGTGCTGCCGAAATTGCACGAACGCATCATCGCCGCCGGCGGGACGATAAAATTCAACAGCGAACCCGCGCCCGCCGACCTCGAGGGGCTGGTGATCGATTGCCGCGGGCTTTCCGCGCGCGATACCCAGCCGGAGCTGCGCGGCGTCAAGGGCGAGCTGATCCTGATCGAGACCGACGAGATAAAACTGGCCCGCCCGGTGCGGCTGATCCATCCGCGCTGGCCGCTCTATGTGATTCCGCGCGAGGACAATCTCTTCATGCTGGGCGCCACCTCGATCGAATCCGAGGACACCGGCGTCAGCGTCCGCTCCGCGCTGGAATTACTGGGCGCCGCCTATGCGGTGCATCCGGCGTTCGCCGAAGCGCGGATTCTCGAATTCGGCTCCGGCCTGCGCCCGGCCTTTCCCGACAATCTGCCGCGCATCGCGATCGACAAGAAGCACGTCACGGTCAACGGGCTCTATCGCCACGGCTTCCTGATCGCGCCGGCGCTGGCGGAACTGACGCTCAACTATGTCGAGCGCGGCCAGATCGACAACGAGGTGATGCGATGCGTGTGACCGTCAACGGCGAGGCGCGGGAGATTGTGTCGGAAAGCATCGACGCGCTGCTCGGCGAACTCGACTATGAAGGCAGCCATTTCGCCATCGCGCTGAATTTCGACGTGCTGCCCAGGAGTCGCTGGGCGGAGACGCCGCTCAAGAACGGCGACGAGATCGAAATCATCACGCCGCGGCAGGGAGGGTGAGGGGAATGTACGCATCATCCCTCCACCCGTCGTCCCTGCGAACGCAGGGACCCATAGCCACAGGATGGCGGGGCCACGAAAGGTCTCGGCCAGTTTACCGCAACGAGGATACACGGCGCCGCGATGAGCGCAGTTGCGCTCACGCTTGGGGTCC
>NZ_JAURXB010000094.1 GCF_030654605.1 Bradyrhizobium sp.
TAGATCCGGGACTCGCTCTGGTAGTTGGGCTGCCAGCCCATGGTCCAGGGGAAGTCCTTGGGGTCGTTCCATTTGGTGGCGCCGGTGGCGACGAACAGCTGCGGCACCTTCTTCGAGTTCAGGTACTTCTGGATCGCCGAATTGGGCGGCGTGCCGAGCGGATTGAAAACGAACAGCACCTCGTCGCTCTCGACCAGCTTGCGGGCCTGCTCGACGGTTTTCGGCGGGCTGTAGGCGTCGTCATAGCTGACGAAGTTGATCTTGCGGCCGTTGATGCCGCCCTCGGCATTGATCTTCTTGAAGTAGGCTTCCTCGGTCTTGCCGATCACGCCATAGGCGGAAGCGGGTCCGCTGTAGGGCATGATGTTGCCGATCTTGATCTCGGTATCGGTGGCGCCGGTGTCGTATTTCTTCTGCGCGAGCGCGCCGCTGCTGGTTACGGCAAGCATCGCAACGGCAGCCGAAAAGGCTCCCAATCGCAGCTGGTTGAAAGGCATCTAGATCTCCCTGATCTCGGTGTGAGTTGTATCGTTTTTTGTAGTGGGCGCTCGTTTCGGCGCCTGCCCGTATTCAATACCTTTCACGGCTTGCCATCAAGAAAAAGCCCCCTGCGACGGGTGTCGCAGGGGGCTTTTATTTGAGCGAGAGGGTCCGGTGCGTATTCCGCAATGTGGAATACGTTCGTTAACCTTTCCTGAGTTTGCCGAGCATGTGTTGCGCAACCATGGCGACCTGCCGTGCACCGTGCGGTACCAGGAAGATCACGAGGAACAGCAGCACGCCGAACACCGCGCCGGAGAGACCTTTTGAAATCCCCTCGGCGATATTAGGCACGAAGATGATGAAGGCGGAACCGACGATCGATCCCGGCAGCCAGCCGACGCCGCCGACCACCATGCCGAGAAACAGCGAGATCGCCAGCGTGATGGTGTAGCCGTCGGGCGCCACGAACTGCACCGCGATGGCCCCGAGGCCGCCGGCAACGCCGGTGATGCCGGCGCTGACGCCGAATGCCAGCGTCTTGTACAGCGCCACGTCGACGCCCATGGCGGACGCCGCGATCTCATTGTCGCGGATCGCCATGAAGGCGCGGCCGGAGCGCGACTTCAGCAGGTTGACCGAGGCGATGTAGATCCCGATCGCGACCGTGAGCGTGAAATAATACAGCCACCTGTCCTGCGAAATCGGCAGGCCGAACGGTGCGTCGGGCTTGGTCACCACGAGGCCCTGCACGCCGCCGGTCCAGTGCTCGAACACGCCGAGCTTCAGCAATTGCGGCATCGCCACCGCCAGCGCGAAGGTCGCCAGCGCCAGATAGATGCCGCTCAGGCGCAGCGCCGGCTGACCGAACAGGAACCCGAAGCCGAAGCAGATGATGCCGGCAACGGGCAATGTCAGCGCGTAGTTGACGCCAAAATGCTCCATCAGGATGGCGGACGTGTAGGCGCCGACCGCGTAGAAGGCGCTCTGGCCCAGCGAGAACTGCCCGCTGCCACCGGTCAGAATGTTCAGCGCCAGCACCGCCAGCGCATAGATCAGCAGCATCGTGAGCTGGAACACGATGAAGTTCTTCACGAACATCGGCCCGATGATCAGCAATGCCAGCATCACCAGTGACGCGCCGAGCCCGAGCGTCATGGCCTTCTTGGGAACGGCCTCGACCGCCGGTGCGTCGCTTGCGACTTCGTCAACTGCGCTCATGATCAAACTCGCTTCACGATGGGACGACCAAACAGGCCAGCCGGTTTGAGGACCAATACGGTGATGATAAGCGCCAGCGCGATCGGCAATTTCAATTCATTGCCGACGCCGGGAATGTAGGTCCCGGCCAGATTCTCGAACACGCCGACCAGGAAGCCGCCGACAACGGCGCCGAGCGGACTGGTCAGACCGCCGAGCACGGCGGCGGCGAACCCGTAGATCAGCACGCCGCCCATCATGTTCGGTTCCAGAAACACCACCGGTGCGATCAGGATGCCGGCGATCGCGCCGATCGCCGACGCCATGCCCCAGCCCAGCGCGATCATCCACGAAGTGTTGATGCCGACCAGCCGTGCCGATTCCGGCAGCGATGCGGCCGCGCGCATCGCAAGGCCGATCCGCGTGAACTGGAAGAACAGATAGAGCAGGATCAGCAATCCCACCGTGACGCCGATCATGCCGGCCTGATGGGTCGAGATCAGCTGACTGCCGAGGAACGGCGAGGATCCGAACGGCGTCGGGAACTGCTTGATGGTGAAGTCCCAGGTCAGTCCGGCGACGCTGTTGACGATGGCGAACAGGGCAATGAACCCGGCGACATTGGTCAACACCGGCGCCTTGGCGAGCGGCTTGAACAGGGCGCGCTCGATGGCGATGCCGCCGGCGAACGAAAACACCAGCGTGAGCAGGAAGGCCCACCAGTAGGGCACGCCCCACTGCATTAGTTGCCAGGCGATGAAGGTCGAGAACATCGCCATTTCGCCCTGGGCGAAATTCAGATGATCGATCGCCTGGTAGATCATGACCACGGCGAGCGCCATACAGGCATAGATCGCGCCGGTGGCGACGCCAGCCAGGACTTGGTTGATGAAAAGTTCCACGGCTGCGTTCCTCAATAACCGAGATAAGATTTACGAACGTCTTCATTGTTCGCGATTTCGGCAGCGCTTCCCGACATCACGATGCGTCCGGTTTCGATGACGTAGGCCTTGTCGGCGAGCTCCAGCGCCAGCTGCGCGTTCTGCTCCACCACCAGGATGGTGACCTTGTCCTCGCGGTTGATCTTGCCGAGGATCTTGAACAGGTCGCGCACGATCAGGGGCGCCAGGCCGAACGAGGGCTCGTCGAGCAGCATCAGCCGCGGACGCAGCATCAGCGCGCGGGCGACCGCCAGCATCTGCTGTTCGCCGCCGGAAAGCGTGCCGGCCTGCTGGGTATGGCGTTCCTTCAGGACCGGAAAGTGATCGTACATCCGCTCGATGTCGGAGACGACGCCGGCCTTGTCCTTGCGCGTGATGGCGCCGAGCTGCAGGTTTTCCTCCACCGTCATGGTGGTGAAGGTGCCGCGGCCCTGCGGCACGTGGGCGATGCCGAGCCGGACGATGTTCTCGGTCGAACGGCCGTTCAGGGAGGCGCCGTCGAACTCGATCGAGCCGGTCGAACGCACCATGTTGCAGATCGCGCGCAATGTCGTGGTCTTGCCGGCGCCGTTGGCGCCGAGCAGGGTGGTCAGGCTGCCTTCGTTGAGACCGAATTCGAGGCCGTGAAGCGCCTGGACCTGGCCGTAATAAGCCCGCAGATCCTTGATATTGAGCATCGCGGTCATTGGTCCTTGCTCCCCAGATAGGCTTTGATGACATCCGGGTCGGACTGCACCTGGGCCGGCGTGCCCTCGGCGAGCTTGCGGCCGAAATTCAGCGCGACCACGTGGTCGGCGATCGACATCACGAGGCCCATGTGATGCTCGACCAGCAGAATGGTCATGTGACGGTCGTCGCGGATCCGGCGGATCAGGTCGCCGAGCACGTGCACTTCCTCATGGTTGAGGCCGCCGGCGGGCTCGTCGAGCAGCAGGATCTTCGGCTCGGCCGCCAGCGCGCGCGCCAGCTCGACGCGCTTCTGGGTGCCGAACGGCAGGCCGGACACCACGGTGTGGGCGACGTCGTCGAGGTCGAGATAGCTGATGATCTCGTGGACCTTCTTGTTGAGCTCGGCCTCGCCGCGGCGGACCCAGCCCAGTCTCAGCGAGTCCGAGATGATGTCGCTGTTGGTGCGGGCGTGGGTGCCGACCCTGACATTGTCGAGCACCGTCAGGTTGGGGAACAGCGCGACGTTCTGGAAGGTGCGGCCGATGCCGATCTCGGCGATCTTGTGCGGCGGGCGCGTCAGGATGCTCTGGCCCTCCATCAGGATGTCGCCCGTGCTCGGCTGATAGAGCCTGGAGAGGCAGTTGAAGAGCGTCGTCTTGCCGGCGCCGTTCGGTCCGATCAGGCCGAGGATTGCGCCCTTGTGCATGTCGAACGACACGCCATTCAACGCAACGATGCCGCCGAACACGACGCTGACGTCGCGAACCGCAAGCAGGGGGCTTTGTCCCTGCGCGAGCTGTGCCTGCATCATCGGATGCAGCCCAAAATATTCTTCGGGCTGCAATGACCTCTTCGCCGGTCACCTCGATGAAGGCTACCTGATCCCCTCGACCACACGTGCAACTCTCCCTCCTGCTTTCAACTTCTTGTTTTCATTTTTTGATTGCGGCGCCGCTCCGCCGAGCGCCGCTTCGATGTTCCTTACCATCGCCACGAGGCGAGGTCCAATGTCGTTGCGCAGACGATCTTCCGTGAAACGGAATGCGGGCGCGCCGCAATTGAATGCGTAAGGACCGGTTCCGTCATTGAGCTTCAGCCCCACGCCGACGGCATGGATGTCGTCATGCCACTCGCCGGCCGAGATCGCGAAACCATATTTCTCCACCGTCTCGCCGGCGCGTTCGATACCATCGCGCATCCGCGGCCAGCGGCTGCCGTAGTGCTCGCGCAGCTCCCGCAACAGAGTGGCGCGCTCATCGGCCGGCAACGCCCAGATATAGGCGCGTCCCATTGCGGTGGTTGCAATCGGGACTCGCGAACCGACGTCCAGTTGAACGCCTATTGTTTGACCACGACTCTGGCCGAAGTAGATCATGCTGGTGCGGTCGCGACCGCCGATGGCAACCGCGCCGCCGGTCTCGCGCATCAGTTCCTCGCGGAAGGGTTCGGACAAATGCCGAACGCCGAGATTTGCAAGGGCGGCATACCCCAGCGCCATGGCTGAAGGCGCCAGCTGATACTTCTCGAACCGCGGAACAGGTGTAAGGTAGCCCAGCTTGGTCAAGGTATAGGTCAGCCGCGAAACGGTCGGCTTTGGCAAGTTGGTACGGGCCGCGATCTCCTGATTGCCAAGAAGCCCGTCGTTGGGATGGAATGCGCGCAACACATCAAGGCCGCGGGAAAGCGCGACGACGAAGCTGCGATCGGTCGCCACTTTCTTGCCTGGACGCTTCATTACCTGCCGCTGGATGGACCTCGTTGACAAGGGACGTGCTTCAAAATAACCCTCCATGTCAAGGTGTGGAATTGAATTTCGCAGTGCGAAATAAACGAAAAATAGCTACTCAACGCAAGTCGCCGGGGTGTCGTAGCCACTCAACACAAGTTAAGAACTGGCAAGTTAAGAACTAATCCAAAAAAACTGATCCAAGAACTGATCCAAGAACTGATCCAAGAATTGATCCAAGAACAGAATGCCCAGGGAGAGTCTCGTGAACGAAGTGGTCAAGCTCGAGCGTCGTGACGTCATCGCCATCGTCACCGTCAACAGTCCTCCGGTCAATGCTTTGAGCGCCGCCGTGCGCGGCGGTATTTTCGACTGCATCAAGAGCGCCATCGCCGATCCCGAAGTGCAGGCGATCGTGCTGACCTGCGCCGGCCGCACCTTCATCGCCGGCGCCGACATCACCGAATTCGGCAAGCCGCCGAAGCCGCCCGGCCTGGCTGAAGTGCTGCTCGCGATGGAGAACTCGCCGAAACCGATCATCGCCGCGATTCACGGCACCGCGCTGGGCGGCGGCCTCGAGGTTGCGCTCGCCTGCCATTTCCGCGTCGCCACCAGGGATGCGCGGCTCGGTCTGCCCGAAGTGAAGCTCGGCCTGCTGCCCGGTGCCGGCGGTACCCAGCGGCTGCCGCGCGCGGTCGGTCCGGAGCTCGCGGTCAAGATGATCGTCGGCGGTGACCCGATCAGCGCCAGTGACGCGCTGAAGCACGGCCTGATCGAGGAAATCGTCGAAGGTCCGGCATCGGGCGGCGAGAGTTTTGCCCGCAAGGTGCTGGCGGAGAAGCGCCCGCTGCGCAAGCTGCGCGACGACGATTCCAAGCTCGCCGCCGCCAGGGCCGACCGCTCGATCTTCACCAATGCGGTCGCCGCCTTGACCAAGAAGGCGCGCGGGCTGGAAGCGCCGTTCGCCGCCGCCGACGCCGTCGGCGCCGCCATCGACCTGCCGTTCGACGAAGGCCTGAAGAAGGAGCGCGAAGGTTTTCTCAAGCTGGTCGCCTCCGATCAGTCGAAGGCGCAGCGTTATGCCTTCTTCAGTGAGCGCGAAGCCGCCAAGATCGCCGGCGTGCCCGAGGGCACCAAGCCGCGCAATGTCGAGCGCGTCGCCATCATCGGCGCCGGCACCATGGGCGGCGGCATCGCGATGTCGTTCGCCAATGCCGGTATTCCGGTGACGCTGATCGAAACGGGCGAAGAGCAGCTCAAGCGCGGCATGGGCGTGATGCAGAAGAACTACGAGGCGACCGCGGCGCGCGGCGGTATTCCCGCTGATGCCCCCGCCAAGCGCATGGGCCTGATCACGGGCAAGGTGGGGCTCGAGAACGTTAGGGATGCTGACCTGATCATCGAGGCCGTGTTCGAGACCATGGCGATCAAGAAGGAGGTTTTCACTGCGCTGGACAAATACGCCAAGCCTGGCGCGGTGCTGGCTTCCAATACCTCCTACCTCAACATCGACGAGATCGCGAAGGTTACAAAACGTCCGCAGGACGTGCTCGGCATGCACTTCTTCTCGCCGGCCAATGTGATGAAGCTGTGCGAGATCGTGCGCGCCGACAAGACCGCGCCCGATGCGCTGACGACTGCGGTGGCGGTCGCCCGCAAGATCGCAAAGGTGCCGGCGGTGGTCGGGGTCTGCGACGGTTTTGTCGGCAACCGGATGCTGGCGCAGCGCGGCAAGCAGTCCGAAAAGCTGCTGTTCGAAGGCGCCTTGCCGCAGCAGGTCGATGCCGTGGTGACAAAGTTCGGCATGCCGATGGGACCGTTCGCGATGAGCGATCTGGCCGGTCTCGATATCGGCTGGCGCTCGCGCCAGGACCGCGGCATCAAGTCGGAAATCGCCGACGCCTTGTGCGAGGCCGGCCGCTTCGGCCAGAAGACCGGCAAGGGCTATTACAAGTATGAAGCCGGTTCGCGCTCGGCGCTGCCCGATCCCGAAGTGGAAAAGCTGATCGACGAGACCTTGCAGCGGCTCGGCCGCAAGAAGCGCGTGGTCTCTGACGACGAGATCCTGGAGCGCATGATGTATCCGATGATCAACGAGGGCGCGCGAATCCTCGAAGAGAAGGTCGCGGCGCGTCCGAGCGATATCGACGTGATCTGGCTCTATGGCTATGGCTGGCCGATCTATCGCGGCGGCCCGATGTTCTATGCCGACCAGGTCGGCCTCAAGCACATCGCCGACCGGCTGTCCTATTACGCCAGGGAAACCAACGATCCCTCGCTGGAGCCGTCGCCGCTGCTGAAGCGCCTCGCCGCCGAAGGCAAGACCTTTGCGTCGCTGACGCAGTCCGCGAAGGCGGCTTGAGCCGATGAAGCGAATCTGCCTCAACCCGTCGTCCCTGCGAACGCAGGGACCCATACCGCGTGATTTCACGTTTCGGTATGGAGGGAGAGGCCGTCTTTCAACCTCGATGCCCGGGATTATGGGTCCCTGCGTTCGCAGGGACGACGTCGCATGACCCACCCCGGCGAGCAATTCTATCCGGAAGGCGTTCACTGGGACGATCCGATCGCGCGCGGCACGCTGCCCGATTTGCTGTCGGTGGCGGCGGCCGAATACGGCGCGCGGCCGGCGATCGAGTATCGGGATCGTGCGATCAGCTATGCCGAGCTGGAAGCGATGGTCGAGGTCGCCGCCGCCTCGTTCCTGCGCGCCGGCTGCGGCGCCGATCATTCGGTGGCGCTGTTCCTCGGCAATTCGCCGGATCATCCGATAAACTTCTTCGGCGCGCTGAAGGCCGGTGCCCGCATCGTGCATCTGTCCCCGCTCGACGGCGCCATTGCGCTGTCGCACAAGCTGAGCGATAGCGGCGCGCGCGTGCTGGTCACCAGCGATCTGGCGACGCTGCTGCCGACGGCGCTGAAATTTCTCGAAAAGGGCCTGGTCGACCGGCTGATCGTCTGCCAGGACGACGACTGGGGCGCGGTCGGCAATCCTCACACGCCGATCCCGGACAATCCCGCGATCATCACCTTCAGGACTTTCACCGACGGCGCCAGCAAGCCTTCGGCATGGCCGCAGCTTGACGCCGACGATGTCGCGCTGCTGCAATATACCGGCGGCACCACCGGCCTGCCGAAGGGCGCGATGCTGAGCCACGGCAATCTGACCTCGGCGGTGTCGGTCTACGACGTCTGGGGCAAGCCGTCGCGCGCCGAGCGCAATAACCCGATCGAGCGCGTGATCTGCGTGCTGCCGCTGTTTCACATCTTCGCGCTGACCGTGGTGCTGCTCAGCAGCCTGCGGCGCGGCCATCTGATTTCGCTGCACCAGCGTTTTGACGTCGAAGCCGTGATGCGCGACATCGAGGTCAAGCGCGCCACCTATTTTCCCGGCGTGCCCACCATGTGGATCGCCATCGCGAGCCTGCCCGACCTCGACAAGCGCGACCTGTCGTCGCTGGTCAGCGTCGGATCGGGCGGTGCGCCGCTCCCGGTCGAGGTCGCCAGGATCCTCGAGCGCAGGGTCGGCATGAAGCTGAAGAGCGGCTGGGGCATGACCGAGACCTGCTCGCCCGGCACCGCGCATCCCAAGGAGGGACCGGAAAAGCCGGGCTCGATCGGGCTGATGCTGCCGGGGATCGAGATGGACGTGGTCGCGCTGGACGACCCCAAAAAGATTCTGCCGGTCGGCGTAACAGGCGAAATCCGCATCCGCGGGCCGAACGTGACCAAGGGCTACTGGAACCGGCCGAAGGAGACCGCCGAGGCGTTCGTCGGCGACCGCTTCCTCACCGGCGACATCGGCTACATGGATGCCGACGGCTATTTCTATCTGGTCGACCGCAAGAAGGACATGATCATCTCCGGCGGCTTCAACGTCTATCCGCAGATGATCGAGCAGGCGATGTATGAGCATCCCGCCGTGCACGAGGTGATCGTGATCGGCATTCCCGACGATTATCGCGGCGAGGCAGCCAAGGCTTTTGTCAAATTGCGCGATGGCGCTGTGCCGTTCAGCCTCGACGAGTTGAAGACGTTTCTCGCCGGCAAGCTCGGCAAGCACGAAATTCCAGCCGCACTCGAATTCGTCGAGGAGTTGCCGCGCACCTCGGTCGGCAAACTCTCGCGCCACGAATTGCGCAACCGGCAGCCGGCGCAACCGAAACAACCGCAACTGGCAACGGGGGGCGGTTCATGACAACTCCCTCGTCGTCCCTGCGAACGCAGGGACCCATACCGCGAGGTCTCGCGTTTGGGCGCGGTGTGAGACGCCTTTTACGACCCGCTAATACTGGGGGTTATGGGTCCCCGCGCCCCGTGCGCAATTGCGCACTAGGCGGGGACGACGTTAGAGAGATCGAATAATTCACACAGGAGGATCCGATGGATCTCAGCTTCAGCAAGGAAGAAGTGGCGTTTCGTGACGAGGTGCGGGAGTTCTTCAAGAACAACGTGCCGCCGGAGACGCGCAAGAAACTGGTCGAGGGCCGTCATCTCTCCAAGGACGAGATGGTCGCCTGGTGGCGGATTCTGAACAAGAAGGGCTGGGGCGTCTCGCACTGGCCGAAGGAATATGGCGGCACCGGCTGGACGTCCGTGCAGCACTATATCTTCAACGAAGAGCTGCAGATGCATCCCGCGCCGGCCCCGCTCGCCTTCGGCGTCAGCATGGTCGGCCCGGTGATCTACACCTTCGGCAACGAGAAGCAGAAGCAGCAGTATCTGCCGCGCATCGCCAATGTCGACGACTGGTGGTGCCAGGGCTTTTCGGAGCCGGGCTCCGGATCGGATCTCGCCTCGCTGAAGACAAAGGCCGAGCGCAAGGGCGACAAGTACATCATCAACGGCCAGAAGACCTGGACCACGCTGGCGCAGCACGCCGACATGATCTTCTGCCTGTGCCGCACCGACCCCGGCGCCAAGAAGCAGATGGGCATATCCTTCATCGTGTTCAGCATGAAGTCGAAGGGCGTCACGGTGCGCCCGATCGAGACCATCGACGGCGGCCACGAGGTCAACGAAGTCTTCTTCGACGACGTCGAGGTGCCCGTGGAGAACCTGATCGGCGAGGAGAACAAGGGCTGGGACTACGCCAAGTTCCTGCTCGGCAACGAGCGCACCGGCATCGCCCGGGTCGGCGTTTCCAAGGAACGGCTGCGCCGCATCCGCGACCTCGCCTCCAAGGTCGAGGCCGGCGGCAAGCCTGTTATCGAGGACCAGAAGTTCCGCGAGAAGCTGGCCGAGGTCGAGATCGAGCTGAAGGCGCTGGAGCTGACCCAGCTGCGCGTCGTCGCCGACGAGAACAAGCACGGCAAGGGCAAGCCCAATCCTGCTTCTTCCGTCCTGAAGATCAAGGGCTCGGAAATCCAGCAGACCACCACCGAGCTCCTGATGGAAGTGATCGGCCCGTTCGCCGCGCCCTATGACGAGCATGGCGACGAAGGCAGCAACGAATCGATGGACTGGACCGCACAGATCGCGCCGAGCTATTTCAACAACCGCAAGGTTTCGATCTACGGCGGCTCCAACGAGATCCAGCGCAACATCATCACCAAGGCCGTGCTGGGGTTGTAAGCCCCCGCAGCAAGACACACAAAAACTCGTCGTCCCCCGCGAAGGCGGGGGACCCAGTACGCCGCGGCGGCAGTGGTTACGACAACCGCCTGCGCTTACCGGATCCCCGCCCCCCGTGCGCAATTGCGCACTAGGCGGGGATGACAATAGAGGGATAGGCAACAGCGTTGCCTCGTATCGGTTTCCAGGGAAAGTAAAGAACATGGATTTTGATTTGTCGGAGGAGCAGCGGCTTCTCAAGGATAGCGTCGACGGGCTGTTGAACGATTCCTACGATTTCGACTCGCGCAAGAAGTACCGCGCCGAGAAGGGCGGCTGGAGCAAGGCGGTCTGGGGCAAGCTCGCCGAGCAGGGCCTGCTCGGCCTGCCGTTCTCGGAAGACGACGGCGGCTTCGGCGCCGGCGCGGTCGAGACCATGATCGTGATGGAGGCGCTGGGCAAGGCGCTGCTGCTGGAGCCGTATCTGGCGACCGTGGTGATATCGGGCGGCTTTTTGCGACGCGGCGGCTCGGCCGAACAGAAGGCCGCGCACATTCCCGGCATCATCGACGGCAGCAAGACCTTTGCCTTCGCGCAGCTCGAGAAGAACTCGCGCTATGATCTGCAGGATGTCGCCACCACCGCCAAGAAAAAGGGCGACGGCTGGGTGATCGACGGCGAGAAATTCGTCGTGCTCAACGGCGAGAATGCCGACAGCTTCATCGTCACCGCGCGGACCAGGGGCGGCCAGCGCGACGCCGCCGGGATCGGCGTGTTCCTGGTGCCGGCTAACGCCAAGGGCATCGCCAAAAAGGGCTATCCGACGCAGGACGGCCTGCATGCCGCCGACGTCACGTTCACGGGTGTCGAGGTCGGCGCGAGTGCTGCGATCGGCGACCCCGAGAACGGCCTCGCGCTGATCGAGCGCGTGGTCGACGACGCCCGCATCGCGCTGTGCGCGGAGGCGGTGGGCGCGATGGATGAATCGCTCAAGACCACCGTCGAGTATCTGAAGACCCGCACCCAGTTCGGCGTGCCGATCGGCAGTTTCCAGACCCTGCAGCACCGCGCCGCCGACATGTTCGTCGCCGTCGAGCAGGCCCGCAGCATGTCGCTGTTCGCCACCATGGCGTCCGATTTCGACGACGCCAAGGAGCGCGCCACCGCGGTGGCGGCGGCGAAAGTGCAGATCGGCAAGTCGGCAAAGTTCGTCGGCCAGCAGGCGATCCAGCTCCATGGCGGCATCGGCATGACGCAGGAGGCGAAGATCGGCCACTACTTCAAGCGCCTGACCATGATCGAGAACACCTTTGGCGATACCGACTATCACCTCCGCCGCGTCACCGAGGGCGGCGGGCTGGTGTAGCTCGTCTCGTTGCGGGGACGCGCGCCAGCACGTCCCCGTCATTGCGAGCGAAGCGAAGCAATCCATCTGTCTTTGTGTGGCGTGGATTGCTTCGTCGCAAGCGCTCCTCGCAATGACGAGGCATCAAAAAAATGAAAAACACCCCGTTCGATCTCACCGGCAAGGTCGCCGTCGTCACCGGCTCCAGCCGCGGCATCGGCCGCGCCTCGGCCGAACTGCTGGCCAAGCTCGGCGCCAAAGTCGTGATCTCCAGCCGCAAGGCCGAAGCCTGCGAGGAGGTCGCCAGCGGCATCAGACAAGCCGGCGGCGACGCCCATGTCATCCCCTGCAACATCTCGCGCCGCGAGGAAGTCGAGGCGCTGATTGCGGGCACCACGAAACATTACGGCAAGATCGACATCCTGGTCTGCAACGCGGCCGTGAATCCCTATTACGGCCCGCTGCTCGACATCAAGGACGAGGCCTTCGACAAGATCATGAACTCCAACGTCAAGAGCAACATCTGGCTCTGCGCGCAGGCAATCCCGCAGATGGCCGCGCGCGGCAACGGCTCGGTGGTGATCGTCTCCTCGATCGGCGGCCTGCGCGGCTCCACCGTGATCGGCGCCTACGGAATTTCCAAGGCGGCGGATTTTGCATTGTGCCGCAGCCTCGCCGGCGAATGGGGCCCGCAGGGCGTGCGCGTCAATTGCGTTGCCCCCGGTCTGGTGAAAACCGATTTCGCCAAGGCGCTGTGGGAAGACGAAGAGCGCCTGAAGCGCCGCTGCGCCACCACGCCGCTCCGCCGCATCGGCGAACCCGACGAAATCGCCGGCGCCGTGGCCTATCTCGGCTCGGATGCGTCGAGCTTCATGACCGGCCAGACCATCGTGGTCGATGGCGGCGTGACCACGGCGTCGGTGTAGGTTTCAGCCGACACTCTCTCCCCACGTCGTCCCTGCGAACGCAGGGACCCATACCGCGTTGTCCTCTCGGTTGCGTAAGGCTGGTCGACGTCCTTCGCTCGATCGAGGAGCCGCGGCGTATGGGTCCCTGCGTTCGCAGGGACGACAACGGATATTGACGAACCATCCCCAATCCGCTTGCCTTGCCTCCCCGGGAAGCAACGCCAGGAATCCGCATCATGTCCTTCGTACTGGCCATCGATCAGGGCACCACCTCCTCGCGCGCGATCGTGTTCCGCCCGGACATCTCGATCGCCGCGACCGCGCAAGCCGAGTTTCCGCAGCATTTTCCGGCCTCCGGCTGGGTCGAGCATGAGCCCGAGGACATCTGGACCTCGACCATCGCCGTCTGCCGCGAGGCGCTGAAGAAGGCCGGCGTCGGACCCAAGGACATCGCCGCGATCGGGATTACCAACCAGCGCGAGACCACCGTGGTGTGGGACCGCGCCACCGGCCAGGCCATCCACCGCGCCATCGTCTGGCAGGACCGCCGCACATCGGACATCTGCGCCAAACTGAAAGCCGAAGGCCATGAGCCCGCCATCACGGCGAAAACCGGCCTGATCATCGATCCCTATTTTTCGGGGACCAAGGTCGCCTGGATCCTCGACCACGTTCCCGGCGCGCGCGAACGCGCCGGGCGCGGCGAACTGATGTTCGGCACCGTCGATTGCTATCTGCTGTGGCGCCTCACCGGCGGCAAGTCGCACGCCACCGACGCCACCAACGCCTCGCGCACGCTGCTGTTCAACATCCACACCGGCGAGTGGGACGACGATCTCCTGAAAATCCTGCGGGTGCCGCGCTCGCTGCTCCCCGAGGTGAAGGACTCCTCCGCCGATTTCGGCGACACCGTGCCCGAACTGTTCGGCGGCAGCATCATGATATCAGGCATCGCCGGCGACCAGCAGGCCGCCACCATCGGCCAGGCCTGCTTTGCGCCGGGCATGATGAAGTCGACCTACGGCACCGGCTGTTTTGCCCTGCTCAACACCGGCGCCACACCGGTGAAGTCCAACAACAAGCTGCTCACCACCATCGCCTACCAGCTCGGGGGCAAACGCACCTACGCGCTGGAAGGCTCGATCTTCGTCGCCGGCTCCGCGGTGCAGTGGCTGCGAGACGGTCTCGGAATCATCAGGCAGGCCAGCGAAACCGGCCCGCTCGCCGACAAATCCGATTCGATGCAGAGCGTGTATCTGGTCCCGGCCTTCGTCGGCCTCGGCGCGCCCTACTGGAATCCAAGGGTACGCGGCGCGCTGTTCGGTCTCACCCGCAACACCGGCCCCGCCGAACTCGCCCATGCCGCGCTGGAAAGCGTCTGCTACCAGACCTTCGATCTGTGGGCCGCGATGCGTGCCGACTGGCCCGATGCGAAAGGCGCCAACATCGTGCTCCGCGTCGACGGCGGCATGACCGCCTCCGACTGGACCATGCAGCGCCTCGCCGACCTGCTCGACGCCCCGGTCGACCGCCCGATGATCCAGGAAACCACGGCGCTGGGCGCCGCCTACCTCGCCGGCCTCGCCGCCGGCGTCTATCCCGAGCCGGAAAAATTCGCCGACAACTGGCGGCTGGAACGCAGGTTCAAGCCGGCGATGTCAGCGGCGACGCGGGAGCGGAAGCTGGCGGGCTGGGCAAGGGCGGTGAAGGGGGTGCTGGCGAGTGATGAAGGGGAGGGATGATTGAAGTCAATTGCCAAGTGAACGCGCCTTGCTACACTGTCCGCATGACCGACATTCTTCCCGACACCCTTCGCCGCCTCTACACCGATCCCGGCGAGTATATCGACAGCGACCATCCGGCCGTCCAGGCCTTCGCCGGCGCCGCCGTCGCGGCGGATGCCTCCGACCGCGACAAGGCCAGCCTGCTCTACAGAGCGGTGCGCGACGGCATCCGCTATAACCCCTATGTCAACATGCGCGCGGCGGAGACCTTTCGCGCTTCGAGCGTGCTGGCGGCCGGAGTTGGCTACTGCGTCGGCAAGGCGGCGCTGTACGCCGCCGCCTGCCGCATCCACGGCATTCCCGCCCGCGTCGGCTTCGCCGACGTGCGCAACCATCTCACGACCGAAAAACTGCGCCAGAGCATGGGCACGGATATCTTCACCTGGCACGGCTACACCGAGGTCCATGTCGACGGCGCCTGGCGCAAGGCCACCCCGACCTTCAACGCCACACTGTGCGCCAAGGTCGGCGTGGCGCCGCTCGATTTCGACGGCCACACCGATGCGCTGCTGCATCCCTTCGACGGCGCGGGCCGCACCTACATGCAATATGTCACCGACCACGGCTCGTTCCACGACGTTCCCGCCAAGTTCCTGATGCGCGAGATGGCGCGCGACTACGCCAACATGCAGGGCGAGGACCTCTCCGGCCGAGACATGGAACGCGAAGCGGCGCAAGGCTGAGCGGCCTCCATCCAATCGTCATCACCGGGCTTGACCCGGTGATCCTCGTCTTGCTTTCTTCGCCGGGAGGCAAAGACGTGGATGGCCGGGTCAAGCCCGGCCATGACGAGGTGAGAGAGCTACGCCCTCAAAACAATTCCTGCTTCGCCCGCGAAAGCGAGAAGCCGCGGCGGTCGGTGTTGAAGCAGGTCACGCCTGTCTGTTCCGACGTGCAGGTAAAGCCGCCGCGCTGCCAGACTTCGCCATAGGCCAGCGGCGGCAGCGCCTTGTCCATTACCGTGTCGCCGTAGCAGAGGCGGATGGCGCTGCCTTTCGAGCGCATCTCGAAGGCCTTGCCATATTCGAGATCGCAATCGGCCGGCCGGCGCGCGGTCACGGTAGCTTCCATGATGTCGCAGCGGAGCGTGAGCTGCCGGTCGTAGTCGAAATACTGGCAGGCGATGTTGTTCGACGGCGACCGGAAGCCGGTGATGCTGCCTTGGGCGTTGGCTGCGCCGGGGACGACCAGCAGCAACAGCAACAGCAGGATGGCATTGGGCGATGCGCAGCGGGTCATGCGTGTTGCTTTCGGGTTCAGCAATACTGCCCTGAGCATAGCACTTGCTCCCGGTGAAATCTCTGGCAAGCTGCGGTTATCTCCCTCCAACCCCGCGAGGCGCACCCGACCATGATCCTGATCGGCCAATACGACTCCCCCTTCGTCCGCCGCGTCGCGCTGGCGCTGCGGCTTTATGATCTGCCGTTCGAGCAGCGGCCGTGGTCGACCTTCGGCGATGCCGAGAAGCTGGCGGCGTTCAATCCGCTGCGTCGGGTGCCGACGCTGGTGCTCGACGGCGGCGAGGTGCTGATCGAGAGCGGCGCGATTCTGGATTATCTCGACGAGCTGGTCGGGCCGGAAAAGGCGATGATCGCCGAGCGCGGCCCGGCGCGCCGGCAGGCGTTGAAAATCTGCGCGCTGGGCAGCGGGCTCGGCGACAAGGCGGTCAGCCTGATCTACGAGCGTGTGCTGCGCGCGGAGCAGCTGCATTTGTGGGTCGAGCGCTGCCAGGCCCAGATCGGCGGCGTGCTCGATGTGCTGGAAAGGGAACGCGCGGGGGTGGCGACGCCGTTCTGGTTCGGTGACCGCATCGGCCATGCCGACATCATGGTGGCCTGCGCGCTGCGCTTTACCGGCGAGGCGCATCCGTCGTTGTTCACGGCCGCGCGTCATCCGGCGCTGACGGCGCACGCCGCGCGATGCGAGGCGCTGCCGGCTTTTCAGGAGATCGTGCAAAAGCTCGATCCGCCGAAGGGGTGAGGGCGTCCAACTCCCTCATGGTGAGGAGCGCGCTGGCGGCGCCCTTGCGCTGCCGGCGTGCGTCTCGAACCATCTGGCACTTCGCCTGACGCCATCCTTCGAGACGCCGCGCAAAGCGCGCGCGGCTCCTCAGGATGAGGTCGGGGTTTGTTGGAACGGCGCTCGTCTCCTACTTCTTCACCCGCATCGCCTCCGGCGTATCCGGCTGCCGTAGCGGATGCGCAGTCGCAAATTCCGGCAGCGCCATCGCGGCCTCGAAAATGCGCTTCACGGTCGGCCAGGGCGCCAGATCGATCTGCTGGGTGACCGCTACGGTGACATGGCCGACCATGCAGATATCGGCCAGCGAAGGCGTATCGCCATGGCAGAAGCGGCCGGTATCCTTGTGATCGGCGAGATGCGCTTCCAGCGCCGCCAGCGTCTCCACGGTCCAGTGCCGCCGCCACGCCGCCTGCTGCGTGTCGCGCAAGTTCAGTTCGTGGTCGAGATAACGCCGCACCCGCGGCACCAGCAGCGGATGGCCCTCGCAGGCGATCATCAGCGCCAGCGCGCGCACCCGGGCGCGGCCGCGTGGATCGGAAGGCAACAGTGGCGGCGCGGGGTGGGTCTCGTCGAGATATTCGAGGATGGCGAGCGACTGGAACAGCGTGGTGCCGTCATCGAGCACCAGCGCCGGCAGCGCCATCTGCGGATTGACCTCGCGATAGGCGTCGGCGCGATGCGCGTCGGCGTCGATATCGACGTAGACCACCTCGGCCGGCAGGCGCTTGAGGTTGAGCGCGATGCGAACCCGAAAACTCGCCAGCGATCGCCAGAAGGAGAAGAATTTCATCGGGGGCTCCTCTTCCCCTCTCCCCTTGTGGGAGAGGGTGGATCGAATGCGCATCGCGCATTCGAGACGGGTGAGGGGGCTCTATCAACGCGCAAAGTGCCGCTTGATAGAACCCCTCATCCGGCGCTTCGCGCCACCTTCTCCCACAAGGGGAGAAGGGAAGAAAGGGGTCAGGCCCGCGCCTTTTTCCGATACGCCAGATGCACCGCGCAGTTGCAGCCGGGCGGATGCGACGCGGCGTCGTTGGCGGGCTCGGTCGTGGCCGGCGCCAGGGTCGGCATCGCTTCTTTCAGGCGGCGGTCCTGTTCGGAGCGGTCCTGCGCCGGAATGTAGTTCAGCACCGGCGCCAGCCAGCGCTCGGCCTCCGCCACGCTCCAGCCCTTGCGAACGGCGTAATCCTCGACCTGGTCGCGCTCGATCTTGCCGACGCCGAAATAGAAACTCTCGGGATGGCTGAAATACAGGCCCGATACCGACGAGCCCGGCCACATCGCATAGCTCTCGGTCAGCTGCACGCCGGCGGTCTTCTCCGCATCGAGCAGCGCGAACAGCGTCGCCTTCTCGGTGTGATCGGGCTGCGCGGGATAGCCGGGCGCCGGGCGGATGCCCTGGTACTGTTCGAGAATCAGCTGATCCGGCGAAAGCGTCTCGTCCGGTGCATAGCCCCAGAACTCGCGGCGGACGCGGGCATGCATCCGCTCGGCAAAGGCTTCGGCGAGACGGTCGGCCAGCGCCTTGCACAGGATCGAGGAGTAATCGTCATTGGCGTTCTTGAAACGGTCGGCGATTACGTCCTCGCCGATCCCGGCGGTGACCACGAAGGCGCCGATATAATCCGGCACGCCGGAGGATGCCGGCGCGATGAAATCCGACAGCGCCGAGTTGAAGCGGCCCTCGCGCTTTTCCAGCTGCTGGCGCAGCGTGTGGAAGGTCGCGATCGGCTGCTGGCGGCTGTCGTCGGCATAGACCACGATGTCGTCGCCCTCGGCATTGGCCGGCCAGAAGCCGATGGTGGCCTGCGCCTTGAACCAGTTCTCCCTCACGATGAGGTCGAGCATCTTGCGGGCGTCGTCATAGAGCGAGCGCGCGACTTCGCCGACCTTGGGATCGTCGAGAATGGCCGGAAAACGCCCGGTCAGCTCCCAGGTCTGGAAGAACGGCGTCCAGTCGATGTAGTCGGCGAGTTCGGCGAGGTTGTAGTCGCGAAAACTCCGGATGCCGAGGAAGGCCGGCTTGGTCGGCGGTACCTTGGCGAAGTCGATGACGTGGGCATTGGCGCGCGCGTCCGTCAGCTTCAGCCGCTTCTTGTCGGCCTGCGCCCGGAAATGCGCCGCGGAAATCTTCGCATAGTCGGCGCGCACCTCGGCGGCATAGGCTTCGCGGCGCTCCGGCGACAGCAGCGAGGAGGCGACGCCGACGGCGCGGCTGGCGTCGTTGACATGCACCACGGGGCCGCCGCGGTAGTTCGGATCGATCTTGACCGCGGTATGGACGCGGCTGGTGGTCGCGCCGCCGATCAGCAGCGGCACGGTCATGCCCTGCCGTTCCAACTCGCCGGCCAGAAAGCTCATTTCGTCCAGCGATGGTGTGATCAGGCCGGACAGCCCGATGATGTCGGCGCCCTCGGCCTTCGCGGTCTCGATGATCTTCGAGGCCGGCACCATGACGCCGAGGTCGATCACTTCGAAGTTGTTACATTGCAGCACGATGCCGACGATGTTCTTGCCGATGTCGTGGACGTCGCCCTTGACGGTGGCGAGCACGATCTTGCCGGCCGAGTTGCGTCCGTCGCCGGCAATGCCATTGGCAAGATTGTCCGCCTTCTCCTGCTCCATGAACGGCATCAGATAGGCGACCGCCTGCTTCATGACGCGCGCCGACTTCACCACCTGCGGCAGGAACATCTTGCCGTCGCCGAAGAGGTCGCCGACGATATTCATGCCGGCCATCAGCGGGCCTTCGATCACATGCAGTGGGCGCTCGACCGTCAGCCGCACGGCCTCGGTGTCTTCCTCGATATATTCGGTGATGCCGTGTACCAGTGCGTGGCTCAGTCGCTTCTCGACCGGCCATTCGCGCCAGGCCAGATCCTGCTCCCTGGTCTGTTTCTCCTTGCCGCGGAATTTCTCGGCCAGTTCCAGCAGGCGTTCGGAAGCGCCGGGATCGCGGTTCAGAATGACGTCTTCGCAGGTCTGGCGCAGCTCGGGATCGATGTCGTCATAGACGATCATCTGCCCGGCATTGACGATGCCCATGTCCATGCCGGCCTTGATGGCGTGATACAGGAACACCGAATGCATGGCCTCGCGCACCGGCTCGTTGCCGCGGAACGAGAACGACAAATTGGAGACGCCGCCGGAAATGTGCGCATGCGGCAGGTTCTGCCGGATCCAGCGCGTCGCCTCGATGAAATCGACGCCGTAATTATTGTGCTCTTCCAGCCCGGTCGCGATCGCGAAAATGTTGGGATCGAAGATGATGTCTTCCGGCGGAAAATTCAGCTGCCCGACCAGGATGTCGTAGGCGCGCTTGCAGATCTCGGTCTTGCGCGCAAAGGTGTCGGCTTGGCCGGCCTCGTCGAACGCCATCACCACCACGGCGGCGCCATGGCGCCGCGCGATCCTGGCTTCGTGGATGAACTTTGCCTCGCCTTCCTTCATAGAGATCGAATTCACCACCGGCTTGCCCTGCACGCATTTCAGGCCGGCTTCGATCACGGTGAATTTCGAGGAGTCGACCATCACGGGGACGCGGGCGATATCGGGTTCGGCGGCGACGAGGTTGAGGAACGTCACCATCGCGGCTTCGGAGTCGAGCAGGCCTTCGTCCATGTTGACGTCGATGATCTGGGCGCCGTTCTCGACCTGGTCGCGCGCCACCGCCAGCGCGGCGGTGTAATCGCCCGCGGTGACCAGCTTGCGGAATTTGGCCGAGCCGGTGACATTGGTGCGCTCGCCGACGTTGACGAAGGGAATCGCGGGCGTCAGTTCGAACGGCTCGAGGCCCGAGAGCCGCAAGCGCGGCTCGACCACGGGGATCGCGCGCGGCTTGTGCGGCGCCACGGCGGCGGCAATCGCGGCGATATGGTCCGGCGTGGTGCCGCAGCAGCCGCCGACGATGTTGACGAGGCCGGAAGCTGCGAATTCGCCGATCAGCCCGGCCATGAATTCCGGGCTCTCGTCGTACTGGCCGAATTCGTTGGGCAGGCCGGCGTTGGGATAGGCGCACACCAGGGTGTCGGCGACGCGGCCGATATCGGCGATGTGGGCGCGCAGGTCCTCGGCGCCGAGCGCGCAGTTGAAGCCGATGGTGATGGGGCGTGCGTGCCGCACCGAATTCCAGAATGCCTCCGGCAACTGGCCGGACAGCAGCCGGCCGGATTTGTCGGTAATGGTGCCCGAGATCATCACGGGCACGTCGATCCCGCGGGCCTCGGCGATTTCCGCGATCGCATACAGTGCCGCCTTGGCGTTCAGCGTGTCGAAGATAGTCTCGACCAGCAGCAGATCGGCGCCGCCATCGAGCAGGCCATTGATCTGTTCTCCATAGGCGGTGCGCAGATCGTCGAACGTCACGGCGCGATATCCGGGGCTCGACACATCGGGCGAGATCGAGGCGGTGCGGTTGGTCGGGCCGATGGCGCCGGCGACGAAGCGCGGTTTGCCGTCTTCGGCGGTGACGCGGGTCGCGGCGTTGCGGGCGAGCCGTGCCCCCTCCAGGTTCATCTCATAGGCGATGCCGGAAAGGTCGTAATCGGCCTGCGCGATCGAGGTCGAGGAAAACGTGTTGGTGGCGACGATGTCGGCGCCGGCGCGCAGATATTCGGCGTGGATGTCCTCGATCGCCTGCGGCTGGGTCAGGATCAGGAGATCGTTGTTGCCCCTGACGTCGCGGTGGAAATCCGCAAAGCGCGCGCCGCGAAACGCGGCCTCGTCATATTCGAGGCCCTGGATCATGGTGCCCATGGCGCCGTCGAGCACCAGGATGCGCTCGCGGGCCGCCGCGAGCAACGCGGTTCGCTTTTCGGAAACAGAAGAGGTCATCGATCAAGCGGCTTTCTGGGCGCCCTGCGGGCGAATACCGAGCAAATGGCTGATCGCGAACACGAGGTCCGCGCGGTTCATGGTGTAGAAGTGAAAGGTATCGACGCCCTGTTTTGCGAGCTTCTGCACCTGGCCGGCCGCGACCGTAGCCGCAACGAGCTTGCGGGTTTCGGCGTCGTCGTCGAGGCCCTCGAATTTTTCCGCCAGCCAGTCCGGCACCGAGGTGCCGGCACGGGTGACGAAATTGCGCGCCTGCTTGAAATTATGCATCGGCATGATGCCGGGCACGATCGGAATCGTGATGCCGCGCGCACGGACGCGATCGAGGTAGCGGAGATAGAGGTCGTTATCGAAGAACACCTGGGTGATGGCGCGGGTGGCGCCGGCATCGACCTTGGCCTCGAGCGTGTCGATGTCGGCCTCGATGGTCGGGCTCTCCGGATGCTTTTCCGGATAGGCGGAAACCGAGATCTCGATGTCGGGATAGCGCTTCTTGATGCCTTCGATCAGGTCGGGCGAACTCTGGTAGCCGTCCGGATGGGCATGGTAGGCGGTCCCGATGCCGGTGGTCGGATCGCCACGGAGCGCGACGATGTGGCGGACGCCGATCTCGTGGTAGCGCGCCACCACGTCGTCGATCTCGCTTTTCGGCGCGCCGACGCAGGTCAGGTGCGCGGCCGGGACCAGACTGGTCTCTTTCAGGATGCGGGCGATGGTCGAATGGGTACGCTCACGGGTCGAGCCCCCGGCACCGTAGGTCACCGAGACGAAATTCGGCGTCAGCGGCGCCAGCCGGTTGATCGTCTCCCACAGGCTCCGCTCCATCTCCTCGGTCTTGGGCGGGAAGAACTCGAAGGAAATCCTTGGCGAATGCAGCGCGCGGTGCCCTTCCGGCGCGGGCGGCGTAACCTCGGTCATGGCACCACAAACTCCACTCAAAGCGTCGGGACAGGCTTAGCTGCGAGAGGCTAAAATAAGCCAAGCGGCGTCATTGCAATAGCCCATCGACGATGGGAAATTGCCCAATTTCTGTTTATCTAACGAAATTTAGGCCGGATTTTTCATTTAGTGGGCTGGTAGCGAAGGCGGGTGTCACCTTGCTCGAGACGCCCAGTATGGAGAAATAATTGAGTAAATACAATAATATGGTTCAGGTAATACGGGTTGACCGTCGCGGGGTGTTCGATGTGGGCAGAATTGAGTTAAGTCTTTCAATGATATTTTGTCCCACTTGCCGTCTTCGATCCGACCATCGCAGGTCTCCGCCGACGCGCGCCTGATCTGCGCTCCCGGCCCCTTTGTGCACCCGACAATGCGCACTAGCTTACCGCCATGATTCCTCTCTCGATCCTCGACCTCTCGGTCGTCACCACCGGGACGAAACCCGCCGCGGCGCTGCGCAACAGCATCGATCTGGCGCGTCATGCGGATGGCTTGGGCTATGTCCGCTACTGGCTGGCCGAACATCACAACCTCGCCTCGGTGGCGAGCCCGGCGCCCGATCTGATGATCGGGCAGATCGCCGCGGTGACGAAGAATATCCGGGTCGGCTCCGGCGGCGTGATGCTGCCGAACCATGCGCCGCTTGTGGTGGCCGAGCGCTTCAAGATGCTGGAGGCGTTGTTTCCCGGCCGGATCGATCTCGGCCTCGGCCGCGCGCCAGGCACCGACGGCGCCACCGCGCATGCGCTGCGCAGCCGGCTCGACCGCCGCGACGGCGACGATTTTCTGGAGCGGCTGCAGGAATTGATCCTGTGGGAGACCCGCGGCTTTCCGCCGGGCCATCCCTACAACAATGTGGTGGCGATGCCGGACGACAGCCCGCTGCCGCCGATCTGGCTGCTCGGCTCCAGCGACTACTCGTCGGAACTGGCGGCGCAGATCGGGATGGGGTTTGCCTTCGCGCATCATTTTGCGTCGCATGACGCGGTCGATGCCATGACCACCTACCACGACCGCTTCACGCCATCCGGCTGGCGCGCCACGCCGCACGGCATCCTGGCGGTGGCGGCGGTCACAGCCGAAACCGACGCGGAAGCCGACAGGCTCGCGTCATCGATGGACCTCAACCGGCTGCGCCGCGACCGCGGCCAGTATCTGCCGCTGCCATCGGTCGAGGAGGCGCTGGCCTATCCCTACACCGACAGCGAACGCGCCTCGATCGCCCGCAACCGCGCGCGGCTGTTCGTCGGCAGCCCGGCGACGGTGATGCAGAAACTGCAGCCGATGATTGCGGCCAGCAAGGCGGACGAACTGATGGTCATCACCGCGGTGTACGACCACGACGCGCGGAAGAAGTCGTACAGCCTGCTGGCGGATACGTTCGGGCTGGGCAAGCAAGCGGCGGCGTAGCAACCTCGTCGTCCCGGCCTACGCGCCGGGACCCATAATCACCGGCTCATGTCGTGTGGAAGGTGTCGACCACACTGCTTTATCGATGGATCACGCGGTATGGGTCCCGGCGCGTAGGCCGGGACGACTCGTTTAGAGGGCAACCAATCACTCCGCCTTCTCGCTGAACGTCGCCCGGAACGGATGGCCGGGATACACGCCCACGATCCGAAACTCGCGCGAGAAGAATTTCAGTTCCTCCAGCGCGAAGGCCAGTCCCTTGTCCTCGGGATGGCCGTCGACGTCGGCATAGAATTGCGTGGCGAAGAAATTGCCGTCGACCATGTAGCTTTCCAGCTTGGTCATGTTGACGCCGTTGGTGGCAAAGCCCCCCATCGCCTTGTAGAGCGCGGCCGGCAGGTTGCGTACCCGGAACACGAAACTGGTGACCAGCGGCCCCGATCCCTGTTTGGCCCAGGTCGCTTCGCGCGCCAGCACCACGAAGCGGGTGGTGTTGTGGGTTTCGTCCTCGACGTCCTCGGCCAGGATGTCGAGGCCGTAGATGTCGGCCGCGAGTTTCGAGGCGATCGAGGCGCAGGACTTGTCGCCGCGCTCGGCGACGATGCGGGCCGATCCTGCGGTATCGCCCGACACGATCGGCCTGATCTTGAGCTTGCGGATGATGTTGCGGCATTGCCCGAGCGCGTGGACGTGGCTCTCCACCGTCTTGATGTCGCCGAGCCTGGTGCCGCGCGGCGCCATCAACTGGTGATGGATCGGCAGGAAGTACTCGCCGACGATAAACAGGCCGGATTGCGGCAACAGATGATGGATGTCGGCGACCCGGCCGGCCACCGAATTCTCGATCGGGATCATGCCGAGGTCGGCCTCCCCCGAGGTGATCGCGGCCAGCGCGTCCTCGAAGGTCGGGCAGGGCGCCGGCTCGGCGTCGGGATAGGCTTCGGCGATGGCGATGTGGGAATTGGCTCCCGGCTCGCCCTGGAATGCGATTTTCAGCTTCTTTGTCATGAGGCGCCTTGTATCAGCCGTTCAGGCTTTTTCCAGAACGTTTTCAAGCCAAGTGGAGACCGGTTCGCGTGAAGAAAACGCGTCAAGATAAACTGATGAAGCCTCGTTCATTCAGAACGAGGCTGCAGTATGAGGCGGGCGGTTTCGAGGTCCGCCGGGGTGTCGACGCCGCGCGGCACGGTATCGACGATGCCGATGTCGATCCGCATTCCGGCTTCCAGCGCCCGCAACTGCTCGAGCTTTTCCTGCATTTCCAGCGGCGACGGGGGCAGCGACACAAAGCGCTCCAGCGCCGCACGGCGATAGGCATAAAGCCCGATATGATGGTAGCGCGGCCCGTCGCCCCAGGGCGCGGTGGCGCGGGTGAAATAGAGGGCGCGCAGCCGCCCGGGACTGACCGGCGAGCCGACCGCCTTCACCACATTGGGATTGGTGGCTTCTTCCTCGGTGTGGATCCGGGCGGCCAGGGTCGCGATATCGACCGCGGGGTCACCAAGCGGCGCCAGCACGCTGCGGATGTTGTCGGGGTGGATAGTCGGAAAATCGCCCTGCAGATTGACGATGATCTGGATCTCGCCTTTGGGGTCGAGCTGGCCGAGTGCCTCGAAGATCCGGTCCGAGCCGGAGGGGTGATCGGCGCGTGTCATGACCGCTTCGCCGCCATGGGTTGTCACGGCGGCGGCGATCTCGGGCGTATCGGTAGCGACCGCCACGCGGCCAATTCCGGCCGCCTCCGCCCTGCGCAGCACATGGACGATCATCGGCAGGCCGGCGATGTCCGATAGCGGCTTGCCGGGCAGCCGGGTGGCGGCCATGCGGGCGGGAATCAGCACCAGGGTGCGGGGCTCGGTCACAGGGTTTAGACCCGGCTCACATGATCAGGAATTGGTGGGGATTGGCGGAGAGTTGGGCCGTTTATACGGGTTGCCAGAGCGCGGGCAAACCGATATCTCATCGTCGCTCGGGTGCGGTGCGAAAGCCCGATTCCTGCTGCTCATCCGGCCGTCCCACCGGCCTTACGTCGACATTCCGGCCTGGAGCCTGATCGAAAATGGACTCCTTCGAACTCAATAAAGTCATGGGCGCCCTTCTCGCCAGCTGCCTTCTGTTGCTGGTGACGAATTTCACCGCCAACGCGATCTTCACGCCGCAGATGCCGAAAACGCCGGGTTTCGAGATCGCCGTCAAGGAAGCCGCGCCTGCCGGTGGCAAGGAAGCCGCGGCGGCGCCGTCCGAGCCGATCGAAAAGCTGCTGCAGACCGCCTCCGTCGAAAAGGGTGCCGGCGCGGCCAAGAAATGCGCGGCCTGCCATACCTTCGAAAAGGGCGGCCCCAACCGCGTCGGCCCGAATCTTTATGGCGTCCTCAACGAGCCGAAAGCCTCCCCGGGTCGCAACTTCAATTTCTCGGCGGCCTTGAAGGCCAAGGGCGGCACCTGGACCTACGACGACCTCAGCAAGTTCATCTCCAATCCCAAGGGCTTCGTCCCCGGCACCGCGATGGGATTCGCCGGCATCCAGAAGGACAGCGAGCGCGCCGACGTGATCGCCTATCTGCGCAGCCTGGCAGAGAAGCCGGCTCCGCTGCCGACGGCGTCGAAGTAGCATTCCGAAGGCCCTGCACGGGTTTCGTGAAAACGGCCAGGCTTGCCTGGCCGTTTTGCTGTGATCGCGGCTATTTTATCGGGACCTTTCGCCGCACCGGGCGCGTTATCAGGCTGGTAACATGAGGAAAAAGCAACATAATCGGTCGAAACCTTGCCTTATATTGCGTCCTCAATAGCCCGCGACAGCAATCAGGAAATCATCATTTGACGATTACCCGACGACATCTTCTGCAAGGCAGCGCCTGCGTCGCGCTGGCCCCGGCGCTGGGAATGGCGGCAGGCGTTTCCGCGGCCGCGCCGGCAAAGGCGCAAGCCGCAACCGGCGAGCCGGTCTGGCGCCACGCGCTGTCGCTGTTCGGCGACGTCAAATATCCTGAAGGCTTCAAACGCTTCGACTACGTCAATCCGGATGCGCCCAAGGGCGGCATCGCCCGCCAGATCCTGATCGGGACATTCGACAATTTCAATCTCGCCGTTGCCGGCGTCAAAGGCTCGCTGGCGTCGGCCGTGGGGCTCGTCCACGAACCGTTGATGTCGTCATCGCTGGATGAAGTCTCGACCGAATATGGCGCGTTGGCCGAGGCGGTCAGCCATCCCGAGGATTTTTCCTCCGTCACCTATCGTCTGCGGGCGGAGGCGAAATGGCATGATGGCAAGCCGGTGACGGCCGACGATGTGATCTTCTCGCTCGATTCGTTCAAGAAACATCATCCGCAATATTCGGCTTACTACCGTCACGTGATCAAGGCTGAAAAGAACGGCGATCGCGAGATCAAGTTCACCTTCGATGCGCCGGGCAATCGTGAACTTCCGCTGATCGTGGGCCAACTCACGATATTGCCGAAGCATTGGTGGGAGGGAACCGACGGCGAAGGCCGCAAGCGCGACATCTCCGCGACGACGCTGGAGAAGCCGCTGGGCTCCGGTGCCTACCGCATCAAGGAATTCGTCGGCGGACGGTCGGTCACGCTGGAGCGGGTGAAGGATCATTGGGGACGCAATCTCGGCGCCAATATCGGGCGCAACAATTTCGGCGAACTGCGTTACGAGTATTTCCGCGACTCGTTGGTGGCACTCGAGGCGTTCAAGGGCGATCAGGTGGACTGGCGCACCGAAAACAGTGCCAAGAACTGGGCCACGGCCTACGACTTTCCTGCCGTTGCCGAAAAGCGGGTGCTGCTGGAGGAATTTCCAAACCGCAGTTCGGGCATCATGCAGGGGTTCGCGATGAATCTCCGCCGCGACAAGTTCAGGGATCCGCGGGTGCGCCGCGCGCTGAATTTTGCTTTCGATTTCGAGGAAATGAACAAGCAGATCTTCTTCGGCCAGTACAAGCGTATCAGCAGCTATTTCGATGGCACAAAATTGGCCTCGAGCGGTCTGCCGCAGGGCAGGGAGCTGGAAATCCTCGAGACGGTCCGGGCGCAAGTTCCGGCGGAGGTTTTCACGACGGCCTATATCAATCCGGTCGGCGGCAGTCCTGAAGCGGTGCGCGGCAATCTGCGCGAGGCGCTGCGCTTGCTCAAGGAGGCCGGATATGAGGTGCGCGACCGCAAGCTGACTGACGGCAAGACCGGAGCGCCATTCACCATCGAATTGCTCGGAGCCGATCCCTCATTCGAGCGGGTCATGCTGTTCTTCAAGCCCTCGCTGGAACGCCTCGGCATTGACGTCAGCGTGCGCACCATCGATCCGGCGCAATATGAGAACCGGCTGCGAACTTGGGATTTCGATATCGTCGTGTCGTCCTGGGGACAATCGCTTTCGCCGGGTAACGAGCAGCGTGAGTACTGGGGCTCGCAGGCCGCGGACATGGCCGGGTCGCGCAATATCCTCGGAATCATGAATCCGGCGATCGACAAACTGATCGAGCGGCTGATTTTTGCCAAGGACCGCGACGATCTGGTCGCCGCGACCTGGGCGCTCGATCGCGTCCTGCTGTGGAACCACTATGTCGTGCCGCAGTGGACTTACAACAAGGTGCGGACCGCGCGCTGGGATCGCTTCGGCCGGCCGGCCGAGTTGCCGGAATACGGCCAGTCGGCATTCCCCGGGATCTGGTGGTATGACGCCGACAAGGCTGCGAAGATCGGCAGACGGTCTTGAGGGACATTCCCCGCATGATGCCATTCGATCGGCGCACCATGCTGCGGCTGGGGGCCGGCGCCATCGGCGCGGCATGGCTTCGGCCCGCGCTGGCGGACGATGCGGGCGCCAAAATCCAAGGCCTCAAAATTCATGGCCTGTCGGCGTTCGGCGAACTGAAATACCCCGCGGATTTCCGCCATTTCGACTACGTCAATGCCGACGCGCCGAAGGGCGGAGTGTTTTCGCAGCTGGTCGGCGCCGGCGGATCGACCTTCAATTCGCTCAACGCCTACATCATCAAGGGCGATGTCGCGAGCAATATGGGCCTCACATTTGCGTCGCTGATGACAAGGGCGCTGGATGAGCCGGACGCGGTGTATCCCTCGGCGGCGCAGGAGCTGACGGTTTCCTCCGACGGGCTGCTCTACCGCTTTCGCCTGCGCCCCGGGATAAAATTTCACGATGGTACCGACATCACCGCGGCCGACGTCGCGTTCTCGCTGACCACGCTGAAGACCAAGGGGCACCCGGCCTATTCCTCGGTGTTGCGCGAACTCGCCGAAATCGTCGCCGAAGACAAGCAGACCGTGACCTTGCGGTTTTCTCCGGCACGCGGGCTCGATGCGCCGGCGCTGGCGGCATCGATGCCGATCTTCTCGGAAAAGTACTACGGCGCCAAACCATTCGACGAGACTTCGCTGGAGGCGCCGCTCGGCTCGGGCCCCTATCGCGTGGCGCGGTTCGAGCAGGGACGCTATGTCGAATTCGAGCGAGTGAAAAACTGGTGGGGCGAAAATCTTCCCGTCGCGCGCGGGCAGTATAATTTCGACCTGATCCGCGACGAGTATTACCGCGACCGCGAAGTCGGCCTCGAAGCCTTCATCGGCCGCAATTATCTGTTCCGCGAGGAATTCACCTCGCGAGTCTGGGCGACGCGCTACGACTTCCCGGCGCTGCGCGACGGCCGCGTCAAGCGCGAGGTGATTCCCGACGCGCGCCCCTCGGGCGCGCAGGGCTGGCTGCTCAACACCCGTCGCGACAAGTTTTCCGACCGCCGCCTCCGTGAGGCGATGGTGACCGCCTTCGACTTCGAATGGACCAACAAGAACCTGATGTACGGTGCCTATGATCGCACCCATTCGGTGTTCCAGAACTCCGAGATGATGGCGAAGGGCGAGCCGTCGCCCGAGGAAATCGCGTTGCTCGAGCCGTTCCGCGACCGCGTGCTGCCCGAAGTGTTCGGGCCGGCATGGCTGCCGCCTGTCAGCGACGGTTCCGGGCAGGACCGCAAGCTGCTGCGCAGCGCCGGTGACCTGCTCAATGCCGCGGGTTGGACCGTCAAGGACGGCAAGCGGGTCAACGCCAAAGGCGAGCAGCTCACCATCGAGTTCCTGCTGACCGAGCGCTCGTTCGAGCCGCATCACACCACCTTCATCAAGAACCTACGGGTGCTCGGCATCGACGCCAATATAAGGCTGGTCGATCCGTCGCAGGCCGAGGCGCGGATCAAGGACTTCGATTTCGACATCGCGATCGCGCGTTTCATCTATCCGCAGATCCCCGGCAGCGCGCTCCGCAACTATTTCTCCAGCGAGTTCGCGAAAACCAAGGGGTCCAACAACCTCGCCGGTGTTTCGGATCCCGTCATCGATGCTCTGGTCGAAAAAGCGATTGCGGCGCAGAGCCAGGCGCAGCTCAATACCGCGTGCCGGGCGCTCGACCGCGTGCTGCGCTCGGGCCGCTACTGGATTCCGCACTGGAGCAAGGCGTCGCACTGGATCGCTTATTGGGACCAGTTCGGCTATCCCAAGGTCAAGCCGCGCTACGCGCGCGGCGCGCCGGAGACGTGGTGGTTCGAGGCCAGCAAGGCGGCCAAGATTGAACAGGCGAAATAGAACATGAGCGCATATATCGCCCGCCGCGTTCTGTTGATGATCCCGACCCTGCTCGGAATCCTGTTCGTCTCCTTCATCGTGGTGCAGTTTGCGCCGGGCGGGCCGGTCGAGCGGGTGATCGCGCAGCTCAGCGGCGCCGATACCGGCGCCAGCTCCCGGATCTCGGGTTCTTCCGGCGGCGATTTCGGCGCCCGCAATCAGGTCGGCGCCTCAGCCGACATGACCAACTCCAAGTATCGCGGCGCACAGGGCCTCGATCCCGATTTCATCAAGAGCCTGGAAAAGCAGTTCGGCTTCGACAAGCCGGCGCCGGAGCGTTTTGCGCTGATGGTGTGGAATTTCGCGCGGTTCGATTTCGGCAAGAGCTACTTTCGCGATGTCAGCGTGCTGCAGCTGATCAAGGAGAAGCTGCCGGTATCGATGTCGCTCGGGATCTGGATGACGCTCCTGACCTATCTGATCTCGATTCCGCTCGGCATCCGCAAGGCGGTGCAGGACGGTTCGAAATTCGACACCTGGACCTCGGCGGTGATCATCATCGGATTTGCCATTCCCGGGTTCCTGTTCGCGATCCTGCTCATCATCCTGTTCGCGGGCGGCTCGTTCTTCAACATCTTCCCACTGCGCGGGCTGACCTCGGACGGCTGGGCGCAGTTTCCCTGGTACTGGAAGATCCTGGATTATTTCTGGCATATCGCGCTGCCGCTGTTCTCGATGGCGCTCGGCGCCTTCGCCACCATGACGCTGCTGACCAAGAACTCGTTCCTCGACGAAATCCGCAAGCAATATGTCATGACCGCGCGCGCCAAGGGCTGCAGCGAGCGGCAGGTGCTCTATCATCACATCTTCCGCAACGCCATGCTGATCGTGATCGCCGGCTTTCCGGGCGCGTTCATCCACGCTTTCTTCTCGGGTTCGCTGCTGATCGAAACCATCTTTTCGCTCGACGGGCTCGGCCTGCTCGGCTTCGAGAGCGTGTTGAACCGCGATTATCCCGTGGTGTTCGGCACGCTTTTCATTTTTTCGCTGGTCGGCCTCGTCATCAATCTGGTCTCCGACCTCGCTTATATGTGGATCGACCCCCGAATCGATTTCGAGGCGCGGGAAGTCTGATGACCCTCATCGCGCCGCAGCCGGTCGAAACCACCATGCAGTCGCCGCTCGGCGAACTCGCGCCGATGACGCGCCATCGTTTCTCACCGTCGCCGCTCAACCGCCGCCGCTGGCAGAACTTCAAATCCAATCGCCGGGGCTACTGGTCGTTCTGGATCTTCCTGATCCTGTTCTTCATCTCGCTGTTCGCCGAGCTGATCGCCAACGACCGCCCGTTCCTGATCAAGTTCGACGGCCGGCTGTATTTTCCGGCCTTCATCAGCTATTCCGAGACCACCTTCGGCGGCGATTTCGAAACCGCCGCCGATTATCGCGACCCCTATCTGCAGAAGCTGATCGCCGACAAGGGCGGCACCGTGGTGTGGCCGCTGATCCGCTATTCCTACCATACGCACAATCTCGATCTGCCGACGCCCGCGCCGTCGAAGCCGACATGGATGCTGACGGAAGCGCAGTGCAAGGAAGTGGTGCAGAAGAAGGGCCTCAAGAGCTGCCGCGATCTCGAATACAACTGGCTCGGCACCGACGATCAGGGCCGCGACGTGGTGGCGCGGCTGATCTACGGTTTCCGCATCTCGGTGCTGTTCGGGCTTTCCCTGACCATCATCTCCTCGATCATCGGTGTCGCCGCCGGTGGTGTGCAGGGCTATTTCGGCGGCTGGGTCGATCTCGGCTTTCAGCGCTTCATCGAGGTGTGGAGTGCCATCCCCTCGCTCTATCTGCTGCTGATTCTGTCCTCGGTGCTGGTGCCCGGATTCTTCGTGCTGCTCGGAATCCTCCTGCTGTTTTCATGGGTATCGCTGGTCGGCCTGGTGCGCGCGGAATTTTTGCGCGGGCGAAATTTCGAATACATCATGGCGGCGCGGGCGCTCGGCGTCTCCAATGCCAAGATCATGTTCCGGCATCTGTTGCCGAACGCCATGGTCGCGACCATGACCTTCCTGCCTTTCATCGTGTCGTCGTCGGTGATGACGCTGACCGCGCTCGACTTCCTCGGTTTTGGCCTGCCGCCGGGCTCGCCATCGCTGGGCGAACTGCTGTCGCAGGGCAAGGCCAACGTGCAGGCGCCGTGGCTCGGCTTCACCGGGTTTTTCGCGGTCGCCATCATGCTGTCGCTCCTGATCTTCATCGGCGAGGCCGTGCGCGACGCGTTCGATCCGCGCAAGACGTTTCGGTAAGGGCCCCGCATGGACGCCATCAACCAGCCTCTGCTCGAAGTCCGCGATCTCTCGGTGGCGTTTCACCAGCCGAGCGGCACCACGGTCGCGGTCGACCGCATTTCCTTCGCGATCAGGCGCGGCGAGTGCGTGGCGCTGGTCGGCGAATCCGGCTCCGGCAAATCCGTCAGCGCGCTGTCGATCCTGAAGCTGCTGCCGTATCCGACCGCGTCGCATCCGTCGGGCAGCATTCATTTCAAGGGCCGCGAACTGATCGATCTGCCGGAAGACGAGATCCGCGGCATTCGAGGCAACGATATCTCGATCATCTTCCAGGAGCCGATGACCTCGCTCAACCCGCTGCACACGATCGAGTCGCAGATCGGCGAGATCCTGCAGCTGCACAGCGGCATCAGCGGCGCCAAAGCGCGGGTGCGGACGCTGGAACTGCTGACGCAGGTCGGCATTCCCGAGCCGGAGACCCGGCTCAAGAGCTATCCGCATCAATTGTCCGGCGGCCAGCGCCAGCGCGTCATGATCGCGATGGCGCTGGCCAACGAGCCCGACCTTCTGATCGCCGACGAGCCGACCACGGCGCTCGACGTCACCGTGCAGGCGCAGATCCTGGCGCTGCTGGCGGAAATTCGCGCGCGGCTCGGCATGAGCCTGCTGTTCATCACCCACGATCTCGGCATTGTCAGGCGCATCGCCGACGTGGTCTGCGTCATGAAAAGCGGAGAGATCGTCGAGCAGGGGCCGGTCGAGCAGGTCTTTACCGCGCCGACCCATCCCTACACCAGGGCCCTGCTGGCGGCGGAGCCGAAGGTCGACCCGGCGCCGCCGCGGCCGGAAAATCCGGTGGTGATGTCATCAGAGGATTTGAAAGTCTGGTTTCCGATCAAGCGCGGCCTGCTGCGCAAGACGGTCGGCCACATCAAGGCGGTCGACGGCGTCAGCATCTCCGTGCGCAAGGGTGAGACGCTGGGCGTGGTTGGCGAATCCGGTTCCGGCAAGACCACGCTGGGCCTGGCGCTGCTGCGGCTGATTTCATCCGACGGGCCGATCGTGTTTCTCGGCAGCAATATCCAGGGCCTGCGCTTCAAGGAAATGCGGCCACACCGGCGCGACATGCAGATCGTGTTCCAGGATCCGTTCGGCGCGCTCAGCCCGCGCATGTCGGTCGGCGACATCGTCGCCGAGGGCCTCAGTGTGCACCAGCCCTCGCTGTCGTACGAAGAGCGCGAGGCGCGCGTGATCAGGGCGCTGAGGGATGTCGGCATGGATCCGGCGACGCGCTTCCGCTATCCGCATGAATTCTCCGGCGGCCAGCGCCAGCGCATCTCGATCGCGCGCGCCGCGGTGCTGGAGCCGAATTTCGTGGTGCTGGACGAACCCACCAGCGCGCTCGACATGCTGTTCCAGGCGCAGATGGTCGATCTGCTGCGCGAACTGCAGCGCAAGCGCGACCTCACCTACATGTTCATCTCGCACGATCTGCGCGTGGTTGCCTCGCTCGCCAGCCACCTGATCGTGATGCGCCACGGCAAGGTGGTGGAGGAGGGCCCGGCCTCCGAGCTGTTCAAGACTCCGAAGTCCGACTACACCCGCGCGTTGTTCGCCGCCGCGTTCCGGCTGGAAGCGGAGCCAGGCGGAGCGGCGAGCTAGTTCCGTCATTCCGGGGCGCGCATAGCGCGAACCCGGAATCTCGCGCCACGTCCTCCGGATTCCGGGTTCACGCTGTCGCGCGTGCCCCGGAATGATGGTGCGGGGGTTACATCCGCTTGATCGCCAGGACCTCACTGCCGGCGGCCTTGATCCGCGCGATGGCGTCGCGGGTGTTTTCGATCACGGTGGCCATGTGGTGCGCATTGGCGTGCACGATGGTCTCGGCGTCGCGCGCGATCGCGACATGACCCCGCCAGAATATCAGGTCGCCGCGCTGCAAGGGGCTTGAGTCCGCGAGCCCGATCAGTCGGCCGAGGCTGTCGCGCTGCATGTCGCTGTCGCGCGGGCAGCCGGTGCCGGCGGCGTTCAACGATACCTGGACGAGACCCGAGCAATCGATGCCAAGACTGCTCTTGCCGCCCCACAGATACGGCGTGCCGACGAAGCGTTCGGCGACCGCGACGAAATCCTCCGCCATCGCATCGATGCGGCCGACATGCTGCCGCGGCAGGTACCAGTTCTGCTGCGTCACGGCGAAGGCGCCTTGCTCGCGCACCACCGCCAGCGTCGTTCCCATCACCAGCGTATCGACGGGCGGCAGCTTGATCGACGGGCCGGGGAAGGCAAACGTCCTTGTCGCCGTGACCTTGTGCGTCGCTGCAGCACCGGGTTTTGCCAGCGCGCGGTCGGGCAGCCAGCCGACATAGCCGTCGCCATTCAATTGGCCCCACGCAAAACCTTCGCCGGTGCGGTCATAGATCGTGACGCGCTCGCCGAGCAGCGCCTGGGTCGCGAGTTCGGCATCGGATGACGGGCCGTTGCGCAGCGGCGCGATCGCATCCGCGATCTCGAATTCCTCGCCGGCGACGAAGCGCGCCGCCTTGACCGTGCCTTCGAGATACTTCGCGGCGAGGTCGCCGCGCGCCGGCGTCAGGCGGGGATCATGCATAGCGTTGGCTCAGCAGCTTGTAGATCGCGCGGGCGGCCTGGCATTCGCCGCCCTCGGGGCGCGCCGGCTTGGCCGATGGCGTCCAGCCGTAGATGTCGACGTGCAGCCAGCGCGTGGTGTCCTCGACGAAGCGCTGCAGGAACAGCGCGCAGGTGATCGAGCCGGCAAAGCCGCCCGACGGCGCGTTGTTGATGTTGGCGACCTTGGAATCGAGCCAGGAATCGTAAGCTGGCCACAGCGGCAATCGCCACATTGGATCGTTCTCCGCTTTCGCGTGAGCAGCGACGTCGAGCGCCAGCGTTTCATCATTGGTGTAGAATGGCGGCAGATCCGGCCCCAGCGCCACCCGCGCGGCACCCGTCAGGGTGCCCATGTCGATCAAAAGCTCCGGCTTTTCCTCGCAGGCCAGCGCCAGCGCGTCGGCCAGCACCAGCCGTCCCTCGGCGTCGGTGTTGCCGATCTCCACGGTGAGGCCTTTGCGCGATGGGAAGATATCGAGCGGCCGGAACGCGTTGCCGGCGACCGCGTTCTCGACCGCCGGGATCAGCACCCGCAGCCGCAGCTTCAGCTTCGCATCCATCACCATCTGCGCCAGTGCCAGCACATTGGCGGCCCCGCCCATGTCCTTCTTCATGATCAGCATGCCGCTCGACGGTTTGAGATCGAGCCCGCCGGTGTCGAAGCAGACGCCCTTGCCGACCAGCGTCACCTTGGGATGCCCAGGGTCGCCCCAGGTCAAATCGATCAGCCGCGGCGCCCGCGACGATGCCATTCCCACCGCGTGAATCAGCGGAAAGTTCTGGCGCGTCAGCTCGTCGCCGACGATGGTGCTGAAGTCGGCGCCGAAGCGCCTGGCCAGTTCGGCTGCGGCCAGCGCCAGTTCTTCCGGCCCCATGTCATTCGATGGCGTATTGATGAGGTCACGGGCCAGGGTCGTCGCCTCAGCGATTCGCGTGATATCGCCGATGTCGACGCCGTCAGGCGGCACCAGCCGGACATTGGGCAAATCGTTCTTGCGATAGCGGCTGAAGCGGTAGCTGCCGAGCGCGAAGGCCAGCGCGGCAAGCCTGACATCATGCGGCGCATTGGCAAAGCGGTAGACGCCCGGCGGCAGCAGGCCGGGCAGGGCGCCGGGCCGGAACAGGTCGCGGGATTTGCCGGTTTCATCCTCGAGACCGAACAGCACCTGCCTGATGCTGCCGTCCGCCGACGGCAGCGTCAGGCAGGCCCCGGGCTTGGCGGCAAAACCGTTGGCCAGCGCGAACTGCCTGTTCTCGGCGGGGAGGCCGGCGCGGATCGCGTCCCATGTGGCCTTGGTCGCAAAGGTGATGGGAATGGCCGACGGGGCAGGCGCGGTTTCGAATACGGAAGGCATGCGGTTCACGGTCTCTCATTGCAGCGGGGCAGGATAGGGCAGGTATACCCCCAATTAACCAGACATTAGGGTTAACGGTCTATTGCTGGCGTGTTCGGCTCGGTCGATTAGCCCGATATCGTGAGTTAAGTGCCATGCGTCAGCCCTCCAGTCTTGCCCGGCTTCTTGCGTCAGCGGCCGTGACGGCGATTTTGGCCGCAAGCCTTGGCGGCTGTAAGACCATGTCCGACATCACGGGTTCGATCGGCTCGAAAGCCGAAGCCAGTCCCAATCCTGGTTCCAGCGCCGAGGCCGATCCGCGCCGCGCCGTCGAAGTCTACGGCGAACGCTATCGCGCCAATCCCAGGGATGCCGACGCCGCGCTGCGCTATGGCCAGGCGCTCCGCGCCACCGGGCAGCGCGCCCAGGCGGTGGCCGTGTTCGAGCAGGCCACCATCGCCCATACCGGCAACAAGGCGCTGCTCGCCGGCTACGGCCGCGCGCTGGCCGACAACGGCAATTCCCAGCGGGCGTTCGACGTGCTCTCGCGCGCCCATTCACCCGATAATCCGGACTGGCGCATTCTGTCGGTGCAGGGAACGGCGCTCGATCAGCTCGGCCGGCATGACGACGCCCGCCGCTATTACGCCGGCGCTCTCGCGATCGTGCCCGAGGAGCCCTCGGTACTGTCCAATCTCGGCCTGTCCTACATGCTGTCCAGGGAGCTGCCGAAAGCCGAAGAGACCCTTCGCCGTGCCCACGGCAGCGCGCGCGCCGATGCGCGGGTGCGGCAGAATCTGGGCCTCGTGGTCGGCCTGCAAGGACGCTTCGCCGAGGCCGAAAGCATCGTCAAGGCCGACCTGCCGGCCGAGGAAGCGGCCGCCAATGTCGCCTATCTGAAGCAGATGCTGGCCCGCAAGGACTCGCGCGGCCCGGTGCCGGTGGCGGCGCTCAACCGGCCGAACTGACGTTCGTGCATCCCCCCGAATGGTCGTCCTCCGCGAAAGCGGAGGACCCAGTATTCCAGAGATGTTGAAGATAAACCGAGAAGCCGCGGCGTACTGGGTCGTCCGGTCAAGCCGGACGACGACGGTAGTTAGAGGTGTTTAGACACCATCAGCTTACTGTGCATGGGGTTGTTTTCGATATTTTTGGTTTGGGCTGCCGTAGCGTACCTGATCGGCCCCGTCGCGAAGCTGCAATCACTGCATCGCGGCGACCTTGATGCCGGTCGGCCCGAGGATGACCACGAACAGCACGGGCAGGAAGAACAGGATCATCGGCACCGTCAGTTTCGGCGGCAGCGCGGCGGCCTTCTTCTCGGCCTCCATCATGCGCATGTCGCGGTTTTCCTGGGCCATCACGCGCAGGCTGGTGCCGAGCGGGGTGCCGTAACGTTCAGACTGCATCAGCGCCAGGCAGACCGACTTCACGCCCTCCAGCCCGGTGCGCTTCGCCAGATTTTCATAGGCCACCTTGCGGTCCTGCAAATAGGACAGCTCCGCCGTGGTCAGCGTGAACTCCTCCGACAGTGCCACCGACTGGCTCACGATTTCGGTGGCCACCTTGCGGAAGGCGACTTCGATCGACATGCCCGACTCGATGCAGATCAGCAGCAGATCGAGCGCATCGGGAAACGCGCGCTTGATCGAGAGCTGGCGCTTGGAAATGGCGTTCTTCAGGAACAGCATCGGCGCCTGCAGGCCGAGATAGGCGGCAGCAATGCACATGCCGATCTTCACCGGCGTCGACTGCTGCATCTGCGAGATCACGAAGACGTACAGCACGGCGCCGACGAACATCAGGATCGGCGTCACCAGGCGGAAGAACAGGAAGGTAATGTAGGGCGCCTGGCCGCGATAGCCGGCCATGGTCAGCTTTTCGCGCGCGGCTTCCTGCGCCAGCCATTTCGTCAGGTTGAAGTCCTCCACCACGCGGGAGACCAGCTGCTTCGGCGTTGCGCGCAGCGATACTTTTTCGTTCTTGGTGAGCCGGTCGCGCTCGCGTTGCCGGATCCGCTCGCGTTCGCTGGCAACCGCCTTCATGCGCTTGGCGAGGCCCTCGCCGGCGAACAGCGGCATGATCAGCGTGTAGGCGGTAGCACTCGCGGCGATCGCGGCGAGCAGCATGGTCATGAACCGTGCGTCGTGGAGTTTTGTGACCAGGAAATCAATCATACTGCACCGTCAGAAGTCGAAGTTGATCATTCTCTTCATCACGAAGATGCCCATGGACATCCAGATCACGCAGCCGACCAGCATCAGCTGGCCGGTCGGATGGGTCCACAGCAACGAGATGTATTCGGGGGTCGAGAGGTAGACCAGCAGCATGACGATCGGCGGCAGCGAGCCGATGATGCCGGCGGATGCCTTGGCTTCCATCGACATCGCCTGGATCTTCTCGGCCATCCGCTTGCGGTCGCGCAGCACCTTCGACAGGTTGCCGAGCGCTTCCGACAGATTGCCGCCGGACTTCTGCTGGATCGCAATCACGATCCCGAAGAAATTCGCTTCCGGCACCGGCATCCGTTCGTACAGGCGCACGCAGGCATCGCCGAGCGGCATGCCGATCGCCTGGGTCTCGATGATGGCCAGGAATTCACCCCGGAGCGGTTCGGGCGCGTCGGCGGCGACCACCTTGATCGATTCGAACAACGGCAGGCCGGCCTTGATGCCGCGTACGATGACGTCGACGGCGTCCGGCAGCGCCTTGAGGAATGCCTTCTCGCGGCGTTTCTTGAGATAGCCCAGGGTCCAGCGCGGCAGGCCCAAGCCGGCGGCAAATGCGAGGCCCAGCGCGCCCAGCAGTCCGCGCATGCCGCCTTCGGCGTTGACGAAGACGTCGTAGGTTGCGATCGGCTTTCCGGTGTTGTCCAACGCCACGATGCTGGCGCGGCCTTCGGTGGCGGAGGTGACGAAAATCTGCTGCGCGGAGCGCACGCTCGCATTTGCGACCGTCGGTTCGCTCGAGCGGACGCTGGAAACGTTGCGCCGCAGATCGATCACCAACGACCTTCCGAGACCGAGTTCGACGGTACTGCCGGGCGACTCCGGATCGACCATGACCGGAGCTGTTCCAGTACTGTCCGCAGGCTTGAGCGACGGCATGAACACCAGGGCGAACGTCACCAATCCCAGAGCGGCCGAGATCGTCACGAATTTCCTGGGCGTCCAGTCCAGCCCGGCCTGGGTGAGGCGGACGCTCAGCGAAACCTTCTTGTCCTTCTGGCGGCGGGCGTCGAGATCCTTCAGCGACCCTTCGACCTGCTCGCGGCGCGAGCGCTGCGTCTTGTCGACGTTGCGGGCGACCGGTTCCGGGCTGGCGACGGAAGCGCGGCGATTTTCGGCCTTTCGCTGCCCCGACAGCAGCGGATACAGAAACACCCATGCCACGCCGCCGATGGCGGTGAAGGCGAGAAAGGCCAGTGCGAGCGCTTGAATGTTCATGGCCCGCTCCCTCAGACTTCCACGACGACTTCGGCGGCGTCGAGCGCTGCCGCCAGCCGCTTCTCTTCGCCGTAATATCGTGCGCGATCCCAGAAGCGGGGCCGCCCGATACCGGTCGAGCGGTGCCGGCCGATGATGTGGCCGTTGGCATCCTCGCCGACCATGTCGTAGATGAACAGGTCCTGGGTGATGATGGTGTCGCCTTCCATGCCCATCACCTCGGTGATGTGGGTGATGCGGCGCGAACCGTCGCGCAGGCGCGCGGCCTGGATCACCACGTCGATCGAGGCGCAGATCATCTCGCGGATGGTCCGCGACGGCAGCGAAAATCCGCCCATCGTGATCATGGATTCGCAGCGGGACAGCGCTTCACGCGGATTGTTGGCGTGCAGCGTCCCCATCGATCCGTCGTGGCCGGTGTTCATGGCCTGCAGCAGGTCGAAAGCTTCGGGTCCGCGGACTTCGCCGACGATGATGCGTTCGGGCCGCATACGCAGGCAGTTGCGGACCAGCTCGCGCATCGTGACCTGGCCTTCGCCCTCGATGTTGGGCGGCCGGGTTTCCAGCCGCACCACATGCGGCTGCTGCAGCTGAAGTTCGGCGGCGTCTTCGCAGGTGATGATGCGCTCGTCGTCGTCGATATACTGGGTGAGGCAGTTCAAGAGCGTCGTCTTGCCGGAACCGGTGCCGCCCGAAATCAGCACGTTGGCGCGGCAGCGCCCGATGATCTGCAGGATGTCGGCGCCCTCGGGGGTGATCGCGCCGAACTTGACCAACTGATCCAGCGTCAGCTTGTCCTACTTGAACTTGCGGATGGTCAGTGCCGGGCCGTCGATCGCCAGCGGCGGCACGATGGCGTTGACGCGGCTGCCGTCGGCGAGGCGGGCGTCGCAGATCGGCGAGGATTCGTCGACGCGCCGGCCGACCTGGCTGACGATGCGCTGACAGATATTCAGGAGCTGCTGGTTGTCGCGGAAGCGTATTCCGGTCTTTTGAATGCGGCCGGCGACTTCGATGAACACGGTTCCGGCGCCGTTGACCATGATGTCTGAGATGTCGTCGCGCGACAGCAGCGGCTCCAGCGGGCCATAGCCGAGCACGTCGTTGCAGATATCGTCGAGCAGTTCTTCCTGCTCGGCGATCGACATCACGATGTTCTTGATCGCGATGATCTCGTTGACGATATCGCGGATTTCCTCGCGTGCCGATTCGCCGTCGAGCTTGGCGAGCTGGGCGAGGTCGATGGCTTCGATCAGGGCGCCGAAGATCGTGGCCTTGACCTGGTAATAGCCGTCCGACCGCCGCGAATCGATCGCGGGCGCGGGCGGCGCCGATTTCGCCGGGGAGATCGGCGGTGAGGATACGACGGGTGGAGCCGCCTCGCGCGAAACGGCGGCCGGAGCCGCTACAGGCGGATACGACACACCTGCGGCGGGCTTCGCAGCCCGCGTATCGCCTTCAGTTCCGCTACGCTTACCAAACACGACGGTACTCCATGCGGGCTACTTGGCCCGCAGCTTTTCGAGCAGGGGCGACAGGAACGAACCCCGCGGTTTTTTGGTCTCGCCGCGGCCTGTCAGCCGTTGCGCGATCTGCAGAAAGATCTCGGTAGTGCGATGACTGGCGTTGATTTCCGCGATCATCTGGCCATTGTTGGCGGCCGAGCCGAACATTTGCGGGTCGAAGGGTATCGACGCGATCGGCTGGCTCTCGATCGCCTTGGCGAATTCGCCCGCGTTGATTTCCGGTCGCTTCGGCATGCCGACCATATTGAGGCAATAGAGCGGTGTCCGGTCGTTGGGCCGCGAGGCCTTCAACAGGTCGAAGATATTCTTGGTATTGCGCAGATTGGCGAGATCCGGCGCCCCGACGATCAGGATATCGTCGGCGCCGATCAGGGCCCGCTTGGTCCAGCCCGACCATTGATGGGGGACGTCGAGCACGATGCACGGCATCGTGGTGCGAAGCGTGTCGAAGATCGAATCGAAGGCTTCGGCGCCGAAGTCGTAGACCCGCTCCAGCGTCGCCGGCGCCGCCAGCAGGCTGAGGTGGTCGGTGCACTTCGACAGCAGGCGGTCGATGAAGGCGGTATCGACGCGATCCGGCGAGAATACGGCGTCGGCGATGCCCTGCGGCGGATCCTGGTTATAGTCGAGGCCGGCGGTGCCGAATGCGAGGTCGAGGTCGGCGACCACGGAATCCAGCGCCAGGTCGCGCGCGATCGCCCAGGCGACGTTGTGCGCGATGGTGGAGGAGCCGACGCCGCCCTTGGCACCGACGATGGCGATGATGCGGCCGACAGCCTTGGCCTCCGGCGCCGAGAACAGATTGCAGACCGAGCGCACCACGTCGAGCGTGTTGACCGGCGCGAGCACATAGTCGCTGACGCCGCGGCGTACCAGTTCGCGATACAGCGTGACGTCGTTGATCTTGCCGATCACGACCACCCGGGTTCCGGAGTCGCACACGGTGGCGAGTTGATCGAGACCCGCGAGGATATCGGTGCGGCCTTCGGTTTCCAGGATGATCACGTTCGGCGTGGGCGCGGTACGATAGGCCTCGATGGCAGCGGCCATGCCGCCCATCTGGATCTTGAGATGGGCCTTGCCGAGGCGGCGGTCTTCGCCCGCCGACTGCACGGCGGCCGCGGTTTCCACGGTCTCGCAAAACGCCTGCACCGACACACGCGGCGCGGGCGCAATGTGATCGTCCGCGGGCGGCGATGCGTCCGGCTGCTGTTCGGTGTTCTGACGCGCGTAGCTGATCATTTGCCTGTATCGCTGAGTTTGGCTCTGTCGGATTCGGGATAGGCGGTCGCGGTCGAGGTACCCTTGCGATACTTGTCGAAGGCGATGTTGCGCCGGCTCGTATAGGCCGGTGTTTCACTTCGCGGCTGCACCAGGTCGGCCGGATTGTCGACCATCGCCGCCATGTTGCGCTGATAGGCGCAGCCGAAATTGTAGTACTGCTTGTTTTCGAGATAGCTCCTGTTCTTGATCGAGGGACCGAGATCCTCGGGCCACAACCCGCAGGGACCGGCAACCGCCGAGATCTTCGGATAGTTCAGCCGGATCGTCGCCATCGTGCGCGGATCATCCGGCTTGTAGCGGCGGGCAACGACCCCGCGCGCCGGCACGCCAGCGGCGGCCAGCGTCGCCTGAATTTCCCGGAACGAGTCCGCGGCCGCGCGCGCATTCGGCGTGTCGACCGGCACGTCGGCGGTGATGGCGCCGGTGCCTTCGCGCAGCCAGATCTGGCCCAGCCCGATCACGTCGGCGCGCTGCGCGGCGGAGAGTCCGCCCCGCGCCTGCCCGACGAAAATCACGACCGAGCGGTTGGCTTCCTCGATGGCGATCGGGTGGCGATGGCGATAATCGTCGGGAAAGGGCTCGGCCCTGGCGACGTCGCCGGTATGCCTGCAGGCACCCAGCACGACGGCCAGACCGACAAGCGCTCCTGCCAGGCGGAAAGCGCGACTGCGATCGAGGGGTAGTTTGATTGTCATCGTCTTCGTCCTCGTCCCGCTTCAGTCGGTAATAAAGCCGTAGGTGCCGCGATAATTCCGCACCGGTTCGACGCGGCCCGGAACGCCGTAGATGCGATTGATGCTGCCCAGCAGGTCGGCCTGCGGATCCGACGCATTGGCAAAGCCGTCATCCGGCCTCGACAGGTCCTTCTGCGCCACCGCGCGCACGATGTAGGGCGTGACCAGCACCACCAGCTCGGTCTGGCTGTTGACGAAGTCGCGGCTGCGGAACAGCGTTCCGAGCACCGGCAGCTGCGCGAGCCCCGGAAGGCCGTTGATGGCCTGCTTGGTCTGCTCCTGGATCAGGCCGGCCATCGCCATCGCGCCGCCCGAGGGAATTTCAAGCGTGGTTTCCGCGCGGCGGGTCTTGACCGAGGGGACCGTCAGCGAATTGCCGGACCCCTGGCTGATCGTAATGGCGTTCTCGTTCGAGAGTTCGGAGACCTCGGTCATCACCCGCAGGCTGATGCGGCCCTCGGTCAGCACCACCGGGGTGAAGTTCAGCGAAATGCCGAACTTCTTGAAGCTGATCTGGGTGGTGCAGACACGGGTAACGGGATCGCAGTTGTAGCCAGCCGGGACCGGAAACTCGCCGCCGGCGATGAAGGTCGCGGACTCGCCGGAGATCGCGGTCAGGTTCGGTTCCGCCAGCGTGCGCACCACGCCGGCATTCTCCATCGCACGCAGGGTGGCCGACACCGACGAGCCGAACGCCGCGGTTGCGGCGTTGCCGGCGACCAGCGGGCGGCCGAGTGCGGTGAAGGGGTTGGAGTTGTTGAAATTCACGACCGCGGTGCCGTAATTCAGGGTGCCGGAGAGATCGATGCCGAGCTGTTTGATGATGTTGCGCGCGACTTCGGCGACGGTGACCTTCAGCATCACCTGGTCGCGGCCGCGCACCGCGATCGAATTGACCACCTTCTCGGCGCCTCCGGCCAGGCGCGCGGCGAGTTCGCCGGCCTGCTGGGCCTCGATCGGGTTTGCCGCCGAACCGGTCAGAATGACGCCGTCGCCGATGCCCTCGATCTGGATGTCGGCATTCGGCAGCGTACTCTTCAGCGCCGCGCGCAGACCGTTGAGGTCGCGCTTGACGGCGATATCGTAGGCCGCGATCTGCTGGCCGGCGGCATCGAAGAACACGATGTTGGTCTGGCCGACCGCGGCGCCGATGATATAGGCGCGCTGCGAGGAACGGACGACGGCGTTGGCGATCTTGGGATCCGCGACCAGCACGTCCTTGATGTCGCGCGGCAGGTCGATCACGATGGATTTTCCGATGCCGAGCGCCAGAAAGCGCGCGTTCATCTGGCCGTCGGCGGCAACCGGCGCCGCGACGCGGTAGTCGCCCGCCAGCACCGGCGTCAAGGCCTGATTGAGCATCATCGCCGCGACAGCCGAAAACGACAGGGCACGGACCATCATGGTCCGCATCACCGGCTGACTTTCCCTGCACTTCATTTCGCGCGTCCTCATTGTCACTTCTGCATCGTCGTCGGGCTGGAGACGCCGTAGCGAACTACGTTGACGCTTTCGCCACGCTTGGAAACTTGATCGTCGGTCCGGTTCTCGACCATGTTGAGGTCGGCGATGCTGCGCAGCGCCAGCGCCAGCGTGCCGGACTGGCGCGCGCGCGCCAGCGTCTCGGCCTGCTCCGGCTTCAGCTCCAGCGTGACGGTCTTGCCGACCACGGCGTTCTGGCCGTCTTTTTCCTTTGGCGCCTGATCGATCGCGAGCACGCGAACATTGGTCAGGATGATTTCGGAGTTGACGATGTCGGCGCCGTTCTTGTCGGCGCCCTTCTCGCGCTTGGAAAGGATCACGTCGACGCGGTCGTTCGGCAGGATGAAGCCGCCGGCGCCGGTCTCCGGCGAAATCTCGGTGGAAATGGCGCGCATGCCGGTGGGCAGGATCGCCGCCATGAAACCGGATCCGTCGGCCCTGACCAGCTTCTGCTCCCGGATCGGTTCGCCGGCGATGAAAGGCGCGCGCGCGATCGATCCCGCCACCTGCGTGGTGGCGTCGGGACGTTCGCCGCGGCGAATGAAGGTGTTGCTGTTCGACGAAGCCGGCCACGTCTGCCATTGCAGGTCGTCGGGCTTGAGCGATTGGCCGAGACCGATGTCGGACCTGGCGACGAGAACGTCGACCGTCGGCATCTGGGCGACCGGTTCCGCCGGCGCCGGTCCCTTGTCGGATCCGCTCGCAAGATATGCGGCCACGCCTCCGGCTCCGACAGCGATCGTCAGCACCACAATGCGTGCGGTATTCATACGCTTCACTTTCCACATTACGCCGCGACGCTTCCGTCGCCGTGATGGGAGTTGACCAGCTATTCGTCAAAGCATGGTTAATGAGGCGTATCTAAATCGCGTTAACGAGAGTTTACCGTACGCGCGCTCAGCGCATGGCGAAATGGCTGAGGTCCACGGCCTTGATCCATTCGGTTTCCGGATAGATCATCAGCGCGCCGATCGCCAGCGCGATGCCGTAGGGGATGCCGGTCTCCTTGGCGTGCAGCTTGAGCAGCCAGGGCTGGCCCGCGAGCTGCCAGGGCAGCGGCCATTGCCGGAACTGCAGCAACAGCAATGTCAGGGCGCCGCCGAACAGCGAGGCATAGAGCAGGTAGTTGAGCAGATGGCCGAAGCCGAACCACAGTGCCGCCGCGGACGCCACCTTGGCGTCGCCGCCGCCGACCCAGCCCATGGCAAAGCATGCAAAGGCGATGACAAGCACGGTCAAGCCGGCGCCGATATGCGAGAGGATTTCCTGGAATGGCATGCCGCTCAGCAGCGCGAGCGCCAGAAAACCCGCGGCCAGCGCCAGCGACACCCGGTTCGAAATCGTCATCGTGAAGAGATCGCTCGCCGCAGCGAACGCCATCAGGGCCGGAAACAGCGAGAGGCGAACGATATCGAGGATCATGGGACTGAGCGGCCCGTGTGGCTGACGCGAGGTCGGAGCATCGCCCGAGTCTAGCGGTCAGAGATGAACAATCGGGAAACGGCAGGAAACGACGGGAGCGGTCACCAGATAATGGCGATCCGAACGACGATGGCGAGCAGCGCCAGCGCGAGCGCCAGGCAGACCAGTTCCATGGCCCGCCTGTCCCGGCTGCCAGCCGGAAGGGCCGCATTTCTGGCCGTCGCGGCGGCGGTCATCGGTTTACGCATCTTTACGCCAACACCACTCTATAGAGACAGCAAAGGCCCCGGAACCGCCGGGGCCTTTGTCGCCTTCCCGTAACAGTCGCTTATTTCAGCGAGCTGTTGATCGAGGTGAACTTGGTGTTCAGGTTGGTACCGAGGCCGTTCACCACTGCGATGATCGCGAGCGAGATGCCGGCTGCAATCAGGCCGTACTCGATGGCGGTGGCGCCGGACTCGTCCTTCACGAAACGCGAAATCAGGTTCTTCATAGGTAACTCCATGTGTACACGTGGCTGGTCGACTTACGTTTGGTCTCACCGGCGTTCTCAGCACCGTGACCATGGCGCAACCCTAAGGTCGGGAAATTTCGGCGCAGTTAATTCGACCGCGTAAACATCGAGGCATTCGGCAGTTCTTGAGCAGAGTAAATGTGGAATTAAGAGATTGCCTGCAATTCGACGGATGACCGGATCGGCTCGATTTAAGGGCTGCAAGCCGGCGGACGGCTACGGATTCACGGCTCCTTAAGGCGGATTCATCGCTCCTTAAGCGTGAGCGCGTACCCATAAAGGGTCCCGCGGATGAGGTTGCCATGTCCAATTTGCCCCTTGAAGTCGTTGTGATGTTTGGCGAGACGATCGCCAAGGTGGTGCCCGTCACGATCGGCCTGGCCGTGGTGTTCTCGGTGCTGACCCACTTCTGGGCCTGCAATCCGGGAACGCCGTGGTGGCGCAAGAAGGAGCTCGTCACCGACGTCTGCTACTGGTTCTTCGTTCCCCTGTTCGGACGCGTGCTGCGGATCGGGCTGCTGGTGCTCGGCGCCGGCCTCTTCTTCAAGATCCATGACGCCGACGAGTTGATCGCATTCTACGACAATGGCCACGGTCCGCTGGCCCAGCTGCCGCTCTGGTTCCAGGCGGTGCTGTTCCTGGTGCTGTCGGACTTCATGCTTTACTGGCTGCACCGGATGTTTCACCGGGGCGATTTCTGGAAGTACCACGCCGTCCATCACTCGTCCGAGGAACTGGACTGGATTTCCGCGGCGCGCTTCCACCCCGTCAACCTGTTCCTGGGAACCATCCTGGTCGACGTATTCCTGCTGATCGCCGGCATTTCTCCCAACGTCATGCTCTGGGTCGCGCCCTTCAACATGTTCCATTCGGCGTTCGTGCACGCCAACCTGAACTGGACGCTCGGCCCGTTCAAATACGTGCTCGCCACCCCGGTGTTCCACCGCTGGCATCACACCGCGCTGGAAGAGGGCGGCAACACCAATTTTGCCGGCACTTTTCCGCTCTGGGACATCCTGTTCGGGACCTACCGGATGCCGGAAAACGAGCTGCCCGACCATTACGGCGTCGATGACCAGGCGACGTTTCCGACCGAGATTGCGGGGCAGCTGGCCTATCCGTTCCGGCAGTCGTAGGTGGTTGCGGCGGATCTCGCCGCCGTTTGCACTTCGTTCACACATTAAGGTCAGATTTGCCCCGTAGGGCGCCGGTTCCGCTGCGTATCGCTTTTGCCGGCTCGTCAACGCCCCGGGGTAGAGTATGTCGTTCAGTTGCTTGCGTATGCGCTCACGCGCGCTTTCTTCATTTCGCTCGCTTGCGATCGGAATGCTGCTGTGGCCAGCAGCGGCCCTGGCCGCGCCTGCGGCCGACACCGTCCTCGTCAATGTCGATCAGGCCAAACTGGTCAAGCTCCCCAGCAAGGTCGCCACCATCGTGGTCGGCAATCCCCTGATCGCCGACGTTGCGCTGCAGAGCGGCGGCATCATCGTCGTCACCGGCAAGGGCTACGGCGCCACCAACTTCATCGCCATGGACCGTGCCGGCGATATCCTGGTCGACCGCATCATCCAGGTCGAAGGTCCGACCGACCAGCAGCTTGTCACGGTCTATCGCGGCGTCGAACGCGAATCCTGGAGCTGCCAGCCGATCTGCCAGCGCCGGGTTACGCTGGGCGACGGCGAGAACTACTTCAAGGCCGCGATCGATCAGGCCGGCTCGCTCTCCAACCAGGCCAGCGGCGCCGCCGCGGCAGCGAGCAAAGCGCAGAACTGATGTCCGCGCTGTCAGGCGTCGCGGCGACACGTCATGCCGTGATGGCGCCCGGCACGGCAAATCGCGGCGCAAGGGCCACGCCGAAATTGGTTAAGGCCGGGTTAACAATGCGGGTCACCCTGCTTCGATCCGGCGAAACACTTCAACAATCTGTTTCAGCTAAACCTCGCGGGCAGGAAATTGCCGCCGCGATTTGAGGATTGTTCGATGTCGTTGCCCGCTGCCGCACCAGGCTCGTTCAGAGCCGCATTGCACAGGTTTCGCCGCAACCGCCGCGGTTCGGCCGCGGTCGAATTCGCACTGGTGGCGCCGGTGTTCTTCGCGCTGCTGTTTGCGATCATCGAGACCGCGATCGTGTTTTTCGCAGGCCAGGTGCTGGAGACCGTCACGCAGGACTCCGCGCGCAAGATCATGACCGGCCAGGCGCAGACCGCGAATTACAGCAAGACGCAGTTCAAGGACAACGTCGTTTGCCCGACCGGCGCTCTTGCCAAGGTGCTGTTCAACTGCAACGACCTCTATGTCGAAGTGAAGAGCTACCCCACCTTCCCCAACGTCACGATCACCGAGCCGATCGATGGCAGCAAGGCCTTCATTCCGCCCACCAGCTATTGCCCGGGCGAGGGCGGCGACATCGTCGTGGTGCGGATGTTCTATCAATGGCCGCTGTTCGTCACCGGGCTCGGCTACAACATCTCGAATCTGGCCGGCAGCAAGCGGCTGCTGTCCGCGACCGCCGCATTTCGCAACGAGCCCTTCCTCGCCACTGCCCCTTGCTGACAGGACAAAGCGATGAAAACGATCTCGATATTGCCAATCTGGCTTCGCATGCGTCGCACAGCCGCGAGGATGCTCGCGGATCGCAGCGGTATCGCTGCGACCGAATTCGCCGTCATCGTGCCGGTCATGCTGGTGATGTTCTTCGGCACGGTGGAGTTTTCATCCGGCGTTGCGGTCGATCGCAAGGTGACGCTGATGGCGCGAACGCTGTCCGATCTGACGTCGCAGTCGACGTCGGTCAACGACACCGACCTGACCGGCTTCTTCGCCGCCAGCAAGGGAATCATGACGCCCTATTCGCCGACGCCGACGCTATCGACGATTTCCGAATTGTACGTCGTCCCCGGATCGCTGGTGGTGAAGGTGATGTGGAGCCGGGGTTCGGCGCCACGTGCGCCGGGAAGCACGATCACGATACCGAGCGAGCTCAAGGTTTCCGGCACCTATCTGATCTTCAGCGAGGTCAGCTATCGCTATGTGCCGGCGGTCGGCAAGGTGATGGCGCCGGCCGGGGTCAATCTGACCGACGTCGCCTATACCCGTCCGCGGCAGTCGACCTGCGTGATCTACCCGACGCCGAGTTCCGGTTCGCTCCCTAACTGTCCGACCTCGTGACCGCAGGCTCGTCCGATCTGGACCGGTATCGGTCGAAGCTGGCGCACGAATAAAAAAGGCCGCGCACCGGGCGCGGCCTTTCACATTAGTCAGGTCGGATTTCCCCGGGCAGCGCCCGAACGGATATCCGTTAGCCAGCGGCGCGCAGATTGTCGGCCGAAGACTTGCCAGAGCGGCGATCGGCCACGATCTCGTAGCTGATCTTCTGGCCTTCACGCAGCGTGCCAAGGCCGGCGCGCTCTACGGCGCTGATGTGCACGAACACGTCGTTGCCACCGTCATCCGGTTGAATGAAGCCGAAGCCCTTGGTCGCGTTAAACCACTTCACGGTTCCCATGCTCACGGGGGTAGTCCCTTCTCAAGATAGATATAGTAGAAGCCCACTTGCGGCGGGCTGGTGAGATCGAATTTTTGGAAGGGTCGTCAGCGTCTAAACCGGCTGTACCGGTGGATAGCTAATGTCGTCCGGCCGAAAATCGATAGGGTTATATTATTGCAAAATAGCCCCCAAAACAATCCTGACGTGCACGATTTTTTGATCGCGTCCGGGATCGCTGTTGGAGGCCATTGTCCACTTGACCGCCATGGTTTTGCCACGCGGTCCGGGTGGTTCTAGCGGCGGCGGAATTGACCGCGCGGCGGTGCACCGCGAGGCGCTCCGCCACCCGGACGCTCGTCCTTGTGGCGGAAGATCAGCCGGCCTTTTTCCAGATCGTAAGGCGACATCTCGATCGTCACCCGATCGCCCGCCAGCGTCTTGATCCGGTTCTTTTTCATCTTGCCCGCGGTGTAGGCGACGATCTCGTGTCCTGCGTCGAGCTGCACGCGATAGCGTGCATCGGGGAGGATTTCGGTGACCAGTCCTTCGAACTGGATCAGCTCTTCTTTAGCCATGGTTGTCTCCAGATCGATCGACGATCAGCGCGGTCGTTGGGTGCGGTTGGGTCTTGTATTCGGACGGCTTTCGCGATGCAAAAACGCAACCCCTTGCATCCCTTCGGCCTTGCCGCTCGCCTGCGCCGGCGGACGGGACGGCTCCTGCCGGCTGGTCTCGTGGCGGTTGGTCTGTGGCGCGCCACCATTACCACCGGGACGGCGGTTGCGGCGAGGGCCTTTCGAGGCCGGTGCGGCTTCGTTGCCTCGGCCCGCATGGGAGCGCGGTCCGGATCGTGCCCCGCGATGCTGCGCCGGCGGCGGTGCGGCTTCGCGATGGCCGGGGGTGCGGTGATCTTCGCGCGGAAGAGCGATGCGGATCAGCTTTTCGATGTCGCGCAGATAGCCCATTTCCTCGGCGCCCGCGATCAGCGAGATCGCAATGCCCTCGGCGCCGGCGCGCGCGGTGCGGCCGATGCGGTGGACGTAGGTCTCGGGAATGTTGGGCAGATCGAAGTTCACCACGTGGCTGATGCCGTCGACGTCGATGCCGCGGGCGGCAATGTCGGTGGCGACCAGGGTGCGGATCTCGCCGGTGCGGAATGCCGCCAGCACCCGCTCGCGGTGGTTCTGCGACTTGTTGCCGTGAATGGCGTCGGCGGTGATGCCGGCGCGGGCCAGGCTCTTCACCACCTTGTCGGCGCCATGCTTGGTGCGGGTGAAGACCAGCGCGCGGTTGACCGTCTCGCTCTTCAGGAGGTTGGCCAGGAAGGTAGGCTTGTTGGAGTGGTCGACCTGGATGATGCGCTGGGTGATGCGTTCGACGGTCGAGGCCACCGGCGTCACGGCGACCCGCGCCGGGTCGCGCAGCATCGCTTCGGCGAGCTCGGCGATGTCTTTCGGCATGGTGGCCGAGAAGAACAGCGTCTGCCGCTTGATCGGCAGTTTGGCGACGACCTTCCGGATGTCGTTGATGAAGCCCATGTCCAGCATGCGGTCGGCTTCGTCGAGCACGAGGAACTCGACCTGTCCGAGTTTCAGGCCGTTGCTCTGCACGAGGTCGAGCAGGCGGCCGGGCGTCGCCACCAGGACTTCGACGCCCTGCATGATCGAACGGACCTGGCGGCCCATCGGCACGCCGCCGATCGCCAGCGCCGAGGTGAGGCGGATGTGGCGGCCATAGGCATTGAAGCTGTCGAGGATCTGTCCGGACAGTTCACGGGTGGGCGAGAGCACCAGTACGCGGCAGGTCTTGGGCTGCGGCTTGATGCGGTTCTCCAGAATGCGGTGCAGGATCGGCAGCGCGAAGGCCGCGGTCTTGCCGGTGCCGGTCTGGGCGATACCGACGACGTCGCGGCCGGTAATTGCGATGGGGATGGTTTGAACCTGGATGGGCGTGGGCGTCAGATAGTTCTCTTCCACGAGCGCACGCGAGATGGGATCGGCGAGGCCGAAATCCTGAAAGGAGGTCAAAAGGTGGGTACTTTCCATTATAAAAGGCAGGCGCCCGGCGGTTTCAGCCAGGAGCGCGCGAGGGTGTCAGAGACACCCGCGTGTTTGGGGCGTCGGTTTTGGTTAGCTGAAGGGGCAAGCCAGAAACCGTTGGACGGGCTCAGAACACGCGGCTCGCAGTGACCCGGTGATTCCCTGGGTCGTGACAGTCATATGGAACACGAACGCGGCGCTTTCAAGGTGAATCGCGTGACGATCCCCGCACGCGGTTAAGGGGTGGGCAAAGACCCCGGTTTGCGGACGGATTGGGGGTGTTTCACGCGCTGCAGCGCAGAAATAATCCTGCCGGAAATTTAGCCAAAACAGCAGGTTTGCTCACAAATTAAACAGTATGCCACTCAAGCATACAGTTCTTCAGCCTAAAAATAAGGCAGAAACTTCGGCTATTTCGCGGCGAGTGTCAAAATTCATCAACGATGCCATTATGTTAGCCAGATTGACGCAGGTGGCACAGTTCTTGCGATTCCGTTAATGCAGGCGGCCGTGGGGCCGTTTCGTAGCGTTTTAACGTCTGCGTCAGGGAGATGACACCTCATGCTTACTCAATTGACTCACGATATATCGAAGCCCTTCAGCCGTCGGCGTTGGCTGGCAGCGACCGCCGGCCTGGTTCTCGGTCTGGCAGGTGTTACCGGCGTCAAGGCACAGGAGACCATCAAGGTCGGCGTCCTGCATTCACTTTCCGGCACCATGGCCATCAGCGAAACCACGCTGAAGGATACGGTCCTCTTCCTGATCGACGAGCAGAACAAGAAGGGCGGCGTCCTCGGCAAGAAGCTCGAGGCCGTGGTGGTGGATCCCGCGTCGAACTGGCCGCTGTTCGCCGAAAAGGCCCGCGAGCTCATCACCAAGAACAAGGTTTCGGTGGTGTTCGGCTGCTGGACCTCGGTGTCGCGCAAGTCCGTGCTGCCGGTGTTCAAGGAACTGAATTCGATCCTGTTCTATCCGGTGCAGTACGAGGGCGAGGAGAGCGAGCGCAACGTGTTCTACACGGGTGCTGCGCCGAACCAGCAGGCGATCCCCGCGGTCGACTATTTGATGAAGGACGAGAAGGTGAAGCGCTGGGTGCTGGCCGGCACCGACTACGTCTATCCGCGCACCACCAACAAGATCCTCGAAGCCTACTTGAAGTCGAAGGGCGTCAAGCAGGAAGACATCATGATCAACTACACGCCGTTCGGTCATTCCGACTGGCAGACCATCGTCGCCGACATCAAGAAGTTCGGCTCCACTGGCAAGAAGACCGCGGTGGTCTCGACCATCAACGGCGACGCCAACGTTCCGTTCTACAAGGAACTCGGCAACCAGGGCATCAAGGCCACCGACATCCCGGTCGTCGCCTTCTCGGTCGGCGAGGAGGAACTCGCCGGCATCGACACCAAGCCGCTGCTCGGCCATCTCGCCGCCTGGAACTACTTCCAGTCGATCAAGGACCCGGCCAACGAGAAGTTCATCAAGGCATGGCAGGCCTACACCAAGAACCCGAAGCGCGTGACCAACGATCCGATGGAAGCACACGTCATCGGTTTCGATATGTGGGTCAAGGCGGTCGAGAAGGTGAAGTCGGTCGACGCCGACAAGGTGATCGACGCGCTGCCCGGCATCGAAGCCAAGAACCTGACCGGCGGCACCTCCAAGATGCTTCCGAACCATCACATCACCAAGCCGGTGTTCATTGGCGAAATCAAAGCCAACGGCCAGTTCGACGTGGTGTGGAAGACCCCGGGCCTGGTGGCCGGCGATGCATGGTCGAAGGAGCTCGACGGCTCCAAGGACCTGATCGGCGACTGGGTTGGCAAGAAGTGCGGCAACTACAACACCAAGACCAACAAGTGCGGCGGTCAGGGTTCCTGATCTGCTGCTGATACCAAGAGACCAAGCGACTGGAGAAGGCGGCGCCAATGCCGCCTTCTCCTTAACTCCTGCCGGGGTCGTCCAGTGTTTGCCAACGTGCTTGACCGTTTTCGTGCGCTTGTCCTCTCGCTTCTGTTGATCGCCGCCGTCGCATCGCCTGCGCTCGCCGGTCCGTTCGAGGATGCGATCGGCAAGTTCGCCAACGACGAATTTTCCGATACCGACGAAGCGATCGGCGCGGTTGCCACATCAGGCAATCCGCTGGCCTTTGCCATTATCAGCGCGCTGCAGGACGGCCGGCTGATGGCCGATCCCGACAGCAAGAAGGTCTATGTCACCCAGCCCGACGGCAAGATCATCGATGCCGCGACCGGGGCCGCGGTGGAAAAGCTGCCTGACGGCGCCGCCGCCGTGCGCCTCAACAACCGCCTGCGCCGTAGCGTGGAGGCCGCGCTGGGCGGACTGACGCTGCTGTCGCCCGATCCCGCCAAGCGGATCCAGGCCGCGCAGTCGGTGTTCAAGACGCACGACGAAGCCATGCTGCCGCTGGTCGACGAGGCCCTGAAGAAGGAGACCGTCAACGCGGCCAAACTGGCTTTCACCGAGGCGCGGGCGGCCATCCTGCTGTTCAAGCCCGACGCCACGGATGGCGAGAAGCTCGAGGCCATCGCCACCATCAAGGCGCGCGGGGACCAGGAGGCCATGGCGCTGCTGACCGGACTGACCGGCGATCAGCCGGCCGCGATCGCGAGCGCCGCGGCGAACGCGAAGGCGGCCATCCAGCGCAGCCTCGCGCTTTGGTCGATGGTGCAGAACGCCTGGTACGGGCTGTCGCTCGGCTCGGTGCTGCTGCTCGCGGCCATCGGTCTCGCCATCACCTTCGGGGTGATGGGCGTCATCAACATGGCGCATGGCGAGATGGTCATGATCGGGGCCTATGTCACCTTCGTGGTGCAGGAAACCATCCGCACCAGCTTCCCGCATTTGTTCGACTACTCGCTGTTGATGGCGGTGCCGCTGGCCTTCATCGTCGCGGGCCTGATCGGCATCCTGATCGAGCGCAGCATCATTCGCTTTCTCTACGGCCGTCCGCTGGAAACGCTGCTGGCGACCTGGGGCCTGTCGCTGGTACTGCAGCAGGCAGTGCGCACCATGTTCGGTCCCACCAACCGCGAGGTCGGCAATCCCTCCTGGATGAGCGGCGCGTTCGAACTCGGCCAGGTCACCATTACCTACAACCGGCTCTGGATCCTCTGCTTCACCCTGGCCGTGTTCGCCATCCTGCTCGCCATGCTGCGCTATACCGCGCTCGGGCTGGAGATGCGCGCGGTCACGCAAAACCGCCGGATGGCGGCATCGATGGGGATCGCGACCTCGCGTGTCGACGCGCTGACCTTCGGCCTCGGCTCCGGCATCGCCGGCATCGCCGGCGTGGCGCTGTCGCAGATCGACAATGTCAGCCCCAATCTCGGCCAGAGCTATATCATCGACTCCTTCATGGTGGTGGTGTTCGGCGGCGTCGGTAACCTCTGGGGCACGCTGGTCGGCGCCTTCACGCTCGGCATCGCCAACAAGTTCCTGGAGCCGGTCGCCGGCGCCGTGCTCGGCAAGATCGCCATCCTGGTGCTGATCATCCTGTTCATCCAGAAACGGCCGCGCGGCCTGTTCGCGCTCAAGGGCCGGGCGGTGGAAGCATGATGCCGGTTGTTGCATTCGATGTCTGCTGCGGATCGCAGCTGCGCCCCCTCTCCCGCTTGCGGGGGAGGGCCGGGGTGGGGGTCTATCCGCGAGCGCCGGCGCCAGTGGAGAGAATTCCCCCACCCGCCGCACTTCGTGCGGCGACCTCCCCCGCAAGCGGGAGAGGTGACTGCACATGATGCCGCACGTGCTCACGCGTTCGCTGGATCGCAGCGCGACCATCTTCCTCGCAGTGGTCGCGGCGGTCGGCATCCTGATCCCGCTGTCCAACCTGCTGTTGCCGGCGGGTTCGATGTTCCAGGTGCCGACCTATCTGGTGGCGCTGTTCGGCAAATATGTCTGCTACGCCATCCTGGCGCTGTCGATCGACCTGATCTGGGGCTATTGCGGCATCCTCTCGCTCGGTCACGGCGCGTTCTTCGCGCTCGGCGGCTATGCGATGGGCATGTATCTGATGCGCCAGATCGGCAGCCGCGGCGTCTACGGCAATCCGATCCTGCCGGATTTCATGGTGTTCCTGAACTATCCGGAACTGCCCTGGTACTGGTACGGATTCGATACGTTCTGGTTCGCGGCCGTGATGGTGCTGCTGGTGCCGGGGCTATTGGCCTTCTGCTTCGGCTGGCTGGCATTTCGCTCCCGCGTCACCGGCGTCTATCTCTCGATCATCACGCAGGCGATGACTTACGCGCTGCTGCTGGCGTTCTTCCGCAACGATTTCGGCTTTGGCGGCAACAACGGCCTGACCGATTTCAAGGACATTCTGGGCTTCAACGTCCAGGCGGACGGCACCCGCGCGGCCTTGTTCCTGCTGAGCTGTCTGGCACTGATCATTGCCTTCCTGATCTGCCGCGCGGTGGTGACGTCGAAACTCGGCAAGGTGCTGATCGCGGTGCGCGACGCCGAATCCCGCACGCGATTCTTGGGCTACCGCGTCGAATCCTACAAGCTGTTCGTGTTCACGCTGTCGGCCTGCATGGCCGGCGTCGCCGGCGCGCTCTATGTGCCGCAGGTCGGCATCATCAATCCCGGCGAGTTCGCGCCGGGCAATTCGATCGAGGCGGTGATCTGGGTCGCGGTCGGCGGACGCGGCACGCTGATCGGGGCGGCGCTGGGCGCCGTCGTGGTCAACTACGCCAAGACCGTATTCACCTCGGGTCCGCTGGCGCCGTACTGGCTGTTCATGCTGGGGGCGCTGTTCATCCTGGTGACGCTGCTGCTGCCGAAGGGCATCATCGGCACCTTCAACGCCTGGTGGGAGCCGTGGAAGGCGCAGCGCATCGCGGCCAATGCCGAGAGTGCCGCGCTCGAAGACGGCGTCAGCGTCAGCAAACCGAACCCGGCGGAGTGAGCGCATGAACGCCTTGCCAACCCGTACCACCTCGGCGCTGCTCTATCTGGACGGCGTGCACGTCTCGTTCGACGGCTTTCACGCCATCAACAATCTGTCGCTGACGCTCGAGCCCGGCGAGATGCGCGCCATCATCGGCCCCAACGGCGCCGGCAAGACCACGATGATGGACATCATCACCGGCAAGACCAGGCCGGACGAGGGCGAGGTGCTGTTCGACGGCATCACCGACCTGACCCGGCTCGACGAGACCCGGATCGCCGAACTCGGCATTGGCCGCAAATTCCAGAAGCCGACGGTGTTCGAGAGCCAGACCATCCAGGACAATCTGCTGCTGGCGCTCAATGTCGACCACAGCGTCAGGGGCACGCTGTTCTGGCGCGAGACCAAAGACGAGTCCGAGCGTATCGAGCGCGTGCTGGAAACCATCCGCCTGAAGGATGCGCGCCACAAACTGGCCGGCAGCCTGTCGCACGGCCAGAAGCAATGGCTGGAGATCGGCATGCTGCTGGCGCAGGACCCGAAGCTGCTGCTGGTCGACGAGCCCGTCGCCGGAATGACCGACGTCGAAACCCACCAGACCGCCGAGCTCCTGAAGGAAATCAACAAGGACAAGACCATCATGGTGGTCGAGCACGACATGACCTTCGTGCGCGAACTCGGCGTCAAGGTGACCTGCCTGCACGAAGGCACCGTGCTGGCCGAGGGGACCATCGATCAGGTTTCGTCGAACGAGCGCGTGATCGAAGTGTATTTGGGGCGATGAAGTGAAAGCAGATCTCCCATTCCGTGTCCCGGGCACAGCGCAGCACGCAGTGATGCGCTGTAGAACCGGGACCCATGTTGCACGCGTTCAAAGTTATGGGTCCCGCATCTGCGGTGCATCACGCCGTGCTGCACCGCGCGCGGGACACGAGAGGTCCAGGCCATGCTGAAAGTCGACAACATCAGCCTCTACTACGGTGCCGCCCAGGCGCTGCGCGGCGTCTCGATCACGGCCGAGCCCGGCAAGGTGACCTGCGTGCTGGGCCGCAACGGCGTCGGCAAGACCTCGCTGCTGCGCGCCATGGTCGGCCAGTATCCGATCGCCTCCGGCTCCATCACCTTCGACGGCGTCGATATTTCCGGCCTGAAACCCTATGAGCGGGCGCGCAAGGGCATCGGCTTCGTGCCGCAGGGCCGCGAGATCTTTCCGCTGTTGACGGTGGAGGAAAACCTCAAGACCGGCTTCGGGCCATTGAAGCGCGACGACCGCAGCATTCCCGACGACGTGTTCTCGCTGTTTCCGGTGCTGGATACGATGCTGGGACGCCGCGGCGGCGATCTGTCCGGCGGCCAGCAGCAGCAACTGGCGATCGGCCGGGCGCTGGTGATGCGGCCGAAACTGCTGCTGCTCGACGAGCCGACCGAGGGCATCCAGCCGTCGATCATCAAGGACATCGGCCGCGCCATCTCCTATCTGCGCAGCCTCGGCACCATGGCGATCGTGCTGGTCGAACAATATCTCGACTTTGCCTGCGAGCTCGGCGACAATTTTGCGGTGATGGACCGGGGCGCCGTGAAATATGCCTGCGATCGCAGCGCGATGGATCCTGCTGAAATCAGCCGCCAGATGGCGTTGTAAACCGGCGTTGCGAAGATTTTGAGGGCGGATGCGGACCGAACCCACCAGTGCTGCCTCGGCGATCTTCGCGGCCAACCGGGCGCAGGGCTCGGTGACGTTCGACGTGCACCAGGTCGAAGGCGTCACCCGCCGCCGCCAGCTGCATGAATCAGGCTCGTTGCGCGTGCGCTTTCCGTCCCCCGAGGCGGAGGGCCTCTCGGCCATGTTCGTCAATACCGCCGGCGGCATCGCCGGCGGCGACCGCTTCGATATCGACATCGCGGTCGGCGAGGGCTCCAGCCTCGCGGTGACCACGGCGGCGGCGGAAAAGGTCTACCGGGCGCAGGGGCCGGCCGCGGAAGTCAACATCACCCTGAAGGCCGCGTCCGGCGCGCATTTGAGCTGGCTGCCGCAGGAAACCATCCTGTTCGACCGCGCGCGGGTTTTTCGGCGGATCGATATCGACCTCGCCGAAGGCGCCTCGCTGTTGCTCTGCGAGATCGTGGTGTTCGGCCGTGCCGCCATGGGCGAGCGCATGTTGCATGGCGAATTCGTCGACCGCTGGCGGCTGCGCCGCGGCGGCCGGCTGGTGTTCGCCGAAACCGTCCGGCTCGACGGCGACATCGGCGCCATCATGACAAAACCCGCGGTCGCCAAAGGCTGTGTCGCCATCGGCACCGCGCTGATCGTGCCCGGCGACGAGGCGCTGCTGGAGCGGATTCGCGAGCTGGCAAATTCGCTCAGCGGCGAGGTCGGTATCTCCAGCTGGAATGGATTTGCAATGGCCCGCTTCTGTGCCCAAGATGCGGCAAGGCTGCGCGCCGACATGATGGCGGTGCTTGGCCGTGCCTCGGCTGTGGCACTGCCGCGTATGTGGCTCAACTAGATCGTTCAATTGAATAGAGTGTTCGCATGAATCTCTCTCCCCGCGAAAAGGACAAGCTGCTGATCTCGATGGCGGCGATGGTGGCGCGGCGCCGGCTGGAGCGCGGCGTCAAGCTCAACCATCCCGAGGCCATCGCCATCATCTCCGATTTCATCGTCGAGGGCGCCCGCGACGGC
>NZ_JAURXB010000095.1 GCF_030654605.1 Bradyrhizobium sp.
CTGGTGCGCCCGCAATCGCGTCCCAGCACGAGGAAGCTGGATTCCAGCTCGATGTCGCCGTAGTCCAGGATCTTGATCTCGAGCGCCATGTGTTCGTTTCCTCTCGTTGGATCGTGTTGATCAGGCCAGCCGATAGATGCCGGCGGCGGTGTCGTGAAAGATCGCCTGCCGGTCCGCGGCGGACAGCGTCTGGGTCGCCGCGCGATACGCATCGACCAGCGCGTCGTAGCGGGTCCAGAGTTTCTCGATCGGAAAATTCGAACCGAACATGCAGCGGCCGGCGCCGAACAACCCGACGGTTTCGCCGACCACGAAGCCGATATGCGCCGGGTCGTTGCGATGCAGGAAGGTGCCGAGGCCGGACAGTTTTGCCACGACGTTGGGCCGCTGCGCCAATAACGCCATGCCGGCGCGCCAGGCCTCGATGCCGGCCGGCGAAAGATCCTCCAGCATGCCGGCGTGCTGCAGTACGAAGCTGACGCAGGGACAGGCGTCGGCAAGCTCGGCCGCATCCGCCATCTGCGGCGCGAACACCTGCAGGTCGAAGGCCCAGTCATATTCGCTCAGTCGCGCGATGTTGCGCCGGAGCGTCGGATCGCGCGCCAGATCCGGAACAGACGCGAAGCGGTATTGCGGATTGTCGTGCCAGTGCAGTTGCATCCTGACGCCACGCACCAGCGGGAATGCCGCCAGTTGTTCCAGTTGCGGCCGCACGTCGGCCGCTGTGAAATCCGCGTAGGCGACAATGGCGTGCGGCCAACCGGTTTCCCGCTCGGCGTCGCTGACATAGCGGACCTCATCGAGGAAGCGCTCTTTCGCCCAATTCGCCTGCACGTAGACCGACCGCGTGACGCCGGCAGCGGCCACATCGGCCAGATATTCCGCGATAGTGTAGTCGCGTCGGATCGGCTCGTAGGGTCCAAAGATCCGCGGCAGCATCGGCCCGAGCAGCCAGGGCAGATCCTGCTGCCGCCAGATATGATGATGCGAATCGACGCAGACGGGCGCGGGCTGAATCATCGGGCGGCCCTCCGTCGTGACAGGTCGAGAACATGCCGGCACAGCCGCTCCGTCGTCGCGCCATTGGCGACGCTGTCGAGCATCGGCAGCACCGCGCGCAGCGCGGCGGTCTCCGGGCGATAGTCGGCCGCGGCGGCGAGCGGGGTCATCCAGTCGATCCGCCAGGCGCGTGCGGCGAGATGCCCGACTGCGCGGATCATCTGCGCCGGGTCGCCGCGTTCGAGCCCGTCGGACAGCACCAGCACCAGCGCGCCACGGGCATAGCCGGCAAAGCGGGGCACCGCGAGGAAAGCCGCCAGCGCATCGCCGATCCGCGTGCCGCCGTCCCAGTCGGCCACGAGGTCGGCGGCGACGGCAAGCGCCTGCTCGCGGTTCTTCAACCGCAGCGCGCGGGTCAGCCGCGTCAGCCGGGTGCCGAACGTGAACACCTCGACGCGCGGCGCCGCGTTGACCAGCGCATGGGCAAAGCGCAGATGCGCGTCGGAGCGCGCCTTCATCGAGCCCGACACGTCGATCAGCAGCAGGATGGCGCGCGGCCGCAACTGACGTTCGCGGCGGCGCAGCAGGATGACCTCGCCATCGGTGCGGATGGCGTCACGTAGCGAACGCTGCAGGTCGAAGCCGCCGCCGCGCTTGGCGGCGCGCATCCGATAGCCGCGGCGCCGCGGCAACCGGGCCGGCAGGTGGCGGCTAAATCGCGCCAGCTCCTGGCTGTCGTCGCCCGGCCGCAATGCGCGCCGCGACAGTGCCTCGCGCGCGGTGGCCGCCTGCCCGGTTTCATTGATGTCGTCCGACAGCGGCGCGTCATATCCGGCGCCATCGTCCTGCACCTGCAACTCCTCGTCGCTCTCGGTGACCAGATTCGACAGCGTGCCGGAAAGGCCGAGAAAATGCATATCGAACAGCATATCGAAATCGGGCTGCCGCTCGAACGGCGGCGCCAGCGTGGCGACGCCGGCGCGGCGGATGTCCTCGATATCGCGCGGGCCGAGCAACTCAATCGCCCGAAGAAAGGCCAGCCCCTGTTCCGGTGCGACCGCAAAGCCATTGCGGCGCAGCAGCGCGATGAAATCCAGCAGCGGCCGGGTCGCGCGCGGCAAAGCAAGCTCCGTCATGCCGCGATCTCCGCGATGATGGCGTCGAGCCGCGGCGCAATGAAGGCGAGATCCTCCTCGTCCTTCAGCGCCACACCGATCGCGCGGCGGAACGCATCCGGCCAGGGCGCGCCGGTTTTCGCCAGAAGGGTCGCGGCCTCCGCC
>NZ_JAURXB010000264.1 GCF_030654605.1 Bradyrhizobium sp.
GGCCGGCATACATCACCGCGATCCGGTCGGCGACTTCGACGGCGGCACCCAGATCGTGGGTGACGAAGAGAGTGGACAGTCCGAGTTCCGCCTGCAGGTCGCGCAGGAGAAGCAGGATCTGGATCTGCACCGTGGCGTCGAGGGCCGTCGTCGGCTCGTCGGCGAGGAGGACCTTGGGGTTGCAGGCGAGCGCGAGGGCGATCATCGCGCGCTGGCGCATACCCCCCGACATCTCGTGCGGATAGGCGTCGAGCCTTCGTTTGGCGGAGGGAATCCGCACCACCTCCAGCATCTCCAGCGCCCGCGCCGTCGCCTCGGACTGGCTCTTGCCCTCGTGGCGCATCACGCTTTCGGAAATCTGCTGGCCGATGGTGTAGACCGGATCGAGCGCCAGCGCCGGCTCCTGAAAGATCATCGAGACGGTCTGGCCGCGAAACGCCGACAGCTCCTCGTCGTCCAGCGCCAGCACGTCGCGCCCCAGCACCTGCACGCTGCCCGAAATCTGCGTGCGCTTTTTCGGCAACAGCCGCATCAGCGCGCGCAGGGTGACACTCTTGCCGGAGCCGGACTCGCCGAGCAGGCCGAGCACCTCGCCCTCGCCCAGCGTGAGACTGAGATCGTTGACGGCATGCACGGTGCGCTCGCCGGAAAAGCGAATGTTGAGGTTGTTGATCTCGACGAGATTGCTCATGCTGGTTTCGGTACCCGGTCGTGGAAATCGGTGGCGCGCTGGAACGCCGCACCAATCCGCAAAATCATGGCTTCATCGAACGAACGGCCGACCAGTTGCATACCGACCGGCAAGCCCACCTGGGTGAAGCCCGCCGGAATCGAAAGCGACGGCAGTCCGAGGTAATTGATCGGGCGGGTGAATCGCGTCAGCCGCTGGATCGTCGCCTCGGCGTCGGGACTGTTGCCGACGTCGCTCTCGGCGATGGTGGGCGCTGCCACCGGCGACACCGGCGCAATCATGGCATCGATCCCGGCGACCGCGGCGTTGTGCGCGGCCAGCGCCGGACCGCGCCATCGCATCGTCTCCAGATAGGATACGCCGGATACCGCGAGGCCGTTCTGCAACCGCATCAACACCTGC
>NZ_JAURXB010000269.1 GCF_030654605.1 Bradyrhizobium sp.
CGCGGCGAAGTGTTCGTGTCGCGGGCGAAGGCCTCGAGCGAATATCTCGGCAAGCTCGTCGCTGACGGCGCCAAGACCGCTCAGGACAACTTCTCCAAGGTCTACACCAAGACCGCCTGATCGCATTTCGACCAGCCGATAATTCGAAGGCCCGCTTAGGCGGGCCTTCTTTTTGGGTCCTGCGTTCCCCGGACGCAGCGCAGCGCGCTAGCGGTGCGCTGCTGAGCCGGGGTCCATGCGTCACCACAGCCGTCATGGGTCCCGGCTCTGCGGAGCAGCGTGAAGAACGCTGCACCGCGTCCGGGACACGATACATATTGGTCCGGTCAGGATGACGGCGGTGTGCGTAGCACCTATGTACAGAGCACCCCGCCGCGAAAGCCCGCATGCCCATTCCCGCCACCTTCTCCTTCGACTCTCCCGGCGATGCCGCCCGCGCGGCCGAGTTGCGGCGGGTCAAGGCGATGGCGACGCTGGTGCTGGCGGGCACGCTGGCGCTGTTCGTGACGGCGAAGGCGCTCTTGCATGTGCATCCCGCATTCGGCTTCGTCGCCGCGTTCGCGGAGGCTGCCACCATTGGCGGGCTGGCCGACTGGTACGCCGTGGTGGCGCTGTTCAAAAGGCCGCTGGGCCTGCCGATCCCGCACACCGCGATCATCCAGAGCAACCAGCACCGCATCGCCGACAAGCTCGGCGAATTCATCGAGGTGCATTTCCTCGAAGCAGCCCCGGTCGAAGCCAAGCTGCGCCAGATCGATTTCGGTTCGTTCGTCGCCGACTGGCTGCGCGACCGCAAGCGCAGCGACGATCTCGCGCGCTTCGCGCTGCGGTTGCTGCCGGAAGCGTTGTCGGCGACGGAAACCTCGGGGTTGATGACGTTCATCACCCGCCGCATCACCACCCAGCTGCAGGAAATCGACCTGGCGCCGCTTGCCGCCGGCACGCTGCGCGGCTTCGTGCAGGAGGGACGGCATCAAGGCCTGCTCGACGACATCCTGCGCGTGGTGCATCAGTCGCTGACGCAAGCCGAAACCATGGCCGTGATACGGGAAAAAATCCGCGGCGAATTGCCGACGCTGCTGAAGCTGTATCGTGCCGACAAGTTCCTGGTGAACCGGATCGTGGCTTCCGCGACGACGTTCTTCGAGGAAGTGAAAAACGATCCGAAGCATCCATTCCGCGACGAGTTCAACCGCATGCTGCTGTCGTTCGTCGACCGGCTCGGCAGCGACAAGGCCTTCGCCGACCGCATCGACGGATTGAAACGCGATCTGCTGGCGCGCCCCGAACTCGGCGACCTCGCGCGCAACATCTGGGCGAATACGCGATCGTTCATCGAGCGCAGCGCCTCCGGCGAGACCCAGGTGCTGCAGCAGCATCTGGCCGGAATGTCCGTGAAGGCCGGCGAGACGCTGGCAGCCGATGCCGAGCTGCGCGCCGAAATCAACCAGGGCCTCGTCGCGGTGCTCAGAAGTTTCATCGCCGATCAGAAGAGCGGCGTGTCGAGCTTCATCTCCGATCAGGTCAAGAGCTGGGATATGGGCCAGTTGATCGCGCTGATCGAAATCAACATCGGCAAGGACCTGCAGTACATCCGCTTCAACGGTTCGCTGATCGGCGGGCTCGCCGGATTGGCGCTCTACACCGTGGAATTACTGGTTCGGATGCTGTGACTAAATCAACACTCGGTTCCTTTTAAGTGCGGCGGCCTATTGTCCCGGGGCGGGTCAACCGCTTGAATGCCGGAATCAGCGCCATAGCTTGATTGAAGTGATGTTGCGTTGCGGAACGATTTGACGAGGTTTGCGTCTTCCTATGGTCGACAGGCCGGCTGCCAGATTGCAAGGGGCTGGCTCAGAGAGGAGCTATGATGTCCGCGACTACCCAGACGCTGCGCGCACCGTCCAAAACCCTGATGTTCATGGAGGGGCGCGCCCTTCACGAGTTTGGCGCCTTTCTTGGAGCCCTGCCGCTGCTCAGTCTCGCCCCCCGGGGAGACGGGCATCCGGTGCTGGTGCTGCCCGGGCTGATGGCCTCGGACACCTCGACGCGGCCGCTGCGCAGCTTCCTGAACAACCGCGGCTATGCCGCCAGCGGCTGGCGCCAGGGCCGCAATCTCGGCCTGCGCCACGGCGTGCAACATGCCATGGTCGACCTGGTGCATGAACTCAACGACAAACATGGCCGCAAGATCAGTCTGGTCGGCTGGAGCCTCGGCGGTCTCTACGCGCGTCAACTCGCCAAGATGATGCCGGACCGCGTGCGCTCGGTGATCACCCTCGGCAGCCCGTTCGCCAGCGGCCCGAAGGCGACCAACGCCTGGCAGGTCTACGAGATGGCGAGCGGCCGCAGCGCCGACGAAGAAGATCATCGCTTCGGCGGATCGCTTTCGGAAACGCCACCGGTGCCGACCACCGCGATCTTCAGCCGCACCGATGGCATCTGCGCGTGGCAGGGCTGCATGGAAAAGACCTCGCCGACATCGGAAAGCATCGAGGTCGAAGGCAGCCATTGCGGCATGGGTCATCACCCCGCCGTGGTCTACGCGGTCGCCGATCGGCTGGCTCAGGCCGAAGGCCAGTGGGCGCCGTTCCAGCGCAGCGGCTGGCGCAGCATGGTCTATCCCGATCCGCATCGGTAAGTTTGCCGCTCCCTCATGGTGAGGAGTGCGTCCGGCAGCGCCCTTGCGCTGTCCGGCGCGCATCTTGAACCATCTGGCACACGGCCTGCTGCCATCCTTCGAGACGCATCGCCGCTGGCGATGCTCCTCAGGATGAGGACCGTTGATCCCTCATGGTGAGGAGTGCGTCCGGCAGCGCCCTTGCGCTGTCCGGCGCGCGTCTCGAACCATGAGAGTCCGGCTCGCCGCCGTTGTCGCTTTCCCGGAAAACGCGCTATGCCTTGCGCATGCCGCAGCCGCTTGCCCGCATCGTCGAACAGCTGAAGCGCGAGCCTTCGCGCACCGGCTCCATCGTCATCACGGTGTTCGGCGATGCCATCGTGCCGCGCGGCGGTTCGGTCTGGCTCGGCACGCTGCTTGAATTCTTCAAATCGATCGACATCGACAGCGGCGTGGTGCGCACCGCGATGTCGCGGCTCGCCGCCGACGGCTGGCTCGAGCGCGACAAGGTCGGCCGCAACAGCTTTTATCGGCTGGCGGGGAAGGGGCGGCAGACCTTCGATGCCGCGACACGGCACATCTATGATCCGCAAGCTTCCGAATGGACCGGGCGCTTCGAACTGCTGCTGATCGGCACCGGCGAAGGCCGCGACGCCGCGCGCGAGGCGCTGAAGAATGCCGGTTTTGGCAACCCGCTGCCGGGCGTGTGGGTAGCGCCGTCAGGCGTGCCGATCCCGGAGGAAGCCGCCTCCGCGATCCGTCTTGAGGTCTCGGCAGAGGACGACAGCGGCCGCCGCCTGCTCAGCGAAAGCTGGCCGCTCGATCGCACCGCCGACGCCTATCTGAAGTTCATGAAGACATTCGAGCCCCTGCGCGGCTGGGTCGGCCGCGGCGGCCGCATGTCGGATATCGACGCCTTCACCGCGCGGATCCTGTTGATCCATCATTACCGGCGGGTGGTGCTGCGCGATCCGCTGCTGCCGACCGCCTTGCTGCCGGCGGATTGGCCGGGCCGGGCCGCCCGCGTGCTGTGCGCCGAGATCTATCGCGGGGTGCTTGCTGCGTCCGAACGATGGCTTGACCGCAACGGGACCAATCCGGCCGGGCCGCTGCCCGCAGCCGGCAAGGAACTGGCGCGCCGGTTCGGGAACCCGTAATCATGTTACAAAATTGACTTGAGTTCCTCTTGTCTTGATATATGTTAAGAATCTCCAGGGAGATCGGTATGTACACGCAGGCGCTCAACACGTCCGATGCGGATGACCGCCATATCGAGGACGCCGCGCGCGCCGCCGCGTTCCAGGCGCGGATCGATGCCGAAGAGCGCATCGAGCCGAATGACTGGATGCCGGCGGCCTATCGCAGGACGCTGACCCGGCAGATTTCGCAGCACGCCCATTCCGAAGTCGTCGGCATGCTTCCCGAAGGCAACTGGATCACCCGCGCGCCGTCGCTGCGCCGCAAGGCGGCGCTGCTCGCCAAGGTGCAGGATGAATGCGGCCACGGGCTCTATCTCTATGCCGCGGCTGAAACGCTCGGCGCCTCGCGCGAGGAACTGGTCGACCTGATGCTGGCAGGCAAGGCAAAGTATTCCTCGATCTTCAACTATCCGACCCTGACCTGGGCCGACATCGGCGTGATTGGCTGGCTGGTCGACGGTGCGGCGATCATGAACCAGATTCCGCTGTGCCGCTGTTCCTACGGTCCCTACGCGCGCGCGATGATTCGGGTCTGCAAGGAGGAATCCTTTCACCAGCGCCAGGGCTACGAGATCATGCTGACGCTGGCGCGCGGCACCGATGAACAGAAGGCGATGGCACAGGACGCGCTGAACCGCTGGTGGTGGCCGGTGCTGATGATGTTCGGCCCGCCGGACCAGGCCAGCCAGCACAGCGACACCTCCACCAAATGGAAGATCAAGCGCTTCTCCAATGACGAGCTGCGCCAGAAATTCGTCGATGCCACGGTGCCGCAGGCGCAGTATCTCGGCCTGACCATTCCCGACCCCGGCATGAAGCAGAATGAAGCCGGACACTGGGAATACAGCGCGATCGACTGGGACGAATTCAAGCAGGTGCTGGCCGGCAACGGTCCCTGCAACCACGACCGGATGGCGGCGCGCCGCAAGGCCCATGACGAAGGCGCCTGGGTGCGCGAGGCCGCAGAGGCCTATGCCGAAAAACGCAGGCACCGGCAAACCGCGCAGGCCGCCGAATAGGATTGAGGGAACCGTCATGGCCACGCCGAACACGCCGCTTTGGGAAGTCTTCATTCGCAGCCGCAACGGGCTCGCACACAAGCATGTCGGCTCGCTGCATGCCTCCGACGCGACCATGGCGCTGCAGGCCGCGCGCGACCTCTACACCCGCCGCGGCGAGGGGCTGTCGATCTGGGTGGTGCCGTCGAGCGCGATCACCGCGTCCGACCCCGCCGACAAGGGCATGATGTTCGAGCCGGCGGAATCCAAGATCTACCGGCATCCGACGTTTTATGAAGTGCCGGACGAAGTCGGGCATATGTGAAGTCTTGGGATTGCGGCGTGCAGCAAACACAGCCCTCATCCTGAGGAGCCCCGCATCTTCGCGGGGCGTCTCGAAGGATGGCGACGAGGAAATGACTCGCGGCCATCCTTCGAGACGCGCGCCCAAGAGGGGCGCGCTCCTCAGATGAGGGCGGAGAATAGGCAAGCAGGTTGAATATGGCAGTCGCATCCATCTCCGTCTCTGAAACGCCGCTGGTGCTGTATACGCTGCGCCGCGCCGACGACGCGCTTATCCTGGGACACCGGCTGTCGGAATGGTGCGGCCATGCGCCCATGCTGGAAGAGGATATGGCGCTCGCCAATATGGGCCTCGATTTGCTCGGCCAGGCCCGCGAACTCTATTCCTACGCGGCCAAGGTCGAGGGCAAGGGCAACGACGAGGACAAGTTCGCCTATCTGCGCGACGTCAGGCAGTATCGAAATCTGCTGCTGCTGGAGCAGCCGAACGGCGATTTCGCCCACACCATGGTGCGGCAGTTCTTCTATTCGGCCTTCGCCGATCTCTATTGGCGCGCGATGATGAAATCCGCTGACGCCACGCTGGCCGCGATCGCGGCCAAATCCGAAAAGGAAAGCGCCTATCACTTGCGACACTCGTCGGAATGGATCGTCCGGCTCGGCGACGGCACCGAACAAAGCCACGCCCGCGCGCAGGCCGCGATCGACCATCTCTGGGCCTTTACCGGCGAAATGTTCCGTAATGACGCCAGCGAGCGCGCCCTGGTCGACGCCGGCATCTCGGTCGACCCCGCCAGCCTGCGGCCGCAATGGCTGAAAACCGTTGCCAATGTCGTGGGCGAGGCGACGCTCGCACTGCCCAAGAGCGACTGGATGCAGCAGGGCGGCCGCGACGGCCGGCACAGCGAGCATCTCGGGCATCTGCTCAGTGAACTGCAATCGATGCCGCGCACCTTCCCGGGAGCCACATGGTGACCGCATTATTCAACGATGCCGAGCTGCGCCAGCACGCCTGGAATACCGCGGCCTCCGTGGTCGATCCGGAAATCCCGGTGCTGACCATCGCCGATCTCGGTGTGCTCCGCGATGTCGCGATCAGGGATGGCCAGGTCGAGGTGGCGATCACGCCGACCTATTCCGGCTGCCCCGCGATGAACATGATCACGCTGGAGATCGAACTGGCGCTGGAGCGCGAGGGCTTTCGCAATTCGAAGGTGCGCACCGTGCTGTCGCCGGCCTGGACCACCGACTGGATGAGCGAAGACGGCCGCCGCAAGCTCAGGGAATACGGCATCGCGCCGCCGCAGGCCGCCGGCTCCCGCCGCGCGCTGTTCGGCGTGCAGCAGGTGACGTGCCCGCAATGCGGCTCCGGCGACACCGAGGTGCTCAGCGAGTTCGGATCGACCTCCTGCAAGGCGCTGTGGCGCTGCAAGAGCTGCCGCGAACCGTTCGATTATTTCAAGTGCCATTAGTGTCGTCACCCCCGTCATTGCGAGCGTAGCGAAGCAATCCATCTCTCCACGCAAAGAAAGAATGGATTGCTTCGCTGCGCTCGCAATGATGTTGATAGATGGAAAGCTCAATTTCCGATGTCCCACGCACCGCGCTTCCACCGCCTCGCCGTCAACGACCTGCGCCGCGAATCCGCCGATGCGGTGTCGATGACCTTTGCGATTCCGCGCGAACTCGCGGACGATTACCATTTCGTCCCCGGCCAGTATCTGACCCTGCGCACCACCATGGACGGCGAGGAAGTGCGCCGCTCCTATTCGATCTGCTCCGGGCCCGACGACGGCGAGTTGCGCATCGCGGTGAAGAAGGTCGACGGCGGCGCGTTCTCGAACTGGGCGGCCGACGAATTGAAGGCCGGCGATCAACTCGACGTCATGACCCCGACCGGCCGCTTCGGCGTCGCGCCGGCGCCCGAGGAGGCGCGGACCTATGTCGGCTTCGCCGCCGGCTCCGGCATCACGCCTGTTCTGTCGATCGTGAAGGGCGTGCTGGCGCGCGAGCCGAAAAGCCGGTTCTTTCTGTTCTACGGCAACCGCTCCACCGGCGGCATGCTGTTTCGCGAGACGCTCGAGGAGTTGAAGGATCGTTTCATGCAGCGGCTCTCGGTCTTCCACGTAATCTCGGGCGAGGAGCAGGACATTCCGATCCTGCAGGGCCGGCTCGACGGCGAAAAGGTGAGGGTGCTGCTGCGCTCACTGGTTCCGGCATCCGACGTCGATCACGTCTTCATCTGCGGTCCGACCGGCATGAGCGAGGACATCGAGGCCACCTGCCGGGATATCGGTATCGCCGCCGATCGCCTTCACGTCGAACGGTTTGTTTCGGAATTCGGTGGCAAGCCGCGTCCCAAGACCGTCATCGCGGCGGGCGCGCCACCCAGGGCGATGGCGTCCCTGATCATCGACGGCAAGCGCCGCGAGGTACCGGTCGCCGAGGGCGAAGGCATTCTCGACGCGGCGTTACGCGCCGGCATGGATCTTCCGTTCGCCTGCAAGGGCGGCATGTGCAGTACCTGCCGCGCCAAGCTGGTCGACGGCAGCGCCGAGATGGAAGTCAATTATTCGCTGGAGCCGTGGGAGCTGAAGGCGGGATTCATTCTCACCTGCCAGGCGAAGCCGACTTCGGACAGGGTCGTGGTGGACTACGACCACGTGTAACCAGCCGTCATTGCGAGCCAACGGGTCGCGCGAATGCGCGCCCGATGACAGGCTCCGCGAAGCAATCCATCCTGGACTTGGCGGAAGAAGTTGGATTGCTTCGTCGCAAGTGCTCCTCGCAATGACGTCGTGAGAGCACTCCCCGATGCGCAATTGCGCATCTGAGGATGCGCGCCGCGGCTGGGACTCGATTACACCTATTCCTTCGGTCGCTTGTCGTAGACGCGCCGGGCCTTGCCGAGCGAGCGCTCCAGCGAATCGGGCGCAACCGCCCTGACGTGGGCCGTGATCCCGATCGTGTTCTTGATGTGAACCCTGACCAGTTCGGCGTGCTCGTCGAGCCCCTCGTCGTTCCAGCTTCCGGGGCGGACTTCCGCCAGTATCGTCAATTCGTCCATCCGCCCCTCGCGCGTCAATTCGATGACGAAGTGACCGCCACACCAGTCGGTGGCGAGCAGGATTTCCTCGATCTGGGTCGGAAACAGGTTGACGCCGCGCAGGATGATCATGTCGTCGGAGCGCCCGGTCACCTTCTCCATGCGCCGCATGCCCGGCCGCGCCGTGCCCGGCAGCAGCCGCGTCAGGTCGCGGGTGCGGTAGCGGATCACCGGAAACGCTTCCTTGGTCAGCGAGGTGAAGACCAACTCGCCCTTTTCACCGTCGGCCAGCACGGCGCCGGTCTCGGGGTCGATCACTTCAGGATAGAAATGATCCTCCCAGATGTGCAGCCCGTCCTTGCTCTCGATGCATTCCTGCGCGACGCCGGGGCCCATGACTTCGGACAATCCGTAGATATCGGTGGCGTCCATGTCGAACGAGCCCTCGATCTCGGCGCGCATCGCATTGGTCCAGGGCTCAGCGCCGAAGATGCCGATTTTCAACGACGATTGGCGCGGGTCGAGGCCCTGGCGCCTGAACTCATCCAGGATCGCCAGCATGTAGCTCGGCGTCACCGTGATGATGTCGGGCCTGAAATCGTTGATCAGCTGCACCTGCCGCTCGGTCATGCCGCCGGAGACCGGCACCACGGTGCAGCCGAGCTTTTCCGCGCCGTAGTGCACCCCGAGCCCGCCGGTGAACAGGCCATAGCCATAGGCATTGTGGATGATCATGCCGGTGCGACCGCCCGCGGCCCGGATCGAGCGGGCCATCACGTCCGACCACATGTCGATATCGGCCCTCGTATAGCCGACCACGATCGGCTTGCCCGTGGTACCGGAGGAAGCGTGGACCCGGACCAGCTTTTCGCGGGCGACAGCGAACATGTTGAACGGATAATTGTCGCGCAGGTCGGTCTTGACCGTGAACGGGAATTTCGCGAGGTCGGCCAGTTGCCGGAAGTCTGCAGGCTTCACGCCGGCCTTGTCGAAAGCCTGTTTGTAGTGCGCAACGTTGTCATAGGCATGCGCCAGCGTCCATGCCATGCGTTTTGTTTGAAGCGCGATGATCTCGTCGCGCGACGCCCGTTCGGCCTCGTCCATTTCGGCGCTGTAACTGCTGCTGGATCGAGCGTTCGTCAAAGCCATTGTAGGTTTCCTGGCGCGTTTCCTGGAGGTCTCGTGAATCAGCCGCCTATGTCGATTTGGTGTCGGCTCCGGACGGCAGCCAGGTGCCACCGACGGTGCGGGAATGGCCACGAAACTCGGCGATCACGACGTCGTCGACGGTGACGCTGATGTCGTAGATGCCGGAGCGCCCGCTGTGCGAAACCTCCCGTGCCATCGCGACCAGCCGGTCGCCGAGCCTGCCCGATTTGATGAAGGTGATGTCGCACTGCGCCGCGACGGTGCGCTCGTTGCGGGAATTGCAGGCATAGGCGAAAGTCGAATCCGCCAGCAGAAAGATGAAGCCGCCATGCGCGATGCGCTGCCCGTTGACCATGTGCGGCTGCACGGTCATCATCAGGGTCGCGTGGCCGGGCCCGACCGCCAAAATCTCCATGCCGAGGCCCTTGCTGGCGTCGTCTTCCCGCCACATCGCGTCGGCGCAGGCGCGCGCGAGGTCATCGGGCGAAAGCGTGGCCTTGACGTTCACTCTCGGTCTCCCCGGGGTCGGTGCGGGCCTGTTGGAACAAGCCTCTTGAACTAACCGATCAACCGGTTAGTCATGATGCGAAGCCACCATGGTGTCAACGATCCCTGCGGCGTCTAATCGCCGGAAAACGCCACTCAATCGGAAGCGCCATGATGCCTGCCCCCCCAAAACCAGATGATCCGCCCGTTACGGTGGAGGCGCTCTGCGTGCGCCTGCCGGCGAAGGCCGACAACCCGGCTTCGCTCGCACCCGGCGTCGAGCGCCGGCCGCTGGTGCGGGGCGCGAACGAGCTGCTGGTCGAGGTCAAGGCGGCGGCGGTCAATCCCTCCGACGTCAAGGCCGCCACCGGTCTGATGCCTTACGCGGTGTTCCCGCGCACGCCCGGCCGCGACTATGCGGGGTTTGTGATCGACGGCCCCGCCGACTGGATCGGGCGCGAGGTGTTCGGCTCCTCGGGCGACCTCGGGATCCGCCGCGACGGCAGCCACGCCACGCATCTGGCGGTGGAAACCGAAGCCGTGGTGGAGAAGCCACGAAATTTATCGTGGGAAGAGTCCGCCGGAATAGGCGTGCCCTTCGTCACCGCGATGGAAGGTTTCAGGCGCGCCGGCACGCCGAAAAGCCATGAGACGGTGCTGGTGATGGGCGTCAACGGCAAGGTCGGCCAGGCCGCCGTGCAGATCGCGAGCTGGCACGGCGCCCGCGTGATCGGCGTGGTGCGCAAGAGCGAACCCTATGCAGGCCATGTCAACGGCAAGGTTGAAATCGTCGACGCCTCGATGACGGACGTCGCCGCGCGTGTTCGCGAACTCACGGACGGCAAGGGCGCCGACATCGTCTTCAACACCGTCGGCGATCCCTACTTTCAGGCGGCGCACCAGTCGCTGGCGTTGCGGGGACGCCAGATCCTGATCGCCGCCATCGACCGCATCGTGCCATTCAACATCCTGGAATTCTATCGCGGCCAGCACACCTATGTCGGCATCGATACGCTGGGATTGTCATCGATCGCCACTGGCGCGGTGCTGCGGGAGCTCGGTCCGGGGTTTGCCAGCGGGCACCTGAAACCGTTTCCGATCCAGCCGAGTGCGGTCTTTTCCCTGGAACAGGCGAAAGCCGCCTTCCTCGCGGTTGCCGGTTCCTCGCGCGATCGGGTGATCCTGCGGCCGGCGGGATAGGCGCGAGCCGAATCTTCCTGAAATCGTCGTGGAACAAATCCTCTCTCATTCCGAATGAGGGCGATGGTTCTATTCTCTTTTCAGCGCATCGTGCGGTGGCTTCATTGCTTGTTACGGCGCGCCGTGGACGGGCCTATGCGAGAAGCGTTATAGCGGAGCCGAATTCGCATCTTATTTGAGCTGTGCGGGCCATTACGCCCGCGAAGCTCCAGGGAAAATCCAGTGCAAGGTGTTGCCAACATCGTCGTCGCGAGCGGACTGTTGATCGGTCTTGCCTATGGTGCGGTCGCTCTGTTGAGCGGCTTCTGCCTGCTCTCCGGCTTGCGCGGCTGGTGGGCCGATGGCGACAGCCGGTTGATCCGGACCTACGCGCTGGCGCTGGGGGTTGCGATCGCAGCCGCACAGCTGCTCGCGGCCGGCGGCGTCGTCGATCTCGGCAAGACGATCTACCTGCAGCCGTCGTTTTCCGCGCCGTTGATGTTTTTCGGCGGCTTGCTGTTCGGTTACGGCATGGTGCTGTCGAATGGTTGCGGTTCGCGCGCGCTGGTGCTGCTCGGGCGCGGCAATCTGCGTTCGTTCGTCGTGGTGATCGTGCTCGGCATTGCCGCCCAGATGACGCTGAAGGGCCTGATCGCGCCGGGCCGTGTCGCCGTGCTGCAGGCGACGCAGAGCGCGCCGAATTTCATCTCCCTGCCGGCGCTGCTGTCGACCTTCGGCCTCAGCGAAACCGTCGCCCGCATGCTCGCGGCGTCCGCGATCTCCGGCGCGCTGATCATCTTCGCTTTTGCGCATGCGCCGTTCCAGCGCGCCTGGGGCCAGATCGCCGCGGGGCTCGCCGTCGGCCTGCTGGTCACCGCAGGCTGGTTCGCCACCGGCTATCTCGGCGCCGACGATTTCAATCCGGCCGCCGTGACCTCGCTGACCTTCATCGCGCCGATCGCCGACAGCGTGCAATACGTCATGCTCTCGACCGGGCTGACCCTGAATTTCGGCATCGCCATGGTGGCCGGCGTGTTTGCCGGCAGCCTGCTGACGGCGCTGATCACGCGCCGCTTCCAGTGGGAAGGCTTTTCCTCGCCACGACACATGCTCCGTTCGATCGGCGGCGCCGCCCTGATGGGCGCGGGCGGTGCCATGGCCTATGGCTGCTCGATCGGGCAGGGCCTCACCGGTCTGTCGACGCTGGCGCTGGCGTCGTTCGTCGCGGTCGGCGGAATCTTGCTGGGCACCGCCGCCGGACTGCGCGGCGTGCTGCGGGTTCAGCCGCTGGTGCCGGCCTGATCTTCTCCCTCGCCCCGCTTGCGGGGAGAGGGCCGGGGTGAGGGGGGCTCTCCGCGAAGTCTGTGTTTATGGATAAACCCGTACCCCCTCACCCGGATCGCATCTGGCGATGCGATCCGACCTCTCCCCGCAAGCGGGGAGAGGTGAACGCTTCGTCAATCCGCCGCTGATGTGACAATGCGGATTTCCGATTTGAGCGTGCGGTGCACCGGGCACTTGTCGGCGATTTCCATCAATTTCGCGCGCTGTTCGGCGTCGAGCGCGCCTTCGATGGAAATGACACGCTCGATCTGGTCGAGCATCCCGACTTTGGTTTCGCACTCGGCGCAATCCTCCGCGTGAATCTTGCGGTGGTCGAGCGTCACCGTGACGCGGTCCAGCGGCAGCGACTTGCGGTCGGCATACATCCGCATGGTCATCGAGGTGCAGGCGCCGAGGCCGGCGAGCAGGTAGTCATAGGGCCCGGGTCCGCTGTCGTCGCCGCCGGCGGCAATCGGCTCGTCCGCCACCAATTGATGTGGCCCGACCGAAACGGTCTGCTGGAATTTGCCGTTGCGGGTTTCGCTCACCACCACCTTGCGCGGCGCGTTACCTGAAACGGCGGGCTGCTCGGGCAACGCGAGATCGACATAACGCTCCGCCCAGGCGGCGATGACACCGGCGACATAGGCGGCGTCGCGTTTGCCGGAGAGCAGATGGTCGGCGCCGGCCAGCGAGACGAAACTCTTGGGATGTCTGGCGGCGACGAAAATTTTCGTGGCGTTGTCGATGCCGACGGTGTCGTCGGTCGGCGATTGCATGATCAGCAGCGCTTTGTGCAGTTTTGCCACCTGCGCCATCAGGCTGTGCTCGGCGATGTCGTCGACGAATTCGCGGGTGATGTGGAACGGCCGGCCGGCGAGCTGGACTTCGACCTTGCCATGCTTGCGGATGTCCTCGATGCGGTCCTTGAAGAGATGCGTAACATGCGTGGGATCGGACGGAGCAGCGATGGTCACGACGGCCCTGGCATCCGGAATCTGCCCGGCAGCGGCGAGAATGGCGGCGCCGCCGAGGCTGTGGCCGATCAGGATCGACGGACCTTGACGGGTCTCGCGTAAATGGTCGGCGGCCCGCACCAGGTCGGCGACATTGGAGGAAAAGGTCGAGTTGGCAAAGTCGCCTTCGCTGGAGCCCAGCCCCGTAAAATCGAACCGCAGCACCGCGATGCCCCTGGCCGCCAGCGCGGTCGCGATGCGTTTGGCGGCCAGCACGTCCTTGCCGCAGGTGAAGCAATGCGCGAACAGCGCATAGGCGTGCGGTGTTCCCTCGGGCAGATCGAGCGCGGCGTCGAGCTGATGGCCTTGCGCGCTGGTGAATTGAAAACGTTCAGTCGGCACGGCGTTCTCCATCTTCACCTCTCCCTTTGGGAGAGCATAGGCGGTCTGCGGCCGCCGTTCTTAAACAAGGCGCCAATTCTTTGCATTGGCTATCGCGAAGCGCCGGGTGAGGGGTACGGTTTGTCGAGGGATCATAACTCCTCACCCGAACTTCGCGCTACGCTCGAAGTTCAATCTCTTCCGATGGGAGAGGGGAAGAAGTCAGTCCCCCGAATACCGCTCTTCCTTCCACGGGTCACCCCGGTTGTGATAGCCCCGCACCTCCCAATAGCCAGGCTTATCCTCGGCCAGGAATTCGATGCTCTGCAGCCACTTAGCGCTTTTCCAGAAATAGAGATGCGGCACCACGAGTCGCACCGGGCCGCCGTGCTCCTGCTCCAGCGGCGTACCGGACCAGCTATGCGCCAGCAAGGCGTCTTCGACGGCGAAATCCTGCAGCGCGAGATTGGTGGTGTAGCCGTCATGGGAATGCAGCACCACGAAACCTGCTTCCTCGCGCGGCCGGCAGGCGTCGAGCAGGTCGCGGGTCGAAAGCCCCTCCCACTGGTTGTCGTAGCGCGACCACGTCGTCACGCAATGGATGTCTGAGGTGAATTGTGTCTGCGGCTGGCCGGTGAACTGCCTGAAATCCCAGAAGATCGGATTTTCCACCGCGCCATAGACATCGAGCCGCCATCGCTCCCGTGAAATATTCGGTGTCAGGCCGAGGTCGAGAGTGGGCCAGTCCCGGGTCAGATGCTGCCCCGGCGGCAGGCGCTGCTCGTCGGCACGGGAGGTCTTGCCGGTGAGGAAGCGGCCCTCCTGCGCCCAGCGCTGCTTGCTGCGCGTCAGCTTGGAGTCCGGAGGCGGTTCGTCTGCTTCGGCCATGCGGGACCTTCGGTTCTGATGTGGTCAGAGCCTGATGTCTAGCATGGGAAGCTGCGGAGGCGAACGCCTCAGGCCGATTTGCCGAACAGCACCGGCAGTTGCCGCGGCCCGCGCACGGTGCCCTCGGACCACCTGACCTGGCCGGCCGGGTCGAGCCTGAAGTCAGGAATGCGCTTCAGCCATTCCTCGATCGCGACCGTCATCTCCATGCGCGCGAGGTTGGAGCCGACGCAGCGGTGAATGCCGAGACCGAAGGCGACGTGGCGATTCTCCTTGCGGTCGAGCACAACCTTGTCGGCGTCGGGGAACACGGCGGGATCTCGGTTGGCGGCGGGGAACGACAGCAGCACCATGTTGTCGTGCTTGACCGGGCAGCCGCTGATTACGGTGTCCTTCATCACCTCGCGCGCCATCGTCACCGGCGCATAGGCGCGCAGCAATTCCTCGATCGCCGTCGGCATCAGTTCCGGCTCGGCGATCAGGCGGTCTCGATCGGCGGGCGTCTTCGCCAGATGCCACAGCGAGGCGCCGATCGCGCTCCAGGTGGTGTCGATCCCGGCGATCAGCAGCAGCCGCAACGAGCCCAGCACGTGCCCGTCGGACAGCGGCTGGCCGTTCTTGTCGCGGGCGTTCATCATCGTCGTGATCAAATCGTCGGTCGGGTTCTGCTTGCGCGCCTCGATATGGCCGTGGAAATAACCGGTCATCTCGTGGACCGCGCGCATCATGGTGGCGTCGTCCTTGATGCCGAGTTCGAGAATCTCGTGAATCCACTTGATGAAGAGGTCGCTGTCCTTTTGCGGAATGCCGAGCATGTGGGCGATGGCGCGCACCGGAATGTGCTTGGTATAGCGCGCCGCGGCGTCGCATCGGCCGTCGGCGATGAATTCGTCGATCAGCTCATTGCAGATGGCGCGGACCCGGGGCTCCAGCTTCTTCATGGCGTCGGGCGTGAACGGCGGCAGCAGCAGCTGCTTGGCCGGCTTGTGCTCCGGCGGATCGGAGGTGATCGGCGGCGCCGTATTGACGATCTCGGGCCGGACGTCGCGCACGATGACCCGGCGCGAGGAGAAATGCGTGGTGTCGTAGGCGATCTCCTTCACCGCCTCATAGGTGGTCGGCATGTAGCAGCCGAGGAAGCGGTCGGTATGCACCACCGGCGATGCCGCCCGCAATTCGTCCCAGATCGGATACGGATTTTCCGTCCAGCGCGGATCGGTGTGGTCGAAATCGTGCACCCAGTCGTTGACCGGCGGGTGATCTGATATCGCGGGGGCGACATCGGGAATGGCGCGGGCGGAATCGGACATCAGGGTAATTTCCTCTGGTTCGTTCGCTTGATCTGCGATGGCGCTAAAGATCGGTGAGCAGCTTCAAATCGGCGGCACGGACGGGAAGCGGTTACTCTTCGGTGACTTCGATCGCGATCTCCGGACAATTGGACTTGGCGAGCCACGCCTTGTCCTCGAGCCCGGCGGGTACCGAGCCGTCGCCGACCTCGTGCGCATTGCCGAATTCGTCGAGTTCGAACAGCTCGGGCGCCAGCGCCTTGCAGCGGGCGTGGCCCTGACACTTGTCCTGGTCGACGTGTATTCTGAGTTTTCCGGACATGAGTCGCTTCCTCTGGGTCACAGGCAGTCTGGCTGCGTGGATGGCGTTTCCTGTTGTTATTCTAATGGCGCGGACCTTGTTGGCCGCGCCATGAAATTATAGCCTATTACATTCGCGCCACCCTTGTGGTGTCAAGGGCAAAGTCCGGGATTGCCGATGCCGCCTCGATTAGCCCGCAAGCCTGTCAACACCTATCACCACGGGGATCTCAGGGACGCCCTGGTGCAGGCCGCGCTTGCCGAAGCCGAACAGGGTGGCCCGGAATCGATCAGCCTGAAGGCGCTGGCGAAGCAGCTCGGCGTCTCGCAGCCGGCGCCCTACCGGCATTTCGCCGATCGCGAGGCGTTGCTGGAGGCGGTTACCGCGGAGGCCTTCCGCCAGTTCAACGCCGTCCTGCGGGAGTCGGTGAGCAAGCCATCCAAACACTCCAGGCTCTCGCGGATCGCGCGGGCCACGCTGGATTTTGGCCTTCGGCGCAATGGAATTTACCGATTGATGTTCGCCTCGCGCACGATGGCCGCCGTAGCGAAAGACAGCGAGCTGAGCAATGCGAAGATGGAAACCTTCGGTCTCGTGCTGCAGGCACTGGGCGATCCCGCCCCGGGATTTCTGCGCGAGCGGCATGCCCTGACCATCTGGACGGGGGTCCACGGGGTGGTGATGCTGGCCGAGCAGGGGCTGCTCACCGGCGAAGCTGCGCACATCAGCATCGAGGAACTGGTCGAGGACATGGTCAGGCAGACCGAGCTCGCGCTATCGGTCGCGATCAAGGCGGCCGGTGGTGGCGCGGTTGCGAGGTAACCGTCATTGCGAGCGAAGCGAAGCAATCCAGCTTCAGAAGACTGTCGTCGCCCGGCTTGACCGGGCGATCCAGTACGCCGTGGCGTTTCGGTCTATCTCAAACGCCTCTGGAATACTGGGTCGCCCGGTCAAGCCGGGCGATGACAGTGGTGTGTGTTTCATCCAGCAGGGTCGGCCCTAAGGCCGGTGCCGAACTTGCAATGGCGATCTTGAGACCTTACTTCGGCGCCCTCGGGTCGATCGGCGTGGCGCCGCTGATACCGAGAATATCCTCCAGCACCCTGGCGCCGGCGAGCAGCTTTGCCTCGCCGCGCGGGGCTGCCACCATCTGCAGTCCGACCGGAAGGCCGGAGGCTGTAAAGCCGCAGGGCAGCGACAGCGCCGGGCAGCACACCAGCGTGATCGCATAGACGATGCCGAGCCATTCGACGTAATTGTCGAATTTCACGCCCGCGCATTCCGCGACGTAGCGGTTCTCGACCGGGAACGGCGCGACGATGGTCGCGGGCGTCAGCAGGAGATCGTATGTATCGAAAAACTCCAGCGTGCGCATGGTCATCGCCACGCGCTGCGCTTCGGCGCGCTCCAGCTGCTCGACCGTCAGCTTGAGGCCTTCCTCGATGTTCCAGATAACCTCGGGCTTGAGCTGGTCGCGCTTTTCGCGCAGCAGCGCCGCCTTGCTCAGCGCGAAGTCGAAGGCGCGCAGCACGTGGAAGCATTCATGGGCTTCGCGCAGGTCCGGATGCGCTTCCTCGACGATGGCGCCGGCCTCGGCGAAACGCTGCGCCGCCTTTCGGGTGATGGCGGCGACCTCGGGATCGACGGGTGTGATGCCGAGATCGGGCGAATAGGCAACGCGCTTCGGCTTGTTGCCGGAGCGCGCGGCCGACAGGAACGAATTGGGCAGCACGGGCAGCGACAGCGGATCGCCCGGATGCTCGCCGCTCATGGCGTCGAGCAGCAGCGCGAGATCGTCGACATTGCGGGCCATCGGGCCCTGCACCCCGAGATTGCGGTCGACCGCGGCGGCCAGCGTATGCGCGACGCGGCCGATGCTCGGGCGCATGCCGACGATGCCGCAGAAGCTCGCGGGGTTGCGCAGCGAGCCGCCCATGTCGGAGCCGTGGGCGAGCCACGCCATGCCGGTGGCGAGCGCCACGGCGGCGCCGCCGGAGGAACCCGCGGCGGAGCGCGAAGTATCCCAGGGATTGAGGGTGGCGCCGAACACCTCGTTAAACGTGTTGGCGCCGGCGCCGAATTCCGGCGTGTTGGACTTGGCGTAGATCACTCCGCCATTGTCCTCGAGGTGCTCGACCAGGATATCGGAGCGCGGGGGGATGTTGTTCCGGTAGATCGGCGAGCCCTGCGTCGTCAGCACGCCCTTGACGCTGGTGAGGTCCTTGATCGGTACCGGCATGCCCGCCAGCAGGCCGCGGCTGCCAACCGGCTTCTTCATCAGCTCCCTGGCATGGGTCCGGGCGCGGTCGAAACACAGCGTCGGCAGCGCGTTGACCTTGCCGTCGACCTCGGCGATGCGCTTTTCCAGCACGTCGAGCAGATCGAGCGGCGTGACTTCGCCCTTGTTGAGCTTATCGACAATGGCGCACGCCGTTGCCTTTACCAGTCCCTGATCGGCCACTCGCATATCTCCTATTCATTCAGCGTTGAGCGCGCGGATTGTCTAGTGCTGTAAAACATTTTCCGGCAAAGTGGAAATACAGCCGGCTTTGGAGATTCCCAGCATGACGACGCCATCAGATGCGCCGGACTGGCGCAGCATGAGCCAGCAGGAGCGCGACCTCGGCCTCAATAACGGCGTTCACGTGCCCGCAAGTGCCGACATCGTCGCCGGCTGGGACCGGCGCTCCCAGCAGAAGCGGGCGCAATTTTCCGATCATCTCGACCTTCGATATGGCCCACGCGAGCGCAACCGGATCGACTTCTTCAAGGCCGGGGACAAGGCGCCGACGCTTCTGTTCATCCACGGCGGCTACTGGCAGACGCGCGCCAAGGAGACCTTCGCGCTGTTTTCCGACGGCCCAATGGCGCATGGCATCAATGTGGCGCTGACCGGCTACACGCTGGCGCCGGAGGCGACGCTCGATCAGATCGTCGGCGAGATCCATGCCGGGATCGATTTTCTCGCCGCACAATTGCCGGCGCTGGGCGGCGACGGCAATCGTATCGCGGTGGCCGGCTGGTCCGCCGGCGGACACCTCACCTCGATGGCGCTGTCGAATCCGCATGTGCGGGCGGGGATGGCGATATCGGGCATCTACGATCTCGAGCCGATCCGCCACAGCTATCTCAACGCGAAACTCGGGCTCGACGAGGCCACCTCGCGCCGCAACTCGCCGATGATGCAGGCCGGCAGCGCGCTAAAGCCGTTGTCGCTGGTGGTCGGCGACGCCGAGCTGCCGCTGTTGCGCAAGCAAACCGCGGATTTCGCCGGGCATCGCGCGCGATATGGATTGCCGGTGACGTATGAGGAGATCCCGGGCGCCAATCATTTCACCATCATGAACGAGATGCTGTCGCCGACGGGACGGATCACGACGCTGATCAGGCAGTTGTTCGAAAGGACGGCCAGTTGACCTCATCCCAGTCGACCTCATCCTGAGGAGCGGCTCTTCGCCGCGTCTCGAAGGATGAGAAGGCTCGGTGCTTGCGGCCGATCCTTCGAGACGCCGCGCGAAGGCGCGCGGCTCCTCAGGATGAGGTCGAGTATGTGGCTAAGTAATTACCCCCACCCCGACGTGTGCCCGCCATCGACGGTGAAAATCACGCCCGACGTATACCCTGAGCGATCCGAAGCCAGAAACGCCATCAGGTCGCCGATCTCGCGGGCATGAGCGGGACGGCCCAGCGGCATGCCCTTCTGCAGTTCCCGGTAGCGGTTCTCGTCGCCGAGCTGGTTTTTCGCGCGCGTCTTCATCAGCGTGACGTGGCGGTCGGTGCCGACCGGGCCGGGATTGATGCCGACCACGCGGATGTTGTCGGCCATGCTCTTGCCGCCGAGTCCACGGGTAAACGCCATCAGTGCCGCGTTGCCGGCGCTGCCGCAGATATAATTGGCGTCGAATTTTTCACCGGCAGCACCGATGTCGTTGACGATGACGCCATGGCCGCGCGCCTTCATCTGCGCATAAATCGCACGGGTCAGGTTGATGTAGCCGAACACCTTGAGTTCCCAGGCGTGACGCCAGGTCGCCTCGTCGATCCTGTCGATCGAGCCGCCGGGGATATCGCCGGCATTGTTGACGAGGATGTCGATGTCGGCCGCGTGCTTCGCCAGTCTGGCGAGGTCCTGCGGATTGCGCAGGTCGACGACGTGCGCCGTGGCATCGATCTGGTGCGCCCCCCGCAGCCGTTCCGCCAGCGCCTTCAGCGCATCGCCGCTGCGGGCCGCAAGCATGAGGTTGCAGCCTTCCTCGGCAAAGGCTTCGGCGGCCGCGGCCCCGATGCCCTTCGATGCGCCGGTGATCAGGACGCGCTTGCCGCGCAAATGCAGATCCATGGGATTTCTCTCGTGATGGGGAGGGCGTCGGAAAAGGGTGGGTACGGATAGTTAGGCCGCCACTCCCGAGGCGGTCAACATTGCACTGCAGCGTTGCGCCGCGGGCGAGTTTGGTCCATTGCAATCCGGTCCAATCAACGGCGTTACCGGCGCTCCAAAACACCTCCAAAGGCATCAAGGAAACTCCCGATGAGCAACGAAAAAAAGCAATACCGGATCGCGGTCATTCCCGGCGACGGTATCGGCAAGGAAGTGGTGCCCGAAGGGCTGCGCGTGCTGGAGGTGGCCGCCAAAAAGCACGGCGTATCCGTGCATTTCGATCATTTCGATTTCGCCTCGTGGGACTACTACGAAAAGCACGGCGAGATGATGCCGGAGGACTGGAAGGCGAAGATCGGCAAGCACGACGCGATCTATTTCGGCGCGGTCGGCTGGCCGGCGAAGATTCCCGATCACATCTCGCTGTGGGGTTCATTGATAAAATTCCGCCGCGAGTTCGATCAGTACGTCAATTTGCGTCCGGTGCGGTTGATGCCCGGGGTGCCGTCGCCGCTTGCCAACCGCAAGCCCGGCGATATCGATTTCTGGGTGGTGCGCGAAAACACCGAGGGCGAATATTCCTCCGTCGGCGGCCGCATGTTCCCGGACACCGACCGCGAATTCGTCACCCAGCAGACCGTGATGACCCGGGTCGGCGTCGACCGCATTCTGAAGTTCGCGTTCGAACTGGCGCAATCGCGGCCGAAGAAGCATTTGACCTCGGCGACCAAATCCAACGGCATTTCCATCACCATGCCGTACTGGGACGAGCGCGTGGAGGCGATGGCGAAGAATTATCCTGGAGTGAAGTGGGACAAGTACCACATCGACATTCTCACCGCGAATTTTGTCCTTCATCCCGACTGGTTCGACGTGGTCGTTGGTTCGAATCTGTTCGGCGATATCCTCTCCGATCTCGGTCCGGCCTGCACCGGCACCATCGGCATCGCGCCGTCAGGCAACATCAACCCGCCCGGCCTGTTCCCGTCGGTGTTCGAACCGGTGCACGGCTCGGCGCCCGATATCGCGGGGCAGGGCATCGCCAATCCGATCGGCATGATCTGGTCCGGCGCGATGATGCTGGAACATCTCGGCGAGAAGGCCGCCGCGGCATCAATCGTGGCCGCGATCGAACGCACGCTCGGCGAACGCACGCTGCGCACGCGGGATCTCGGCGGCAACGCCGATACGGTGGCCTGCGGCAGGGCGGTTGCGGAGATGCTCGATTAGCGCGTGGTGCGGCAAGGTCTTCAATGCAAATCCTTCCAACAGACGATCCCTTCTTCTTCTGGGTCTATCTGATTTTCTGGACGTTATGTGTCCTCATTGTTTTCTTGCCGTTCATCTTGATGTGGCGCCAAGAGCGCGCTGAGCAGATGCGGACGCGAGACTTGAAGACCCTTGCGGCCATGAAACGGGCCTTCCGCTGGGGCAGCAAAACAAGTCATACCGACTATCGTCGTCCCGCCGCCATCTACGCAATGGAGGGGTTTGCTAAGAAGGAAGCGGACGCAGCGCAACGCGCGGAGATCGCGCTCCTCATGCGCGGCGCGATCTCGAGAGTTATGCACAATTCGGATCATCGCGCCGATAATTACGTCAGTCAGATGCTTGCGACTCTTGCGGCCGCTGCCCCATTCTGGGAGGCGGACTTCCTTGAACAGGTAGTTCGTTCGCGTCTCGACGGAGGAGAGCGCCTCGGTGCGATCGAACGTTTTGCCAAGCTGCGTGGGCGCGCATCTCTGGAGGTCTTGTTGCAACTTGCCGACGACGCGCCGGTCGCGCACGTGGTGGCCGAGGCGATTGGCCGAATGGGTAAGCAAGCGGCTACTCCCGAGGTATTGAGCCGACTGGAGCGCATGCTCGACGAAACCCAGAACCAGCGGGCTCCCTCCACTGCGGCCCGCGCCCTCATCTCGTTCGGTGAGGCGGCCAGTCCCGTCCTCGTCAGGAATCTGAATAAAATCGATCCCTGGACAGCCTTTACCGTGCGGGTGAAGACTGCAGGAATTGACGCTGCTGCGTTGATCGAGCGGCTCTTCATTGCCGGCATCCTCGACGATGACCGCCGCGGTCTGATCAAGCCATCGATGATAACAAAAATGCAAAAAGCCCTCGATGTAGGCGATGGGTTCGAGGCAGTCACAAAGTTCCTTTGGCGCGTGCGGGCAATCTATACCTTCGATATGGAAAGGTATCCCGTCCCGGACTACGCGGTGTTACTGCGCCGCCTAACGCGAATTGGCGGTTCGCGCGTGAAGATTACAGCTATCCGTGTTCAGATGGACGGTGAGGCCTGTCTCGAGGTCAACTGCACCATTGCTGGCCAGCCAGCCAGATTCGCACCCGAATTTTGGGGCAATTTCGTCGATCTTGAGGCCGTGCTCAGAGGGCTTAATGATGGCTTGGCGGCCGCAGGGCTTCGTGAGCGGTTTGCGAATTTGGGGAACGACGATCCAATCGCCTGTGTGATCGTTGGCCACGATGCCGGACTGACGAAATTGGCGGAGACTCTCGGGTTGCCGCTTGACGTGGGCACGAACGCGCCCATCGTTGGTGAAATGGGCGCCGAACAACATGCAGCTGCACAGACATGATGCGCGACTGAAACGCCCGGGGGCGCGCGCAATTGTTTGCCATGCGCTAATTAATTCACGATCCGCCGGCAATGCTCCAGCGAAGCTCCGATCAAATTCTCGCTCGCCTCGGGCGTGCGGAACGCCGAATGCGCCGATAGCGTGACGTTGCGCAGCCTGGTCAGCGGGTGATCCCCGGGCAGCGGTTCGGTGTTGAAGACGTCGAGCCCGGCATGCCGGATGTGGCCCGATTTCAGCGCCGACATCATGGCGTCTTCGTCCACGACAGCGGCGCGCGCGGTGTTGACGAGGATCACGCCCGGCTTCATGGCGGCGATCCGTGCTTCCGACAGGAAGCCGCGGGTCTCGTCGTTCAGCAGCAGATGCAGCGACACGACGTCGCTGTCGGCGAGCAGCTTTTCCAGCGTCACGAATTCGACGCCGGGATGCGTCTTCGGCGACCGGTTCCAGGCGATCACGCGCATGCCGCTGCCACCGGCGATGCGGGCGACTTCCGCGGCGATGCCGCCGAAACCGATCAGGCCCAGCGTCTTTTTTGTCAGCTGCATTCCGTCCTCGCGCAGCCAGTTGCCGGCGCGCATCTCGCGGTCCATCTCCGCGATGCCGCGCGCGGACGCCCACATCAGCGCGATGGCGGCTTCGGCGACGGCGGTATCGCCGTAGCCCTTGATCAGATGTACTTCGATGCCGAGCTCGGCGAGCTCCTCGGGATTCATGTAGCTGCGCGCGCCGGTGCCGAGAAACACCACGTGCTTCAGCCCCTTGCATTTTTTCGCGACCGCGGTCGGCAGCGCGGTGTGATCGACGATGGCGATCTCGGCGCCGTCGAGCACTTCGGGGTATTGTTCCGGCGTGATGTCGGGGTCGCGATGGATCCTGACATCGGGATCGCCAGGTTTTACCAGCCGTTCGAAAATAACCGCCAGCGATTCGTTGGCGTCGACAAAAACTCCGCGCACTGGATTCTCCGTTGTCAGGTTGCCACGCCGGCAAGCGCCAGCACGGTGTGCATCAACACGTTGGCGCCGGCGGCACAATCGGCCTGCGTGGCGTCTTCGAGCTCGTTATGGCTGACGCCGTCCTTGCATGGCACGAACACCATCGCCGCCGGAATGCGGGTGTTCAGATTGCAGGCATCATGGCCCGCGCCAGAGGTAATGCGCCGGTTGGAATAGCCGAGCGCCCTGGCGGCATTCTCCACGGCGTCGACCAGTTTTGGATCGAAATGGGTCGGCGGCTTGCGCCAGATCAGGTCGAACGCGACCGCGACCTTGCGCCGCGCCGCGATTTCGGCAATGGCGGCGCGCAAATCCCTGTCGAGCGTGTCCATGATGGCGGCATCGGCGCTGCGGCAATCGACCGTGAATGCGATTTCGCCGGGGATGACGTTGCGCGAGGGGTTGGCGATCACGGCTTCGCCGATGGTGCCAACCGCCTTGGGGCCGTGCTTGCTGGCAATTCGCTCCATCGCCAGCACGATCTCCGACAGCGTCGCCAGCGCGTCGCGGCGCAGCGGCATCGGCGTTGAGCCGGCATGGCTTTCGAAGCCGGTGATCTTGCCATCGTACCACAGCACGCCCTGGCCGGAATCGACCACGCCGATGGTCTTGTTCTCGGCCTCCAGAATCGGGCCTTGCTCGATGTGAAGCTCGACAAAGCTGGTGAACTTTTGGGTGCCCACCACGGCTTCGCCACGATAGCCGATGCTATCAAGCGCTTCCGCCACGGTGACGCCATCTATATCCTTGCGCGACAGGATATCGTCGGTGGTGAAGTCGCCGACATAGGCGGCCGAGGCCATCATCGCTGGCGCGAAGCGCGAGCCTTCTTCATTGGTCCAGTTGACGATGCAGATCGGGGTTTCGGTTTCGATCCCGGCGTCATTGAGGGTGCGCACCACCTCCAGCGCCGCCAGCGTGCCGAGCACGCCGTCGAACTTGCCCCCGGTCGGCTGGGTATCGAGATGCGAGCCGAGGCCGACCGGCGGCTTCGACATGTCGCGTCCCTTGCGCAGGCCGAACATCGAGCCCAGCGCATCGACATGAACTTCCAGGCCGGCTTCCTCGCACGCGTTGCGGAACCAGTCGCGCACCTGCTTGTCCTCGGGGCCGAGCGTCAGCCGCCGCACCCCGCCCTTTGGGGTGCCGCCGAATTTCGCGGTTTCGTGGATGGTGTCCCAGAGGCGGGCGGAATCGATTTGCAGGTTGGAGGTGATCTTGGTCATTCAGTGTTCCGGAAATGCAGGTGTGCGGATCGTCGGGGCGCATGGTAGGATTATCTGGCACCATCTGTCGAGGCACGGAGCGCTGGGATGAACGTCGGTCTGACGAAGAAAGAGCAAGGCAGCCACAGCGAGCCTATGCTGCCGAGCCTGCAGGCCCGGCTGGCGTGTCGCGCCGGGATGGCGACCACCACGGCGGGTGTCGCCAACGGATTTGTCCAGGGCAATCTCGCGATCCTGCCGGAAAAGCTTGCGGGGGCCTTTCACCGCTTCTGCCAGCTCAATCCAAAGCCGTGTCCGATCATCGGAATGTCCGACGTCGGCGATCCCCGCATTCCCGCGCTCGGCATCGATCTCGACATCCGCACCGACCTGCCGGGTTACCGGATCTGGCGCGACGGCGAAGTGGCGGAGGAGACCACCGACATCAAGGCGCATTGGCGCGACGATCTGGTTGCCTTCGTGATCGGTTGCTCGTTTTCATTCGAGGAGGCATTGCAGGCGGATGACCTGCCGATCCGCCACATCGAGTGCGATGTGCGGGTGCCGATGTACCGTACCAATATCGCGTGTGCGCCGTCCGGACCGTTCGCCGGCCCGATGGTGGTGTCGATGCGGCCGTTCAAGCCGGCGGATGCCATCCGCGCGGTGCAGATCACCTCGCGGTTCCCCGCCGTCCATGGCGCGCCGGTCCATCTCGGTCATCCGCATTCGATCGGGATCGCGGATATCGCGAAACCCGACTATGGTGATCCGGTGCCGGTGGAGGACGACGAGATTCCGGTGTTCTGGGCCTGCGGCGTCACTCCGCAAGCCGTCATCGCGGCGGCCAGGCTGCCGTTCGCTATCACGCATGCGCCGGGCTTGATGCTGGTAACGGATTTGCGAAACTCGCAGTTCGCGGTGCTTTAGAGAGGTGGCATTGCGTCGCCGTTTCAGGTTCGGCACCGCCTCCGAGCCGACCCGACGTGATGCGACAAATTAACCCGTCGGGCAAAGTTTCGCTTTTCCCGAAACCCAAATCACCGGTACATCTCACGCCATCCTGTCCCGGATGAAGGGGCGTTGGCCATCGTCACCGAACGTTGGGACGGGATGCGGTGGACGCTACGGCGTCGTGCGCGGAACGGGATTGCAGGGCGGATAAACTCCGTCAGCGATCACAGGACGTGCAGACGAGCGGTGCCGAAGCGTACGGCGAAATCGTGTGGTCCTGGCGCCGCAAGGCTGGCGCCAAGCTTGCGAACCCGTTCGCAGGCGACGGTGGCAACAGAGCGTAGCTCACCGGGGAGAGTACGTATAAGCCGTA
>NZ_JAURXB010000285.1 GCF_030654605.1 Bradyrhizobium sp.
CCTGCGAACGCAGGGACCCATAACCACCGTCGCTCGGTGTTACACGATGTAGTCGAACAGCACCTTCAGGTCGAAAGTTCACGCGGTATGGGTCCCTGCGTTCGCAGGGACGACGCTGCACCTACTCAAATTCACGCCGCCTCACGCTGCTTCTCCCAGACGAAGTCCGGATAGTACTGCAGCATCATCCGGTCGACATAGGCCGTCAGATTGCCGAAATGCTCGGTCCGCTCGCGCAGGGGCGAGTTGAAGTAGGGCGTCAGGATCCCGGCCAGCGCGCCGAAGGCGGTGGCATCGGTGCCGCAGGGCGCGTCTCCCATCAGAAAGGGCTTGTCGCCGAGCTGGACCGACAGCGCAAACAGCGAGCGCATCGCAAGGTCGACATCTTCGTCCGGCGCATGGCGGCCGAGGCCGCTCAGTAAATAGTTTTCGGCAACGCGGAATTGCGCGTCTTCGCGAATCTTTTCGCGCCGGTGCTCCGGCACGGCATCGAAGAAATGCGCAGGCCCCTTGGCAAAATTCTCAGGCTCGACCCAGCGCGCGCCGACCAGTGCCCAATAGACATGGTGCTCGATCATCCGTTCGAACGCCCAGGCCTGCGCACGCGCCTGCAGACTCAGCGGCGCGTCGAAATCAAAACCGTATTTGCCTTCAATATGCGCGCGAATGAAGGTGGAATCGGCGATGATCTCGGCCTCGTCGTCGATATAGGGCAGCTGGCCCTTGGGAGACGCCGGCGGCATGGCCTTTCGCTTGCGGTAGTCGAGCCCGGCCATCTTCAGCTGGACCTCGGTCTTGGTCACAAACGGGCTGATTTCCGGCAGGCCGAAACCGGCGCCAAAGCCATAGAGGGTGATCATGTGGAAGCTCCCGATTTCCTGAGCAGTCGCTTCAAGCTATCGACCCCCTGCTGCCACCGTGGTGTCAGCAGCGGCGACATCGATATCCAGAGGTCCAGTCCGTACAAAATCATCATCGACAAAATCCCCCTTGTTGCGGTGTTGTCCCGGTATACTGCCCCCCTGCTGCCAACCTGCTGTCAGCATCGGCAAGGCCGCATCAAAAAAGAGATTCGCCATGAGACGCGCGGACCGGCTGTTTCAGATCATTCAGGTGCTCCGGCGCAACCGGAAGCCGTTGACGGCGGATGCCATCGCGGCCGAGCTGGAAACGTCGAAACGCACGATCTACCGCGACATCGCCACCCTGATCGAACAGCGGGTGCCGATCCGCGGCGAGGCCGGCATGGGTTACATCCTGGAGAAGGGCTTCGACATGCCGCCCCTGATGCTGACGCCCGACGAAATCGAGGCGGCCGTGCTTGGCGCGTCATGGGTAGTCGGTCATGCCGACCCCGTGCTGGCCAGAGCCGCCGCGGACCTGATGGCCAAGATCGCCGACACCGTGCCGGAGCGGCTCCGGCCCTTCGTGCTCGAGCCCGCCAGCCGTGTCCGCCCCGGCTGGAACAGGCAACCCGACCGCATCGACATGGCGCGGGCGCGCGCGCATATCCACGAGGGCAAGAAGATCGCGCTGTGCTATCGCGACGAACACGGCCGCGACAGCGAGCGCATCATCTGGCCGATCGCGATCGGCTATCTCGAAGCCGTGCGATTGCTGGCGGCGTGGTGCGAACTGCGCAAGGATTTTCGCAGCTTTCGAACCGATCGTGTCGTCGACGCGGTCTACCTCGACGAGAAATATCCGGAGCGGCGCGACTCCTTGCGGGCGAAATGGCGGCAGAGCCTGGTCTGGGAACCGCCGAGCGACGCCTGATCCGGATCGCAGGTGGCTGGCCGCCCTCTCCATTCCGCGCTAAACGAAACCATGGAAAACAGCGATCCAGCCGTGCATGCGGACAGCTCTTGCAGCCCTTGCCAGGCCTGCGGCGCGTGCTGTTCGTATTCGTCGAACTGGCCCCGCTTCACCATCGAGGACGACGCGGCGCTCGATCTCATTCCGGAAAAATTCGTCAACGACCGATTGTCGGGAATGCGCTGTGACGGCGACCGCTGTTCCGCGCTATCAGGCAAGGTCGGGGTTGCGACCGCATGCGGGATCTACGCAATGCGGCCTGAAGTCTGCCGAACCTGCATGCCCGGCGATGTCGAATGCGGCATGGCGCGAAAGCGGCATGGGCTGGCGGTGTTGGCTTGAACCTCTCAACGGGTCGTCCCCGCGAACGCGGGGACCCATACCGCGTGATCTATCGAGAGATCACTGGCGGCAAACGTCTCGTGAAAACAATGAACGACCGGGATTATGGGTCCCTGCGTTCGCAGGGAGAAGCTGCGTGCTTACGCGGTCACGGCTTGCGCGAAATCTTCTTCATCGAGCTCGTCCTCGACCGGCGAGAAGGTGCTCAGCGGCTTGGTCGAAAGCGTGATCGGCTTGCGGTTGCCGTAGGAGGATGACGGCGCGGTGCGGCTGCTCCGCGTTTCACGGGACAGCGCGTAGAGGGTGGAACCGACGCGCCCGCCGAGCTGGATCAGTTCGCGTTCGCTGCAGCTTGCAGCGATCGAAAGCGCCAGCGAGTGCAGATGGCTTCGGCGGTAGCAGAACAGCGCCAGCATCGCCCGGACATCGGAGGAAACGCTCTCCACCAGCACCGGCAGGCCGTTCTCATTGGCGCGGTACATCTCACCAAGCAATTCATCCCGGACCGGGCAAAAATCGTTTTCGTAGGCGTCGCGGCTTGAAAACATGGCAGTTCTCCCTGACCGCAAGGATGCAGTGCAATCTTCTAACGAAAGGTTAACCACGGGCCCCTGTAGTCACCCGGGTATCTTGACCCTGCCGAATCGTTCGTGCGCCCGCGGCGATTCGCGCCGCGCCGGTCCCGATGCCGGCGGGATCAGCCGTTCGCCGACATGAAAATCGCCAGGCCGAAGCCTGTGAGATGATGCAGGGCCTGGTCGACGCCGATCAGCGTCCAGAACCATGGATGCTCATAGGTCATGCCGAATGTGGATGAGCAAAGCCCCTTGGCGCGGTCGACCGTGATGTGAATGAGAAAATCGATGATGGCGACGAACCAGAACTTCGGCGCAATGATCAAGATCAGGGTCATGGCCACGGCGAGATGCACGAGGCAGTGCGCCAGCAGCGGTAGCGCCCAGCCGGTCTTCTGGTCCTTGCCGATCGCCATCCAGGAGTTCTGCAGCACGAAATCCGCGATGACGTGCTTCACGGTGAGGAGCAGCATCCACCCGACCAGCGCACCAACGGGCACCGACGACGACATTGTGGGAAACAACAAGGCTGACGCCCTTCGCTGGGACTGATTGGGACGGACCGGAGGCGTTCAGCGCAACTCTTCTCAAACCCGGACAATTCGACCGGTATTTGTCATTTATGACATCTCCTGTGTCGGATTGCACCTGTGGGTGGTTCGAAAAAGCCGAGGTGTGGCCCAACGGCGATAGCCCGGCCGATCGCGGCCGCGGGTAAGGTTACTCGGGCGGCCGATTTGCAATCGGCCCGGAGCGGGATATCATCCGGCAACTGAAGAATTGTCGTTCTTTTTTAGATATTTACGATCTCGCCGGCGACCCGCGGAGCCCTTAGAGGCCGTGCGCCGACCCGGCCCGGATATGAGCCATGAGCGCAGAAATCCCGACGCCGCGGGCGGCAAAGCCCTTCACGCGTTCCCGGCTTGTCAAAAGCAACCGCAGGCAGATGCTGCTTTTTGCCGCGCTGACGGTGATCCTGACGGTCGCGACGGTGTGGGGCTCCCGGGTCTGGCTGAATTCCGAAACACTGGTGTTCGCGGTCGGCAGCGCCAACGGCCCGGAGGCCCGGTTCGCCGCCAAGCTCGCCGCCATGCTCAAGAACGCCAATTCGCGGCTGCACCTCAAGATCGTTGCCAATCCCGACAGCGCCAAGGCGCTTGCGCAATTCGATCGCAAGCAGGCGGATCTTGCGATCCTGCGCACCGACGCCAAGGTCCCGTCCCGCGCGCGCGCCGTTGCGATCCTGGAGCGCGACGTGGTGCTGCTGGTCAGCCCCGCCGGCAAGAAGATCAAATCGCTCGCGGAGCTGAAGAAGAGGAAGGTTGCGCTGGTGGCTGACGCCGACAGCGGCGGCGCCACCTTCATCCGCAAACTGCTCGAAGTCTCCGACGATCCCGCCTTCGCTTCGCGTCTCCAGCTGGCGCCGCCGGTTACGAACTTCGATAAATTGCTGGCGCCGGGCGGCTATGGCGCGGTGATCGCCATCGCGCCGGTCTCGCGGCTCCTGAGGGACAAGAGCATCGAGCAGCAGGTCAGGCGTGGCGGATTGATCCTGAACGACATCAGCGAGTCGAAGGCGCTGGTCAGAAGATATCCCGGTCTTACCGAGGAGACGCTGTCGGCCGGCATGCTGTCTTCCACACCCGCCATCCCTTCGGAAGACCTCGATACGGTCGGGCTGCAGTGGCTGTTGGTCGCGCAGTCCAGGCTGTCGACCGCGGTGGCGGTAAATCTCGCGCGGGCGATCTACGAGAACAAGGGCGAGCTGGCGCTGGAGAACGGCTTCGCTTCCAGGATCGAGCCGGCCAGCACCGACAAGGACGCCTTCATCGTCGCGCACCAGGGCGCCACCGACTACCTCAACGACGACACCAAATCATTCGTCGACCGCTACAGCGACCTCGCTTATCTCGGCGTCGCCGTGCTCGGCGTCATCGGTTCGCTGTTCGCCGCGCTCTACACCAAGGTGACCCGGATTGCCCCGGAGAAGGCCAGCGCGCTGGCGACGGCCATTCTCGATATCGGCGAGCGAATGGAACATGCCACCTCGATGGATGCGCTCGACGCGTTGCAGGACGAGCTCGAGACCGTGCTTCGGGGGGTGGTGATCGGGCTGCGCGACGGCACCATCTCGAAGGACGGGCTGGATACGTTCAAGCTCGGCTATGAATTCGTGCGCGACGAACTCGCGCTGCGGCGCGAGAGCCTGAAGCGGCACGCCGGCCATGACGACAATGTGGTGATCGTCAAGACGGCGCAGAGCGCGTGAGCGGCGCAAAAAAGCCCCGGGCGATGCCGGGGCTTTAAAGCTTGTTCGAACCAGATGCTGGCCGATCAGATCAGTACTTCGCGACCACCGGGCCGCCGAAGCGGTAGTTGATGCGGGCGGTGACCATGTCCACGTCCTGGTGGATGCGATCGACCGTCTGCGCCGGCGAAGCGAACGAGATGTTACGCGCGTCGAGGAAGATGTGATTGTATTCGACACCGAACGACCAGTTCGGGGTGAAGCCGTATTCGAGGCCAGCACCGACCGTGCCGCCCCAGCGGGTTTCCGAAGCGGTTCCGACGTCAACACCGGTTACGGTATTGTAGTAGTTATACTTGTCGCTCACGACCGCGGCACCACCCTTGACGTAGAGCAGAGCGTTGTTCCAGGCGTAGCCGACGCGGCCGGTGAACAGGCCGAAGGCATCGATCCGCGAGCGATTGGTGAAGCCCGGGAAGGCAATGCTGACGTTCCGGCCGCTCAGATCGGCCCAGTTGCCCTGCGCTTCGAGACCGAACACCCAGGAACCGGCCTGCCAATTGTAGCCGATCTGGCCGCCGATCGTGCCGCCGCTTGCATCATGGCAACCTTCCGCAACATTCACAGCCAAGGGGACGGCAACGGTACCCGCATAATCCCAGCACTTGTGGCTCGATGCCCAGCCGCCGTTGGCGCCGATGTAGAAGCCGGTCCAGTTGTACATCGCCACGGCGATCGGGGCCGCCTTGGTGTAGGGACGAGCAGCCAGGTCGGCGGCCGAAGCGGCATTGACGAGTCCGAGGCTCAGAGCAGCTCCACCGAGGAGTGCGATAAATTTGGAATGCATGGGAAATCCCCCCTTGAATTGAATTCGATGACGCTAAAGAACCCCAACCGCTGATCGAAACAAGTTAAACTCACGGTTCCCCGGCGAATCGACGCACATTGCCTGTGCAGTGCGACATTTCTGCAATAGTCGCTCGCCGATTCAGCACGAAATCGCATCAAATTGCGCCAAACCAAAATTTCGTTCCATCAAGAAATCAGGGACTTAAGGGTGCATTCACCATTAACGGGCGGTTAGCGGTTCTCGCCTTCCGCACTGGCCGGGATCGACTCACACCGTCGCCTTTTCCCCGGCCGCCAGCGCCCGCGCCCTGATCTCCGCGATGGTGCGCTTGAGCGCGGCCTGCCGCGGATCCGGCAACGCAGCCGCTCGCGCCTCCGCCACGGCGCCGGCCAGATCTTCAAGCGGCAGCACGCCATCGAAAGTCGGCTTGGCGAGACCATCGATGATCGCATGCCAGTCGGCGAGGCCCTGGCGATAGGCGGCGCCGTAGCCCTGCACCATGGTCGCGGTCTGCACGATCGCGGCAGCGGCCTCGGGCTTCTTGGTCAGGGCGCGATCGATCATATGCAGCCAGCGCTCGACCCAGACCCGCTCCCTGGCATAGCGCACCGAGAACCGCCGCCAGCGCCGCAACGACGCCTCGATCTTCAGGCGGCGGATGCTCCAGCGGTTTTTGGTGCTGAAGCGGATCGAGACCTGTTTGCGCGTCCATCCCAGGCGTTCGAGGAGACCGAGAACCGGATCGGCGATCGCCGCGGGGAGCGCCTCGACCAATTCGTCCAGCCGGAATTGCCTGACGTCGTCGGCCGTCCGGGCACTCGGATCGCCGCGGGCGCTTGGATCGCCGCGGGCGCTCGGATCGCCGGTGCCGGTGTCCAGTTCGCCAAGCTTCAGCTGCGCGATCCGGACCGGATCCTGATAGCTCATGCGCATCGCCATCAGCCGCGCCACGTCGCCGAACAGCGCATCGTCGACACCGGGCTTGCCGATGAACCGCCGCAGCCGGTCCACATAAAGCTTCGCGTAGCGCGCGCCCTGATACTCCATCAGCAGATGAATGCCGTCGCTGACTTCCGGCTCCACGCCATCGGGCAGGCCGGGGGGCAGGAATGGCGGCGTGCCGTCGCCCTCGCCGATGAAATCGGAGAGCAGGTAGCGCAGCGAGGACAGGAAGCTTGCCACTCCGGCGATCCGGTCGGTCAGGCGGGCTTCGGCGCGGCAGGTGCCGGCGCGGCGGCGGCCTGCTGCGCCAGCCGCGCCTCCAGCTTGGCGATGTTCTCGAACAGCCGGGCGCTGGAGAGACGAAGGAAGTAAAAGCCGAATTCCGGGTTCTGCACGTAGAGTTCCTCGACCTTGCTGTAGCTGACGCTGAGGATCAGACCGGCCTCGATGCATTCCAGCGTCTGGGTTCGCATGTTCGATGGCGACAGCATGCCGAGTTCACCGACGATGGCGCCGACCGGCAGCTCGATGCCGGATTCGACCAGCTTGAAGCGGCCCGAGACGATGTAGAGCATGTCCTCGGCCTTCTCGTCCTTGTAGAACAGCACCTCGCCTGCGGCGCATGGGCGCTCGGTCATGAACGGCTTCAGCCAGTCCATCGACAGGTCGCCCTGGACCGACTTCTTCACGTCCCGCACCAGTTGCAGCATCTGGTGCAGCCGATAGGAATTGAGCACCAGCACCAGCGCCTGCACCACGATGATCAGGTAATTGCGGCTCGGGATCGCGGTCGCGATCAGCACCAGGTTGGTGAAGATGCCGAGGACCCGCAGCGGGATCATGGTCCGCATCGTGGTGGTCGCGATCACGAAGATCGATGCGAAGACCGCGCCTGCCGTTCCGGCGTGTTGTGCGAGATTCGAGGTATCCATGGGAAGCCAACCAGCTTGGAAAGAGTGAAACGAAACGATCGTGGTTCAGCGCGTCTCCGTCATCGTAATGACGGCGGGACGCTTTGGATATACGGAGAAAAGGCGACGATTGGTTGGGGATTCCGGCTGATTTGGGGGCGGTACGGGTAAAAAAATGCCGGTTTCCGGTTCAAACCGAAGGGGGACCCGGGGTCCAGGCATCCTTGTCCAGGCACGCCTGCGCGTTCTCGCGGCGCGACGCGCCCGAGCTGTGCCGGAAAGTTCGGCGCCCCGGATACAGAGGGCGCAGGGAAGACCGGGTGCGCGCTGCACCCGCGGTCTCATGTGCAAACTCGTGCAACAAGAAACGCACATGAGCATACAGGTTCAGCGGGGAACACCCGGCCTTCCCTGCGCAATGGCTCGACGGCTTATCTCGCGCTCACCCCGGAGTAGTGCGCTGTCTAGTCTCCGTCGCCTGGCGGAAACCGGCGCCCTGGCCCGGTCGGGCCATCAGCACCTCCGCCAGACTTGACGCCAGCATCGGGCGTCGGGTCCACACGATTTTGCCGTACGCTGCAATGCCGTCCGTCTGCCCGCCGTATGGTCGCTCACGGAGTTGATCCCGCCCCGCCACCGCCCGCGCGCCCGACACCGCCGCGTCCACCGCATCCCCGACCCACGTTTCGTGACGATCATGATACGCCCCTCTGAAAGGGCCGGGATGGACGGGAATGTGCGGGTGATTTGGGGGAGGAGTCAAGGAAAATTTCTGAAAATCGGAAATTAT
>NZ_JAURXB010000289.1 GCF_030654605.1 Bradyrhizobium sp.
TGCCGCGGTTCGCCCGGCGTCAGCGGCAGCATCGGCTGGCCGTCCGGACGCAAGGCCCAGGCGCCGGCCAAATCGTTCGAGGTAATGATGATCGGCGAGACGCCGTCGCCGCCGCGGGCCGGCCGCGAGGCGGCCTCGTCGTCTTCGTCGCGCGGCAGGGTTTCCACCCAGGTCTGGCCCGAGGTGAAGCGGCCGGGAAAATCGCGCAGCAGATAGAAGGTCTTGGTCAGCACGTGCTCGCGCGGCACCGGCTCGAGTTCGGGAACGTCGAGCGAGGAGAGAATGCTGCGCAACGCCAGCATGCCCGGCGTCTGCGATGCGCCATTGGCGCCGGGCGGCGCCTCGATGGCGTCGCGGGTGTCGAACAGCACGGTGCCGCCCTGCTTCATGTAGGCGTCGATGCGGTTGATGGCGTCCTGCGCCGGCTTCGCGGCGCCCGGCAATACCGGCCAGTAGATCAGCGGGAAGAACGCCAGTTCGTCGCGCGCCGGATCGATGCCGACGGGATCGCCGGCTTCCAGCGCGGTGCGCTGCGCCAGAAACAGCGTCAGCCCTGATAGCCCCGCCTTGACGATGGAATCGACGTCGGCGTTGCCGGTGACGACATAGGCCAGCCGGGTTTGCGCGACCGATTTGATGGCGAACTCGTCGGTGGTGTCCGCGCGCGCCGGGGAGGGCGTGGCGACGATCGTGGACAGCGCCAGCGCGAATGCCAGCGCGGCGGGTACCGCGCGCCGCCGCAACAGCGCGGCGATGCCGGCGCCGAGCAGAGCGACGATCACGGCATCGATCAGGAACAGCGCCAGCGACGCGGCCAGCAGAATTCCCCGCAAGTCGCGCGGCTCGGTATTGGTGTAGCTGGCGCGCTGCGCGCGCAGCGATGCGGTATCGAGCGGCGCGATGCGGTCGGCCGCCGCCAGCGTGTTGACCGCGAGCGGGCCGTCGGCCGGTCCATAGAAACCGGGCGGGTGATCCGGCGTGGCGCGATCGCGGAAGTCGGCGGGCAGCGGCTTCGCCGTCGAGGGCGGCGGTCCGAAAGCGCCGAAGCCGTCGAGCGTGCGCAGCGGCGCCACGGTCTCGGCGCTGGCTTCGCCCGCGACGCCGGCGCCCGGCGTGGACGTGTAGCCGGACGAATCGACGATCCTTCGCAGCATCTCGACGAAGCTGCCGGACATCGGCAGGTCGGACCAGCGCATGTCGGCGCTGACGTGAAACAGGCTGACAACGCCCTTGCCGCGATGTTCGCCTGTGACCAGCGGCGTGCCGTCCTCCAGCGAGGCCCAGCTCCGGGTCGCCAGCGCCGCGTTGGGTTCGGCGAGCACCTGGCGGTTGACGGTGACATCCTTCGGCGCCACGAGGCCGGCGAACGGCCCGTCGGCCGCGAACGAGGCCAGATGCTGCGGCTTTTCCCAGGTCAGGCTGCCGCCGAGGCTGCGTCCGCCGCGGCGCAGCTTGACCGGCACCAGATCGTCGTCGGCCTGCGCCAGCCGCGGGCCGGCGAACCGCACCAGCACGCCGCCTTGCTCGATCCACGCGCCGATGCGCTCGCGAATTTCGGGCGACAGCGTGCCGACATCCGCCAGCACGATCATCGGCAGCTTCTGGTCGAGAAACTGGGTGATCGCCTGCTGCGGCGCGCCGCGATCGCCGAGCCGGACGTCGGCGAACGGCGCCAGCGCCCGGGTCAGATAAAAGGTGGAGGCCAGCAGCGGCTGCGCGGTATCGCTGGTCGATCCCGAGACGATGCCGATGGCGCGGCGGCGCCAGCGCTTGTCGAGCAATTGCACTGCGCCTGCGGATCGCTCGCCGGCTATTTCGAGCCGGGAAATGTCGTTGCGCAATTCGACAGGCAGGTCGAACGAGGCTTCGGTCTCGCGATCCTGCGGCGCGAAGCTGTAGCGGGCCTCGCCGATCGGCGACCCCTTCAGGTCGATCGCGCGCACCACGCCCGCGGCGACGCCGCCGCCGGTGCGCAGCACCTTCACCGTCATCTTCGCCGCGGCATTTTCGGCCGCGGCCAGCGCGAGCGGGGGGGCGGTGCCGCCCTCAAAAACCGTCAAGCTGCGATCTCCGATGGTCTTGCCGAGGGCTTCGATGAATTCCGGGCCGCGCCCGGTATCGACGCCATCCGACAGCCAGGCGATCTCGGCGTCGCCGGTGGCTTTCAGGAAACGCTCCAGCGCGGGGAGGGTTTCCACCCGCTCGATCGAATAGGGCTTGGGCGCGAGCTGGCGCAGCGCCACCCGCGCGGTGCCCGCCGGCATCAGGGTGATGTCGCGGGTGGGCTCCGACAGCGGCACCAGGGTGACGCCGCGCCGGTCGTTGTCGGCATTCGCGATCAGTTCGTCCGCGGCCTTGATCCGGGAGTCCCAGCTTGCCGCCGCACTCCAGCCGTCGTCGAGCAGGATCACCAGCGGCGCGCTGGAGCCGGCGAGGCCGGTTTGCGGATTCCAGATCGGGCCGGCGGCTGCCAGGATCACCAGTGCGGCGGCGGCGAGCCGCAGCAGGGTCAGCCACCATGGCGTGCGCGAGGGGGTTTCCTCCTTCGGCGCGATGTCGAACAACAGCCGCGTCGGCGGAAACTCGATGCGCCGCGGCCGCGGCGGCATCACCCGCAACAGCCACCACAGCACCGGCAGGCTCAAGAGGCCCAGCAGCAGCAGGGGTTGCGCGAAAGCGAGGGGGAGCCCGGCAATCATGCCCGTCGCCCCACTTTGACGGTGGCGCCGCGCGCGCTGCCCTTGCTCACCATCATGCCCGAATGCAGGAACAGCAGCAGCTCGGCGGCCGAACGGCTGGTGGTGTGGGTCGAGAACAGCCAGTCGAGCTTGTTGGTCTCGGCGCGAATTTCGGCGCGATGCAGCGCCACGCGCGCCACGTAATCATCGGCCCATTTTTCCGCGCGGCCGGCGGTGATGACGGTGCCGTTCTCCGGTTCGACGAATTCGATCCGGCCGGAATAGGGGAAGGTTTCTTCGGCCGGATCGACGATCTGGATCAGCGTGCCGTGCGCGCCGGAGGCCGACAGGCCCGCCAGCATGGTCTTGATTTCCGGCAGCGGCGACCAGAAGTCCGACAGCACCACGATTTCGGCCAGCGCCGCCGGCACGAAGGACGGCGGCAGGCTGAGCCGCGCCGCGTCGTCATGCAGCATCGCCTGCGCCATCTTGTCGATCACGCTGCGGCTCGCGGTCGGGTTCATGAGGCCGGGAATACCGACGCGTTCGCCGCCCGCGACCAGCAGTTCGGCGAGCGCGAAGGTGACGATCAGTCCGCGTTCCAGCTTGCTGTCGCGCGCCTGCTTCGAGGCGAACGCCATCGATGGCGAGCGGTCCGGCCACAGCCACACCGTATGCGAGGCCTCCCATTCCTGCTCGCGGACATAGAGATGGTCGTCGCGCGCCGAGCGCCGCCAGTCGACATTCTGCGCCGGCTCGCCCGAAACGAAGCGGCGGTACTGCCAGAAACTTTCGCCGGCGCCGGCGCGGCGCCGTCCGTGCAGACCATGGATCACATTGGCGGCGATGCGGCGGGCTTCGAGCACGAGACGGGGCAGCGAGGCGGCGAGCGTTCGGCTTTCGCCGTCGGCACGTCGGATGGCTGTGATCTCCTGAGGCGCGTGCCTGGTGTCCGCGGCCATCAACCAATCCGCGTCTTCAATTGCCTGATGACGTCGGGGATGGTGCGGCCTTCGGCGCGGGCGGAGAAGGTCAGCGCCATGCGGTGCTTGAGAACGGGTTCCGCCAGATCGAGCACGTCGTCGATCGAGGGCGCGAGGCGGCCGTCGAGCAGGGCGCGGGCGCGCACCGCGAGCATCAGCGACTGGCTGGCGCGGGGACCCGGCCCCCAGGCGATCAGCTTGCCGGTTTCGCCGCCTTCGTCGCCCGGACGTGCGGAGCGCACCAGCGACAGGATCGCTTCGACCACGGAGTCGCCGACCGGCAGCCGCCGCACCAGCCGCTGCGCCGTGATCAGGATCTCCGAAGTCATCGCGGCCTTGGCCAGCGTCTCGTCGGCGCCGGTGGTTTCGAACAGGATGCGCCGCTCGGCGTCGCGGTCCGGATAATCGACGTCGATCTCCATCAGGAAGCGGTCGAGCTGCGCCTCCGGCAGCGGATAGGTGCCTTCCTGCTCCAGCGGATTCTGCGTCGCCAGCACGTGGAACGGTTTCGGCAGATCGTGGCGCGCGCCGGCCACCGTGATGTGCTGCTCCTGCATGGCCTGCAGCAGCGCGGACTGGGTGCGCGGGCTGGCGCGGTTGATTTCGTCGGCCATCAGGAGCTGTGCGAACACGGGCCCCGAGATGAAACGGAACGAGCGCTTGCCGGAGACGCTCTCGTCCAGCACTTCGGCGCCGAGAATGTCCGAGGGCATCAAATCGGGCGTGAACTGGATGCGCTTGGCATCCAGTCCGAGCGTGATCCCTAAGGTTTCCACCAGCTTGGTCTTGGCGAGGCCGGGCACGCCGATCAGCAGCGCGTGGCCGCCGGACAGGATCGTCACCAGGGTATTTTCGATCACCCGGTCCTGGCCGAAAATCACGGTGGAGATTGCATCCCTCGCGACACGGATTTGACCGGCGACCTGTTCGGCCGAGCGGACGATCACGTCGTCGAGTTTTTCGACATTGTCTGCGCCAGCCATCTGGTTCTCCTTCAGGATCGAATCTTCGCGTCACGTCTCGGGATCATCCAGCCCGCAGCGCCGCTTGCGCCATGATGCCGGCAACCCCATGCTAAACTTATGCGAAGGCCATGTATTCGTTGAATTAAACTATCCCCACCTTATCGGCGTTTCGGGGTATGAACGGCATCACGATGTAGCGACCTGAGCGGTAGTCTACCGGGCATCTCGCTCGGGATATGTACCGGAAGGTGCATCAAACGTGCCAAATTGAGGCGTCAGAGTCAGGGCAAACAATGGCGAAGCAAGGGCAGACCAGCAATCAGGGCCTCGAAGGGCTGACCGCTGCAGCCACGAACGCAGCGAATACCAGCCCCGCGGCGAAGGGGCTGCCGCCGGTGCATCTGTGGAACCCGCCGTTCTGCGGCGATCTCGACATGCGAATCGCCTCTGACGGCACGTGGTTCTACATGGGCACGCCGATCGGACGGCCGGCGCTGGTCCGGCTGTTTTCGACGATCCTGAAGCGCGAGGACGGCAAGCACTTTCTCGTGACTCCGGTGGAAAAGGTCGGCATTCGCGTCGACGACGCGCCGTTTCTGGCCGTCGAGATGACCAGGGAAACCGATGGCCGCGGCCGGCTCCTGCGCTTCCGCACCAATGTCGACGACTGGGTGCCTTGCGATTCCGCCCACCGCTTGCGATTCGAGGCCGCCGCCGACGGCGGCCTGACGCCCTATCTGCATGTCCGCGCCGATCTGTGGGCGAAGGTGACGCGGGCGCTTTACTACGATCTGGTTGACATGGGCGAGGAGCGGGTGGTCGATGGTATCACCATGTTCGGGATCGAATCCGGCGGCGAATTCTTTGCGATGGCCGATGCGGAGCAGGTGAGGGAAGCGCTTTGAACGAGCCGATGCTGAAGACGGATCCGGCCGCGATCAGCTCCATGGAGTTTTTCGATCGAAGCCGGACACGGCTGGGTTTCGACGTGCCGCCGGGGCTGGTCGATCCCAACATCATTCCGAAAAGCGGCGATCACGGCACCGACCGCATGCTGGAGATCATCGCGCGCGAGCAGCCGGTGCGTCCCGCCGCGGTCCTGATCCCGGTGGTGGACCATCCGCAGCCGACCGTGCTCCTGACCCAGCGGGCCGCGCATCTCAACGATCACGCCGGCCAGATTGCCTTTCCCGGCGGCAAGATCGACGTCACCGACGCCTCTCCCCTCGACGCCGCGCTGCGCGAGGCCGAGGAGGAGATCGGGCTCGATCGCAGGTTCGTCGAGCCGCTCGGCTATCTCGATCTGTACGCGACCGGTTTCGGATTTCGCATCATGCCGACGGTGGCGCGGGTGAAGCCCGGCTTCAAGCTGCACATCAACCAGTCCGAGGTCGACGACGCCTTCGAGGTGCCGCTGGCGTTCCTGATGGATCCGGCCAACCACCAGCTGCACAGCAAGGAATTCCGCGGCATGGAGCGCTCCTATTACGCCATGCCGTTCGCCGAACGTTATATCTGGGGCGCCACCGCGGGCATTCTGCGCGTGCTGTACGAACGGATATGCCTGCGATGATCCGTCCGGTTCTGACCGAAGTCGGAATTTTCCTGATCCCGTTCGCGGTCTATGCGGCGTTCCTGATCGCGACCCGCTCCGGACTGCTGGTGCAATCGTCCTGGCCGATGCATGTGCTCGCCAAGCTGGCGGTTGGCGCGCTGTTGCTGGTCGTGGTCAGCTTCCTGCTGCTGGCGGAATTTGGCGGGGCGCCGCCGGATTCGACCTACGTTCCGGCGCATATCGAGGATGGCAAACTCGTTCCCGGAGTTGAAAAATGAGTGGCGCGCGCGTGCTGTCGGACGCGCCCTGGCTCAGATCCGGTCCGACCGCCCGCGTGCTGGAATTGCTCAACGGCCATGGCGAGGAGGCGCGCGTGATCGGCGGTGCGGTCCGCAACGCGCTGCTGAAGCGCCCCGTCGCCGATATCGATATCGCCACCACCGCGCTGCCAACAGAGGTGATCCGCCGCGCCAAAGCGGCCGACATCAAGAGCGTGCCGACCGGTATCGACCACGGCACCGTGACGCTGGTGGTCGATTCGCATCCGTTCGAAGTCACCACCTTGCGCGAGGATACCGAGACGTTCGGCCGCAAGGCTGTGGTCGCGTTCGGACGCGACTGGGTCCGCGACGCCGAGCGGCGCGATTTCACCATCAACGGCCTGTCGGTTGATGCCGCCGGTGTCGTGCATGATCATGTCGGCGGATGGGACGATATAGAAGCGCGACGCGTGCGCTTCATCGGCGATCCCCATGCGCGGATCGCCGAGGACTATCTGCGCATCCTCAGGTTCTTCCGCATTCATGCCGCCTACGGCGCGGGCGAGCCCGATCGCGCCGGCATCCTCGCCTGCATCGGCGGCCGCGCCGGCCTCGCCACGCTGTCCGCCGAGCGCGTGCGGATGGAAATGCTCAAGCTGATGGTCGCGGAGGGGGCGGCGGTCGCGGTGCAGGCGATGGCGGATGGCGGGCTGTTGCTGCAGATTTTCGGCGGCGTCGCCTACACCGGACCGTTCGCGGCGATGATCGCGGCGGAGCGGCTGCTGGGACTTGCGCCGGATTCGGCTCGCCGGCTCGGTGCGCTCGCAGTCGCCGTCACCGAGGACGCCAAGCGCGTCGCGCTGCGCATGCGTCTCACCAATGCCGAAACCAAAGCGCTGGATTCCATGGGCCACCGCTGGTGGCGGCTCGCCGGCATGGACGAGGCGATCGCGCGGCGCAGGCTCTACCGGCTCGGCGAGGACCGCTACCGCGACCGGCTGATGCTGGCCTGGGCGCGGGCCGGACGCGGCGTCGATCCGGCGCCATGGCGCGAGCTCGCGACCCTGCCGCAGCGCTGGAGCGCGCCGAAATTCCCGCTGAAGGCGGCGGATTTCATCGCCCGCGGCATCGCCCAGGGCCCGCTGCTCGGACAGGTGCTGGTGCTGGCCGAAGACGGCTGGCTGGCGGCGAATTTCCCGCTGGAGGAGGCCGCCGTGCAAGCCATCGCCGACCAGGCCGTCGCGCGTTTTACCCGCGACCTCAGGCTTTGAGCTTGCTTCCTTGAACATCCTCGCCGGCTTCGCCGATATTTCCTTAGGCCAGCTTCTGCTGGTGGCCTGCATCGCGCTGTTCGCCTCGGTGGTCGGCGGCCTCGCGGGCTATGGCACCGGCGCGTTGATTCCGCTGGTGCTGGTGCCGCTGATCGGCGCCGAACCTGTGGTGCCGATCATCGCGATCTCCTCGATCTTCACCAATCTCAGCCGCTTCGCCGCCTATGCCGGATACATCGATCGCCGCCGCGCGCTGATCGTGATCGCAGGCGCGGCGCTGACCACCGCCCTCGGCGCTTACGGCTATACGCTGCTTACCAGCGCGGGCGTCGCGCTGGTGATCGGCACCATGCTGATCGCCAGCGTGCCGCTGCGCCGTCCTGCAAAACGCCGCGATCTCGGGATCGGCGACGCCGGCCTGGCCGCGAGCTCGGTGGGTTACGGCGTTGTGGTCGGCGGCACCTCCGGCTCGGGCGTGATCCTGCTGGCGCTGTTGATGGCAGCCGGCCTCGAGGGCGCCGCCGTGATCGCCACCGACGCGGTGATCTCGGTCGCGACCTCCATCATCAAGATTTCGGTGTTCGGCCTCGCCGGCGTCATCACCGCGCAGGTGCTGGCCTTTGCCCTGCTGATCGGGGCGATCTCGATCCCCGGCGCGTTTCTGGCCCGCGCGTTTGTGGAACGGATGCCGGTGCGAATTCACACCGCGATCCTCGACGTCGCGGTGATCGCGGGCGGGCTGGTGATGATTTCGGCGGCGCTGCGGTCGTTGTTCTCTTAAAGAAAATTCAGGCGTTGCAATGCCGCCGGGTGTCGGAACCCGGCGGCATTGCAAGCGAAGATCTCAGGCGACCTTGCTTTTCTCGAGGTCGTCTTCCTCGACTTCGTCTTCAGCTTCGTCCTCGTCGTTGTCTTCTTCCTCGTCATCGGAATCGTCGATTCGGGCCAGTTCGAGGACGGCCACGGGAAGCGTTTCGCGAAACAGATCGCCTTCTTCGCCCATCCACAGGCATACGATGGCCTGATCGTGCACCTCGGCTACCGTAATCGGATGGCCCCCGGATTTCAGAATGACAACATCGCCTGGTTTCAGTTCCATGATCTTCCCTCCGCGCGGATTGACGCTGTTCGCAGGGTACCGATTTGTCATGACAGGCCGATCACGGCGCTGCATGCACGCGATGCGGCCGCGCCTTCGTCGAACGGAGACCGGTGCTTATTCACGGCGCCATCCTCGACACAGCCGTGATCGCGGGTGGGAAACCATTACGTGAGCTTCGTCGAGCGAAACGATGGCCTGCCCCTCATCCGCCTTCGCTGCGCGAAGGCACCTTCTCCCCTGTGGGGAGAAGGAAACAAGAAGCTCAGAACGAATGCCGCAGCCGCGCGACGCTAGTGTTCTGTCACAGACATTTGAATCCCAGCTTGTCGCGAACATGATTCACTCGCGGCATGGCAAATGATTTGATTGTACTTGATCGCAAGGCTCGCAGGGAACTGGAGCAACTGCT
>NZ_JAURXB010000290.1 GCF_030654605.1 Bradyrhizobium sp.
TGCCGCGGGTGCACCCAATCCTTGAAAATCTCAAAATCCTTCCACACCGGCTCCGGCGCGTCGTAGCCCGGTCGCGGCGCGTAGATCGAGGGATCGACCAGCTGCATGTCCGGGATGTAGCGCGGACAATTCGGGAAGATCACGCGCGCGGTGACGCGGACGATCAGCTGTGCGCCGACGGTGCTGGCGAGCAGCGGATCTTCGCGGCTCACCGTGGCCGTGCCGTTGACGCGCAGGCGCTGCGGCCTGCCATGCATGGCGATGAACAGCAGGCCGACATCGGCATTCACCACGATGTTGCCGAGGCTCTTGAACATGCCGTTGCCGTCGTAGTCGGGGAATGCGAGTTCGGACGGGCCGGTGACGGCTACGAAGCCGGGCATGCCGCCCTTGAATGAACAGTCAGGCCGCCCCTCGGCGTCTGCCGTCGCCAGAAAGAAATACGGCATGCTCCCGATAAACACCCGGTCCTCTGGCGTGAACTCCGTGCGGCAGAATTCTTCCAGGCGGTCGGAAATCCGGCGGCTGTCGAATTGATCCTGCAGCTGGCGGTTACCCTCGTGAAACATGATGCTGTCGGTCATCGCACTTCTCCCGGGTCACGCAGGATCCGCATCCCGCCGGCGGGCAGTTTAGCATCGATTGCGGGTTCCGGTGACCCGCGCGCGGGCTCGTCAGTTCAATTTCAGGGGGGCGTCATCCACCAGCCGAAGGTCGATCCCGCTGATCAGATCCGAGCGGAGTGCCTCGTCGGCGCTGATGGCGTCCATCGTCTGCTGCAGCGTGCTGACGTTCGACCCAAGCGCCACGATCCCGCCCAGCACCGCGCCGATCGATCCGAGTGCGATGGCCGCACTTGATCCGAACAGGCCGAGCACCATCACCAGCAACAGCGCGCCGCCGGTGGCGATGGCCGCCTTGGACACCAGGATGATCTTCCGGCATTGCTCGGCGACCGCGGCAAGCTGTTCGAGCCGCGCTTCGATTCGTGAGATCTCGTCGATCGGATTACCCTCGGCCATCAGGTGCGGGCCTGTCGGCCACCATGCTTTCCAGATCAGGCAGGCGGCAGACCGAGCGCCTGCCCACTCTCGATCCAGATCGGCAATTCGCGCTGATACAAGGCATTGGCTTCCTTGAATCCGATTGCCGGGTCCAGCGCGAAAGTGGCGAGAACTTCCTTCACCTTCGGATCATGGTTGGCCGCCACGCAGAGCTCCGACAGCCGGTCGACGATCGGTTGCGGCGTCGCCTTCGGCAACGCCCAGCCCGAGAATCCGCTGATGGTGAAAAACTTCGACGTCGCGCCCTGTTCGGGCAGGGTCTTGACGTTGGGGATTGCGGGGACCTTTCTCGAATGCACCGCGAACAGGATGCCCTTGTTGCTCTGCAGGACGGATTGCGCGGCCGTATAGCTGCCCATCGCGACATCGAGCGTGCCGTCCAGCAGTCCCGTCCACATCGGTGCTTCGCCCCGGTAGTGGATCGGTTCGATCTTGAGGCCATACTGCTTGTTGAGTTCATTGATCGTCATGTGCGGGGAAGAGCCCGCGCTATAGGTGCCGAAGTTCACCTGGCCCTTTTTGCGCGCGAAGGCGACGAAATCGTCCAGCGACTTGACGCCGGACTCCATGCTCGCGATCAGCAGCAGCCCGGCGCCGGGGATGATGCTGACCAGCGTCAGGTCCTTGTCCATGTCGTAGCCGGGGTTCTTCATCATCACCCTGTTCATGATATAGGTGGCCGAGATCGAGCACAGGATGGTGTGGCCATCCGGCGCCGCGCGCGCGACTTCCTGGGCACCGATGGAGCCGGAAGCGCCCGCCTTGTTTTCGATGATGACGTTCTGCCCCACCTGCCTGGCGATGAAATCGCCGAAGGCGCGCGCGAGCAGGTCGGTCTGTCCGCCCGCCGGATAGCTGCAGACCATGCGGATCTGCCGCGACGGCCACGCGCCTTGCGCCGAGGCTCCGCGCGCGAGGAAAGGCATCGCCGCAGCTGCCGTACCGGCCGCGATGAAGTGACGGCGATTGAATTTCGTTGACATGATTCCTCCCTGAACTTTCCGGGAGGGTATCGCATCGTCCGGCTTCTGCAATGCGCAAAAAACGGGACAGATTGGCGCATCAGCACGATCGGGCGTTGCTCGCATGCCAGCGGCGAGTTCACTTGCCCGTCACTTCGCTCCGGACTTCTCCAGGATGGCAATCATCTCCCGATAGCCGCGATTTCGCGCCAGCTTGAGCGGCGTCGCGCCGCTGCCGTCGGGAATGTTGACGTTGGCGCCGGCCTCGACCAGAGCGCGCAAGGTCTCGGTGTGATTTTTGCCGCCGTCGCCGAGCACGATGGATTCGATCAGCGCGGTCCATTGCAGATTGTTGACGTGATCGAGCGGCGCCTTCGCGGCAATCAGCGTTCGCACGACTTCGGCGTGGCCGAGATGGGCTGCCGCGATCAGGGCCGTACCGTCGTAACGGCTGGTGACGGCCTTCGGATTGCCGCCGCCTTCGAGCGCGATCTTGAGCATCGGCACGTCATTGGCGACCGCCGCAATGGTGATGATGTCGTAGCGGTCGATTTCAAGCTTGTTCGGGTCGGCGCCCAGCCGGATCAGGGTGCGGGCGGCATCGTGCTGCTTCCGGTAGACCGCGACATGCAGCGGCGTGCGACGGCGATCGTCGATGGCTTCCCTGTTTTCGCCCGAGGCGATCCGCTTTTCGATGTCGGCGACGTCGCCACGGGCGGCGGCGGCATGCAGGCCGCGATAGGCGCGCAGTTCGGCCTCGGTCGGGGCGGTCTGGGCGGATGCTTGCGGGACGGCCAGCAGCGTGAGGAAAAAGGCGACGAGGAGATGCATGGGGAGAAAGCTCCGATTGTCGAGCCGGCGGGGCTGTGCTTCCTTGCTTCGAAGGAACGGTTCGAAGCTTTCGGCGTTCCGAGGTGGAGATTCGATGGTGTCAATATAGAGGGAGATTCCGATGCGCATTCCGGTTTTGGCAATTTTGGCAGTCGCAACGGTTTCGGCCGCGTCCCCGGCCCGCGCCCAGACCTATGATCCGAAATATCCGGTCTGCCTGCAAATTTACCAGGGTTTTACCGACTATTACTTCGAATGCGCCTATACCTCGCTGCCCCAGTGCCAGATGTCGGCATCGGGCCGCGCCGCACAGTGCGTCAACAATCCATATTACACCGGAACCAGAAAGCCGCCGCGACAACGGGAGCGGCGGCCCCGCCGCGAGTATTGAGCTTGAAACAATCCGTAGAACCGTAGCCCGGATGAAGCCAGCGGCCGGCGCTCAGCGCCGCCCGCTGGCGCAATCCGGGGCCAGCCTCACGCGCCTTCCCGGATTGGTGCTCATCGTGACGGGCTTTGCGCCGCCCGTTTGCTCCATCCGGGCTACGGGCCGCCGCCGATCGCTGAGACAGTGTCGCCGCGCTGTCGCACCGCGCTGATATCCCTAATCTCGAATCAGACAATTGATTCGGCCGGATCCATCGGCGGCGCGAACCGTCATCGCGCTGTCATGGAAGCCTGCTAGCTGCTCGCGCATGGGAAGTGACGTGATGAGTGAAGAGTGTCCCGATCGACGCTTTCGCACTTTGTTTATCTCCGACGTCCACCTCGGAGCGCGCGGCTCGCAAGCCGACCAATTGCTGGATTTCCTGCGCTGCCATGATGCCGACACCATCTATCTGGTCGGCGATATCGTCGACGGCTGGGCGCTGCAGTCCGGCTGGTACTGGCCGCAATCGCACAACGACTTCGTGCAGAAGTTGCTGCGCAAGGCGCGCAAGGGCGCCAGGGTCGTCTACGTGCCCGGCAATCACGACGAGTTTCTGCGCAACTATTACGGCACCCATTTCGGCGGCATCGACGTCGTCGAGGACGCCATTCACGAGGGCGTCGACGGCAAACGCTATCTGGTGATCCACGGCGATATCTTCGATCTTGTGGTGCAGAACGCGCGCTGGCTCGCCCATCTCGGCGACAAGGCCTATGATTTCGCGATCCGGATGAACCGCCTGGTCAATTTCTTCCGCCGCGCGTTCGGCGTACCCTATTGGTCGCTGTCGCAATGGGCCAAGCTCAAGGTCAAGAACGCCGTGAACTATATCGGCGCGTTCGAACAGACGCTCGCCGCCGAAGCGCGCCGTCACGGCGCCGACGGCGTGATCTGCGGCCACATCCATTACGCCACCATCCGCGACGAACACGGCATCCGCTACATGAACTGCGGCGACTGGGTGGAAAGCTGCACCGCGCTGGTCGAGCATGAGGACGGTCGCTTCGAGATCATCAGCTGGACCGACCCGCTGCGGCGGACCGCGCCGGTGGCCGCCATCGCGGCGCGGGCCGCCTGATGCGCGTCCTGGTCGCGACCGATGCGTGGCATCCCCAGGTCAACGGCGTGGTGCGGACGCTGGCCATGATGGCGGAGGCGGCGAGACCGCTCGGTGTCGATGTCAGTTTCGTCACGCCGCAATCGTTTCGCACCGTCGCGCTGCCGAGCTATCCGGA
>NZ_JAURXB010000292.1 GCF_030654605.1 Bradyrhizobium sp.
CCGGCCAGACCAACCTGCTGGCGCTCAATGCCACGATCGAGGCGGCGCGCGCCGGCGAGGCCGGTCGCGGCTTCGCCGTAGTGGCTTCCGAAGTCAAGGCACTGGCCGAGCAGACCGCCAAGGCCACCGGCGAGATCGGTCAGCAGATCACGGGTATCCAGGCTGCGACCCAGGATTCGGTGACCGCCATCAAGGAAATCAGCGGCACCATCGAAAGACTGTCGGAGATTTCCTCGACCATCGCCGCGGCGGTGGAAGAGCAGGGGGCGGCGACCCAGGAGATTTCCCGCAACGTGCAGCAGGCGGCGCAGGGCACCCAGCAGGTCTCCTCCAACATCATGGACGTGCAACGCGGCGCCAGCGAGACCGGTTCGGCCTCCTCGCAGGTACTTTCCGCAGCGCAGTCGCTGTCGAGCGACAGCAATCGGCTCAAGCTCGAGGTCGGCAAGTTCCTCAATACGGTGAGGGCGGCCTAACGTCAAAAGCTTCGAAATGGCTTTGCGGCCCGCATTTTGCGGGCCGCATTCAGCAAGCCAATGCCCAATCTCCTGCCTGAACGGCTTGGCTGGAAAGCGACCTCCAGCGGGGTATATGCACGCACGGTTGCATAAAATACCGTGGTTTTACGGTAGGGTAAATTAGGAATAATTTTCAGTTGCAGGCACATTCTTCGATGCGAGCGCGCCAACAACGCCGAACCGACGGGGGTTGGCCGCGAATTTCATGAGCCGCGAATTTCATCGAGGAGCCCGCCATGCGCACCAACCTTCCTGTCACGGCCGTCGAATATCCGATCACGGATGATACGCTGATCGTTTCGCGAACCGACACCAAGGGAAGGTTGACCTATTTCAACGACGAATTCGTAGATGCCGCGGGCTTCACCCCCGAGGAGCTGATGGGCCAGCCGCACAATATCATCCGCCATCCGGACATGCCGGTGGAAGCATTCCAGAATCTCTGGGACACCCTCCAGGCCGGCAAACCGTGGGCCGGCGCGGTCAAGAACCGCCGCAAGAACGGCGACTTCTACTGGGTGCTGGCAACCGCGTCGCCGCTCCGTGAGAACGGGCAGATCGTCGGCTACACCTCGATCCGGACCAAATTGCCCTCCGACCAGCGCGCGGAAGCGGAACAGGTCTACGCCCTGCTGCGCGCGAAGAAGGCCGGGGCATACCGAGTCGACGCCGGCATCATTCGCCGCCGCTCGGTCATGGACCGCTTCACCATCTTTACCGGCACGCTGAAGGCGCGCCTGGCTACGCTGATCGCGGTGCAACTGGCGTTTCTGCTGGCGGCGGGACTTGTTGCGGAGTTTGCCATCCCCCACAGCACCTATACGATGGCTGACGGCGTCGTGATCACCCTGATCGCGCTCGGTGTTCTCGCCGGCCTGCTGCTCGGCCTCCAGGCCGTCGGCGTCATCAGCCGGCCGTTGGCGCGGCTCAACGATGCGATGCTGAAGGTGACCCAGGCCAAGCTCGACAATCGCATTCTGGTCGAACGTGACGACGAGATCGGCGAAGCGTTGCGCAACCTGCAAACGGTGCAGGCGATCGTACGGTTCGACCGCGAGGAACTGAAGGCGACCGAGAAGCGGTCGGCGGTCCAGCGCAAGGCCGACATGGTCAGGCTCGCGAACGGCTTCGAAGGCGCGGTGGGAGAGATCATCGAGACGGTGTCGTCAGCCGCCACCGAGCTCGAAGCCTCCGCCAGCACGCTATCCACGTCCGCCGAGCGTTCCCAGCAGGTCGCCACGACCGTTGCCGCGGCATCCGAGGAAGCCTCCACCAATGTGCAATCGGTGGCTTCGGCGACCGAGGAACTGTCGTCGTCCGTCAACGAGATCAGTCGCCAGGTCCAGGAATCCTCCCGCATCGCCGGCGAGGCGGTCGACCAGGCACGCAGCACCAACGACCGGGTCGGCGAACTGTCGAAGGCGGCGGCGCGGATCGGCGACGTGGTCGAACTGATCAACAATATCGCGGGACAGACCAACCTGCTGGCGCTGAACGCCACCATCGAGGCGGCGCGCGCCGGCGAAGCCGGCCGCGGCTTCGCCGTCGTGGCGTCCGAAGTCAAGGCGCTGGCCGAACAGACCGCCAAGGCCACCGGCGAGATCGGACAACAGATCGCCGGAATTCAGGCCGCGACCCAGGATTCGGTGAACGCCATCAGGGAAATCAGCGGCACCATCGAAAAGCTGTCCGAGATCTCCGCGACCATCGCTTCGGCAGTCGAAGAGCAGGGCGCGGCGACGCAGGAAATCTCCCGCAACGTCCAGCAGGCCGCGCAGGGCACCCAGCAGGTCTCCGCCAACATCACGGATGTGGAGCAAGGCGCCACCGAAACCGGCGCGGCTTCCTCGCAGGTTCTGTCGGCGGCCAAGTCGCTGTCCGGCGACAGCAACCGGCTCAAGATGGAAGTTGGCAAGTTCCTCAACACGGTGCGGGCGGCCTGATCGGGAGCATCCGCCGGCATCCGCGCTTCAAGCGCCGATGCCGGCAAATACCGCTCGTTTCCCGGTATTCATACGGTGCTACGTATTAACTTCAGCAGGATTCATTAACTGTATGGCTCAGTAACGGCGCTCATCGAACGCGAAGATGGTTCCAGTTCGACCGCCCACGCAATCCGCGACGTCCGCTCCCGGACTAGCTGGCTGCTCTTCAGCGGAGAATGATAATGTTTGCCATGCTGAGCCAGTTCAAGATCACCGTCGGCCGCAAGATCTATGCCCTGATCGGCCTCGGCTTCATAGGCCTCGTGGGCATTACGATCCTCGACTCGCGCGAGCTGGCGTCGGGTCTCAATGTCCAGAAGCAGATCGAACTGCGGCATCTGACCGAGCTGGCCCTTGGTATCCTCAAGGAGGAGCATGCCTTGGTGCAGAAAGGCGGCATTACCGACGCAGACGCGCAGAAGCGGGCGCTGGCGCGGGTCGCGACGCTCCGATATGGCAACAACGATTATTTCTGGGTCAACGATATGCATCCGCGCATGGTGATGCATCCGATGAGGCCGGAGATGAATGGCAACGATATCTCGACCTTCAAGGATCCGAACGGCAAGGCCTTGTTCGTAGACTTCGTCAACGTCGTCAAGAAGGATGGCGCAGGCTTCGTTCCCTATGAGTGGCCCAAGCCCGGCTTCGACAAGCCCCAGCCGAAGCTGTCCTACGTTGCCGGTTTTGCACCGTGGAACTGGGTGATCGGCACCGGTGTCTATATCGACGACCTCAATGCGCAGACCTGGGCTTCGACCCAGCGCTCCCTGCTGGCTGCCGGCCTGATGCTGCTGCTGACGATCGCCGTGTCGATCGTTGTAGCCCGCAGCATTACCAAGCCGCTGCGGCGCATGACGGTCGCGATGAATGATCTCGCGAGCGGCAGGCTCGACGTCGAGGTGCCGGGCATCGGCCGCGGCGACGAGGTCGGCGAGATGGCCATGGCGGTCGAGATATTCAAGAGCAATGCGGTCGCCCGTCAGGCGCTGGAAGTCGAGCAGAAGGAAGCGGAGACCCGCTCCGTTGCCCGGCGCAAGGCGGACATGAACAAGATGGCGGACGATTTCGAGAGCGCCGTCGGCGAGATCGTCGAAACCGTATCTTCCGCGGCGACCGAACTGGAGGCGTCCGCCGGTACGCTGACATCGACCGCCGAGCATGCGCAAGAACTCACCACCATGGTCGCGGCTGCGTCCGAGGAAGCCTCCACCAACGTGCAGTCGGTGGCGTCGGCGACCGAGGAAATGGCGTCGTCGGTCAACGAGATCAGCCGTCAGGTCCAGGAATCCGCCCGGATGGCCGGCGATGCCGTCGGCCAGGCCCGCACCACCAACGATCGCGTCGGCGAATTGTCGAAGGCGGCGGCCCGCATCGGCGACGTCGTCGAACTGATCAACACCATCGCGGGCCAGACCAATCTGCTGGCGCTCAATGCCACCATTGAGGCGGCGCGCGCCGGCGAGGCCGGCCGCGGTTTCGCGGTGGTGGCCTCCGAGGTCAAGGCTTTGGCCGAACAGACCGCCAGGGCAACCGGCGAGATCGGCCAGCAGATCACCGGCATCCAGGCCGCGACGCAGGACTCGGTCAGCGCCATCAAGGAGATCAGCGGCACCATCGAAAGACTGTCCGAGATCTCATCGGCCATCGCCGCGGCGGTGGAAGAGCAGGGCGCGGCGACGCAGGAAATTTCCCGCAACGTGCAGCAGGCCGCGCACGGCACCCAGCAGGTCTCGACGCACATTACCGATGTGCAGCGCGGCGCCAGCGAGACCGGATCGGCCTCGTCGGAAGTTCTCTCCGCGGCAAAGTCGCTGTCCGGCGACTCCAATCGGCTCAAGCTCGAAGTCGGCAAGTTCCTCAATTCGGTGCGAGCAGCCTGACAAGCGGCGGGTCCCGATTCGTCTGACTCCTTGGCGTCGCGGCAACCCGCGACGTATCGAATGGTGCGCGGCAGGCCCGAAAGAACGAGCGGCCTAGCCGTCCGGCTGCGCGACAGGTGTAGCCGGCGGTCGCTGCCTGCGGAACAGGATGCGCTGGTACAGCCAGCCGATCGCCACCAGCACCAGGCCGAGGCACATGAACGACAGCGCGCGGTAGACGCCCGTCAGCGTCGACATGTCGATCAGGAACGCCTTCAGGATCGTGAGCGCGATCACTACGGCGGAGGCGAGGCGGGCGCGCTGCGAATTGACCAATATGCCGATGCCGAGCAGCGCCACGCCGAACGCCAGCCACGCGATCGAGTAGGTGTACTGCTCGACGCCGGTGGTGGAGCCGCGCGTCAGCACCGGACCGTGATAGAGCCTGCGGATTTCGAATGTCACATAGGTCAGCGCCAGCACCAGCGCCCCCGCTGCGATGGTGTTGGCATAGCTGGCCGGACGCCGGCCCGCCATAGCGTAGGACAACAGCAGCGCCAGCACTGCGGGCATGGCATAGCCGAGCAGCAGCAGGTTGAAGAACACGCCGCCGACATCGGTCGGCCGGAAGATCGGCGACTCCAGCACCATCAGGCCGATCACGCTGGCTGCGCCGGCGAACAGAGTCAGCACGATCGCCGCGATGTCGTGGACAACGCTACCGGTGCGGATCCGCAACCGTTCCAGCCCGATCGCCATCGCCAGCGCCGCGCACACCTGCAGCGCCACTTCGGTGAGGCCTGCGGAATCGCGGTACACGTCGCCGCCGTTGACGGCATGGCGGATTTCCAGGAACACCAGCAACACCGTAAACAGGATCGCCGCCGATTCCACCGTGCGCAGCGGTGCATCGTCGCCATGGCGGCGCAGGAAAATGCTTCCGGCCCAGAACGACAGCGCCGGAATGCCATAGCCCCACAACAGCCAGTTGAAGATCGGCGTGGCGCCGACCAAATCGCCGACGATGCGCGGCTCATAGCCGATCCGCAGCACCACGATGCCGGCGACAATGGCGGCGAGCGTGCGCAGGAACGGTATCGGCCGCTGCAACGAGATCCATGCGGTACCGAGCGACATCAGCGACAGCGCGATGGTCAGCCAGCCCTTTTCGAGCGCAAAGGTCAGCGCCAGCGCCATCGCGGCGAGTGCGCCGGTGGCGAACAGCGCGATCGAGACCTGCAATCCGGGCCGGTCCTCGCGCCTGGCAAGGAGTTCAGTCGCGGCGCCGAACGCGGCCGCCAGCAGCACGGCCAGAATGGCAAACGGGATCGAGCGATCGAGATGCGCGATGCGGGCATAGAGCGCGATCAGGAGCGCCAGCGGCGTGAACACGGCCGCGGCCGACCATATCACCGGGATCATGGCGCTGGCCGAGCGACCCTGCGTCAGAAATCCGGCGACACCGAATCCAGCGGCGAAGATCGCCGCGGCGATGAGGTGCACCATGACGGCGCTGTCGGTGGCGGCAGGGCCGATGCCCGGCAACGGTCCGCCCGGCAGCACCAGCATATCCGGATTGCCGCGGACCGCCCATTCGGCAAACACGGCGAATACCAGCACGGCGGCGGCGCCGACCGCGCCGGCGGCAGCTTCCGCGCGCCATGCCACGAACAGCGTGCCGGCCACCAGGAGCGTGAACACAATGACGGCGGTGTCGGCATGCGCGCTGTTCAGCACGATCAAGGTGGCGCCGAACAGATAGACCGCCAGCGAGCCGGACGAGAACGGCTCGACCTCGCCCTCCGCGGCGGGCGGTCCGAACATGAATCCGCACACCACCAGCAGCGCGGCAAGGATGAATCCCGCCAGCACATGGAATGCATGCGGGGTGACCATCGACGGCCCGCATTGCAGGCACGGGAAAGTCCAGAGCAGCGCGAACGCGAGGGTGGTGACCGCAAGCCAGCGCCACAGCCTGATTCGCGCCAGCCCGAACGCCGCCGCGGTGACGATGGCCAGATAGATATAGAGCGCCCAGAAATC
>NZ_JAURXB010000295.1 GCF_030654605.1 Bradyrhizobium sp.
CGCGCATAGGCATCGCGCAGCTGCTCGACCTTGGCGTCCTCGGCCCAGCCGAACCAGCCGCCCTTGGTGCCGCGACCGCCGATCGAGACGTTGACGACGGGATTGGCGACGTCGGCGGCGACCCAGTTGGTGAAGAACATGTTCCAGCCGCCCTCCTTCACGGGCTTCTGGCTGGCGCGGCGGGTCACCACGGTCTGCCAGTCGGTGGCCTGCACGTCGACCTTGAAGCCGGCTTCGCGCAGCAACTGCGCCGCCACGATCGGCTGCGCCTTCAGCGTCACCACGTCGCCGGGCGCCATGATCACGATCGGCGTGCCGTCATAGCCGGATTCGGCAAGCGCCTTCTTGGCTTCCGCCATGCCGTTACCCTTCATCAGCGTCTCCGCGCCGACGTCGGTGGCGAGCGGCGTGTCGCAGATGAACACGGCGCCGCAGATCTTGTAGTATTTCGGATTGCCGACCAGCGCGTCGAGCACCGGCTTCTGGCTCATGGCCAGGAACGCGGCGCGGCGCACCTTGGGATTGTCGAATGGCGGAAGAATGAAGTTCATCCGCCCGAGCGTCTGGAAGCCGAACTTGTTGAGCACTTCGACCTTGAAGTCCTTGTTGCCCTCCAGCAGCGGCAGCAAGTCGAACGCCAGGTTTTCCATGAAGTCGATGTCGCCGGATTGCAGCGCGTTCATCGCGGTCTGCGCGTCGGGCATCGTAAGCCATTCGACGCGGTCGACCTTCACCACCTTGCCGCCGGCGGTCCAACTCGCCGGCTCCTTGCGCGGCACGTAGTCCTTGTTCTTCTCGTAGGCCACTTTCACCCCGGGCTGGAATTCGGCCTGGATGAATTTGAACGGGCCGGAGCCGACCTGCTCGGCGATCGCCTTGCCCGGTTCGGTTTCGGCCAGCCGCTTCGGCATCATGAACGGCACCAGCGAAGACGGCTTGCCGAGCGACTCCAGCACCAGGCCGTAGGGCTCCTTCAATTTCAGCACGATGGTCTTGTCGTCGGCGGCGGTGAGGCTGGCGGTGAAGTCCATCAGCTTCTGGCCCATGCCGTCGTTCTTGCCCCAGCGCTTCAGCGAGGCGACGCAGTCTTCCGCGGTGACCGGCTTGCCGTCATGCCACTTCAGGCCGTCGCGCAACGTGAAAGTGTAGGTCAGCTTGTCATCGCTGATTTTCCAGTCCGCCATCTGCGGCTGGACCTTGAAACTGGAATCAGTGGCCACCAGCGTGTCGTAGACCATGTAGCCGTGATCGCGGGTGATGTAGGCGGTGGTCAGACCCGGGTCGATCACGCGCAAATCCGAATGCATCACCGCTGTGATGGTCTTGCCGGCTGCGAATGCCTGCGGCGTCACGGCGGACGAAAGGGCAAGGACCGACAGCGCGACACCGGACGCTATCGTGGGCCATTTCCAACGCGAGATGTGGAACATTCAAACTCTCCTGACGTGAAACTGATCAAAACCCGATGATAAGTTATGCATGCGGTACGTTATTTAGGCGCAACTAACACGCTGTAACTCCGAGGGTATTTGAGACTTGCACCAAGCGCGTTGCGCGTCAATCCGGTTTTGGATCATGGATGCGCGGCGAATGGGCCGGAGCAAACCGGCAAGTTTCACTTTACAAATTCGCCGCCGGTCACTTTCGTAAGGATCCTGTTCGTGAGGATCTTGCTCGCAAGCCTCTCGCCGGGATCAGCCCGTCAGCAAGACATCCGTTCCAGAACAAAGAGAAGCCGATGAACCCCGCCAACCTACCTTTCGATTCCGAGGCCATGCTGCAGGGACTGCGCGGCTGGGTGGAATGCGAAAGCCCGACCTTCGATGTATCAGCCGTCGAGCGCATGCTCGACCTCGCCGCCCGCGACATGGCGATCATGGGGGCCTCGATCGAACGCATCGCCGGCCGGCAGGGTTTTGCCGGCTGCGTCCGCGCCCGCTTCCCGCATCCGAAGGCCGGTGAGCCCGGCATCCTGATCGCGGGACATCTCGACACCGTGCATCCGGTCGGCACGCTGGAAAAGCTGCCGTGGCGCCGCGAGGGCAACAAGTGCTTCGGCCCCGGCATCTTCGACATGAAGGGCGGCAATTACCTCTCCCTGGAAGCGATCCGGCAACTGGCGCGCGCGTCTTTCACGACGCCGCTGCCGATCACCGTGCTGTTCACGCCGGACGAGGAAGTCGGCACGCCCTCGACCCGCGACATCATCGAGGCGGAAGCCGCGCGCAACAAATATGTGCTGGTGCCGGAGCCGGGCCGCCCGGACAATGGCGTCGTCACCGGGCGTTACGCCATCGCGCGCTTCAATCTCGAATCCATCGGCAAGCCGAGCCATGCCGGCGCTACTCTATCTTCGGGCCGCTCGGCGATCCGCGAGATGGCACGGCAGATTCTCGCGATCGACGCCATGACCACGGCGGACTGCACCTTCTCGGTCGGCATCGTGCATGGCGGGCAATGGGTCAATTGCGTCGCCACCACCTGCACCGGCGAGGCGTTGAGCATGGCGAAACGCCAGGCCGATCTCGACCACGGCGTCGAACGGATGCTGGCGCTGTCCGGCAGCGCCAATGACGTCACCTTTAAAGTGACGCGCGGCGTCACCCGGCCGGTATGGGAGCCCGACGCCGGCACCCTGGCGCTGTATGAAAAGGCGCGCGGCCTTGCGAAAGCGATGGGCAAGGAGCTGCCCCACGCCAGCGCCGGCGGCGGTTCCGACGGCAATTTTACCGGCGCGATGGGTATCCCCACCCTCGACGGCCTGGGCGTGCGCGGCGCCGACGCGCACACGCTGAACGAACATATCGAAGTCGACAGCCTCGCCGAGCGCGGCCGCCTGATGGCGGGGCTGCTGGCGACGCTGGAGTGAGCCAGGACGAACAACATCAATCCGTCATGGCCGAGCTTGACCCGGCCATCCACGCCTTCCTTCTTTGATCGACAACAAGGAAAGACGTGGATGCCCGGGTCAAGCCCGGGCATGACGAGGTGAGAGGTGCCGGCGCTTTCGCGGACTACCTGCGTCGGCAAAAACGACGTTCCCGATGGCACCGAATTTGCTTAACTGATACATACGGGCGGGAACCAAAAAAAATCCGCGGCAACCGGGTGGCGGTTGGCGCATAATTGATGGACAACGATGCTCGGATATCTGCTTCGCCGTGTTCTGGCCGCCATTCCCGTGATGGGCGTGGTGGCGCTGTTCGTGTTCCTGCTGCTGCGGCTGACGCCGGGCGATCCCGCCGCGATCCTGGCCGGCGACAACGCGTCGCCCGAACAGCTCGAGCGCATTCGCACCTCGCTCGGGCTGAACGAGCCGCTCTACACCCAGTTCTTCACCTGGATCGGCAGACTGCTGCAGGGCGATCTCGGCGTATCGCTGATCTCGAACGTGCCTGTCATGAAAATGATCAGCCAGCGCGTCGAGCCCTCGATCTCGATCGCGCTGTCGACCATCATTCTCGCCATCGTGGTCGCGGTGCCGCTCGGCGTCATCGCGGCCTGGAAACACGGCACCTGGATCGACCGCTTTGTCATGGGACTATCGGTGATCGGGTTCTCGGTCCCGGTATTCGTGATCGGATATGTGCTGATCCAGGTGTTCGCCATCGAGCTGCGCTGGCTGCCGGTGCAGGGTTTCAGAAGCATCACCCAGGGTTTCGGGCCGTTCTTCGAGCGCATTATCCTGCCGACCTGCACATTGTCCTTTATCTATGTGGCGCTGATCGCGCGGATGACGCGGGCGGCGATGCTCGACGTGCTCGGCGAGGATTATGTGCGCACCGCCCGCGCCAAGGGCATCAACGAGACCGCCGTGCTGATGCGCCACGCACTGCGCAACGCCGCGGTGCCCGTCATCACCGTGATCGGAACAGGCTTCGCCCTGCTGATTTCAGGCGTGGTCGTCACCGAGAGCGTGTTCAATCTGCCCGGCATCGGGCGCCTCACCGTCGATGCCGTGCTGGCGCGCGATTATCCCGTCATCCAGGCGATGATCCTTCTGACATCGCTCATCTATGTCACCGTCAATCTCCTGATCGACGTTGCCTATACAATGCTTGACCCAAGGATCCGGTACTGATGGCGATCGAAACCCTTCCCGAGCCGTCAATTCCGATCACCACGCCGTTCCGGTCGGGGCTCGGATTTCTGACGGCGACGCCGATCATCGCGGTGGCGAGCGTCTGCCTCGCGCTGGTGATCCTGTCGGCTATTTTCGCGCCACTGCTGTCGTCGCACGATCCGCAGCTGCTGGCGCCGGCACTGCGCCTGAGACCGGCGAGCGCCGAATTCTGGCTCGGCACCGACGCCTATGGCCGCGACGTGCTGGCGCGGATTCTCTATGGCGGACGGATTTCGCTGCTGATCGGGCTCGGCGCCGCCGTGTTCTCGATCGGCATCGGCCTCGTCATCGGGCTCGTCTCCGGCTTCTTCAAATGGGTCGATGCCGTGATGATGCGGGTGATGGACGGCCTGATGGCGATCCCGAGCATCCTGCTGGCGATCGCCGTGGTGTCGCTGTCGGGCGCCAGCCTGATGACGGTGCTGGTCGCCATCACCATTCCGGAGATCCCGCGGGTGGCGCGGCTGGTGCGCTCGGTGGTGCTGTCCGCGCGCGAGGAGCCCTATGTCGAGGCCGCGATCTCGGTCGGCTCCAGCCTGCCCAAGATCATGTGGCGGCACCTGATGCCCAACACGGTGGCGCCGCTGATCGTGCAAGGCACCTATGTGGCGGCTTCCGCGATCCTCACCGAAGCGATCCTGTCATTCCTCGGCGCCGGCATCAGCCCGGAGACGCCGACCTGGGGCAACATCATGGCCGAAGGCCGCGCCTATTTTCAGATCAAGCCGTCGCTGATCTTCTGGCCCGGTCTGATGCTGTCGGTCGCGATCCTCAGCGTCAATCTGATCGGCGACGCCGCGCGCGACGCGCTCGATCCCCGCATGAAGCAGCGCGAGGGCGGCAAGTGAAAAACATACACTCCGGCGTGCCCCGGACGCAGCGCAGCGCGCCGCCCTTCGCGGCGTGGTGCGCTGCAGAGCCGGGGCCCATGCGGGCACTGAGTTACATGGAGAGATGGGTCCCGGCTCTGCGGTGCACCGCAAGAGCGCTGCACCGCGTCCGGGACACGAGCACATGAAAAACATCGTCCTCGATATCGACAATCTCGTGGTCGGCCTCGGCGAGAATCCCGCCAACCAGCGCGTGATCGACGGCGTCTCGCTGCAGGTCCGCGCAGGCGAGACGCTGTGCCTGGTCGGCGAAAGCGGCTCGGGCAAATCCGTGACATCGCTGACGGTGATGGGCCTGCTGCAGAAGGGCTCGCTGGTCCCGTCGGGCGGAACCGTAAAGCTGGTCGGCGAGGACATCCTCACCGCCAGTGATCGCCGGCTGCGGCAGCTGCGCGCCACCACCATGGCGATGATCTTTCAGGAGCCGATGACGGCGCTCAGTCCGGTGGTGCCGGTCGGCCGCCAGATCGACGAGGTGCTGCGCGCCCACACCGATCTCGACGCCCGCGCGCGCAAGAAGCGCATCCTCGACATGATGGAGCAGGTCCGGCTGCCCGAGGTCGAGCGCATCTTCGCCTCCTACCCGCACCGGCTTTCCGGCGGCCAGCGCCAGCGCATCATGATCGCGATGGCGCTGGTGCTGGAACCGAAACTGCTGATCGCGGACGAACCCACCACCGCGCTCGACGTCACCACGCAAAAGCAGATCCTGACGCTGATCCGCGACCTGCAGCGCGACCACGGCACCGCGGTGCTGTTCATCACACACGACATGGGCGTGGTGGCCGAGATCGCCGACCGCGTCGCCGTCATGCGCTATGGCAAGCTGGTCGAGACCGGCTCGCTGCAGTCCATCCTGCGCACGCCCGCCATGGAATACACCCGCAACCTGCTTTCGGCGGTGCCGAGCCTGATCCCGCGGGCGCCCCGCGCGGATTCCACCGAACCGGTCGTGCTGGAGGCCAACGAACTCGGCAAGGTCTACCGCGAGCGCTCCTTCTTCGGCGCCGTGCGCGAAGTGGCGGCCGCGAAGGATGTCACCCTCACCTTGCGCAAGGGCCGCACGCTCGGCATCGTCGGCGAAAGCGGCTCCGGCAAGTCCACCGTGGCGCGCTGCATCGTGCGGCTGATCGATCCGACCTCCGGTGGCATTCGCCTGGTGGGCCGCGAAATCTCCGATCTATCGCGGCGGCTGCTGCAACCGCACAGGAAGCGCATCCAGATCATCTTCCAGGACCCCTATCGTTCGCTCAATCCGCGCATCACGGTCGGCGAGACCATCGCCGAGGGACCGATCAATTACGGCATGCCGCATGCGGAAGCGCTGGCCAAGGCGCGCGATCTGCTGGAACTGGTCGACCTGCCGGCTGATGCGATCTCGCGCTATCCGCACCAGTTCTCCGGCGGCCAGCGCCAGCGCATCGCGATTGCGCGCGCGCTGGCGCTCGACCCCGACGTGCTGGTGGCGGACGAGGCGGTCTCGGCGCTCGACGTCTCGGTGCAGGCGCAGGTGCTGGAACTGCTCGACGAAATCCAGACCAGGCTCGGCATCGCGCTGCTGTTCATCACCCACGATCTGCGCGTCGCGGCGCAGATCTGCGACGACGTCGCGGTGATGCAGCATGGCCGCATCGTCGAACAGGGCCCGGCCGCGCAGGTCCTGACCCATCCGCAACAGGCCTATACAAGGGCGCTGCTCGAGGCGGCTCCGGGGCGTGGCTGGGATTTCGCGAATTTCCGGCCGGTGGCCGAGGGCGCGGTGGCGGGGGCGTAATTCGGCTCTCTCCACGTCATTGCGAGCGCAGCGAAGCAATCCATTCTTTCTCGAAGCGGCAAGAAAGATGGATTGCTTCGTCGCAAGGGCTCCTCGCAATGACGTGGAGAAGGCGGCGCTCGTTCCGCTCCCCCGCATTGACGGGATGCGGCATGCAAAACGGGATTGCTTCGTCGCTTGCGCTGGTCGCAATGACGAGTCTAACGTCGCGCCACAAATCAGACCGAGACCCATTGAATGACCCGTATCGCCGTTGGCGGCTTCCTGCACGAGACCAACACCTTCGCGCCGACCAAGGCGACCTATGCCGATTTCGTCCATGGCGGCGGCTGGCCGGCGATGTCGCGGGGCGCCGGCGTGCTCGAGACCATGCGCGACATCAATGTCGGGCTGGCCGGGTTCATCCAGGCGGCAGAGGTCAATGGCTGGGAGCTGGTCCCTACCGTCGCGGCAGCCGCCACCCCCTGCGCCCATGTGACCAGGGATGCCTATGAGCGCATCGCCAAAGAGATGATCGACGGCATCGCGTCCGCGGGTCCGCTCGACGCGGTTTATCTCGATTTGCACGGCGCGATGGTGGCGGAGCATTTCGACGATGGCGAAGGCGAAATCCTGCGCCGCGTGCGCGAAGTGATCGGCAAGGATTTGCCGCTGGTGGTCAGCCTCGATCTGCACGCCAATGTGACGCCTGACATGGTTGAATATGCCGACGCGCTGATAGCCTACCGCACCTATCCGCATGTCGACATGGCCGACACCGGCCGCGCCGCCGCGGAACATCTGGCGCTGTTGCTGCAATCGGGACGAAAATTCGCAAAAGCGTTCCGGCAATTGCCGTTCCTGATTCCGATCAGCTGGCAGTGCACCAACGACCAGCCGACCAAGGGCATCTACCAGAAGCTGGCGGCGCTGCAGGACGATGCGGTGCCGACGCTGTCGTTTGCACCGGGCTTTCCGGCCGCCGATTTTGCCCATTGCGGGCCGAGCGTGTTCGCCTATGGCGTGACCCAGGCCGATGCCGACGCCGCGGCCGATACCATTGCGAAGGTCATTGTCGGTCACGAGGATGATTTCGACGGCCGCATCTTTACGCCCGATGAAGGCGTGCTGCATGCGATGCAGCTGGCGAAGACCGCGAGCAAGCCGATCGTGATCGCCGACACCCAGGACAATCCTGGCGCCGGCGGCGATTCCGACACCACGGGCATGCTGCGCGCGCTGGTGCGCAACAACGCCCAGCGCGCCGCCACCGGCGTGATCTACGATCCCGCCTCGGCGCAGGCCGCCCATGAAGCGGGTATTGGCGCGACCGTCACGCTGGCGCTCGGCGGCAAATCCGGCATTCCGGGCGACGCGCCCTACCAGGAAACGTTTGTCGTCGAACAATTGTCCGACGGCAAGTTCGTGGCGCCCGGTCCCTATTACGGCGGCCGCGACATGGAGATGGGTCCTTCGGCGTGCCTTCGCATCGGCGGCGTCCGGGTGGTGGTCTCCTCGCACAAGGCGCAACTCGCGGACCAGGCGATGTACCGCTATGTCGGCATCGAGCCGACCGAACAGGCGATCCTGGTCAACAAGAGCTCGGTGCATTTTCGCGCCGATTTCGAACCGATCGCCGAGAAGCTCCTGATCTGCGCCGCGCCCGGCGCGATGCCGGCCGACACCGCCACTTTGCCCTGGACCCGGCTGCGCGAGGGCATCCGCATCAAGCCGAACGGCACCGCCTTCGTCCCCGCCACCTAGCACTCATCGTCTTCTGCAACCGGATAACCACCATGCCCAACATCGAACGCATTGAAGACTTTGCCGACGAACTCACCGCGATCCGCCGGGATCTGCACGCGCATCCCGAGATCGGTTTCGAGGAAGTCCGCACCTCCGGCATCGTCGCCGACAAGCTGACGCAATGGGGCATCGAGGTGCATCGCGGCCTCGGCGGCACCGGCGTGGTCGGCGTCCTCAAGGGCAACAAGGGGACGAGCAGCAAGCGGATCGGGCTGCGCGCCGACATGGACGCGCTGCCGATGGAAGAGAACACCAATCTGCGCTGGCGCTCGACCATTCCCGGCCGCTTCCACGGCTGCGGCCACGACGCTCACACCACCATGCTGCTCGGCACCGCGCGCTACCTGGCGGAAACCCGGAATTTCGACGGCACCGTGCATTTCATCTTCCAGCCGGCCGAGGAAGGCCTCGGCGGCGCGCGCGCCATGATCAAGGACGGGCTGTTCGAGAAATTTCCCTGCGACGAGATCTACGGGCTGCACAATGCGCCGGACCTGAACCATGGCGAGATCGCGATCCTGCCGGGACCGGCGATGGCCGGCGCCGACTTCTTCGACATCGTCATCAACGGCTACGGCGCGCATGGCGCGATGCCGAATCTGTCGAAAGATCCCGTCATCGTCGCGATGACGCTCGGCCAGGCGCTGCAGAGCATCGTCAGCCGCAACGTCGATCCGCACGAGCCCGCGGTGCTGTCGATCACCCAGATCCACGCCGGCTCCGCCTACAACGTGATACCCGGCGAGGCGAAACTGTGCGGTACCGTGCGGGCCTTTTCCGACGAGGTCCGCGTGCTGATCCGCGAGCGGATGCGCGCGCTCTGCGCCGGCATCGCCGCCTCCTTCCAGGTCGAGATATCGGTCGACATCCGCGACGGCTTCAGCGTGCTGATCAACGAGGAAGAGCAGTCCGCCGTCGTCGCCGAAGTGGCGCGCACGGTGGTCGACGCCGACAAGGTGATCACCCGGTCGAAGCCCAAGATGGGCAGCGAGGATTTTGCCGACATGATGCAGGTGGTGCCCGGGGCGTATTTCTGGGTCGGACATGAAGGCTCGGTGCCGGTGCACAATCCCGGCTACGTCCTCGACGACAAGATCCTCCCCATTGGCGCCAGCATGTTCGCGCGCATCATCGAAACCCGTCTTCCGGCGGGTGCCCATGCATAAACCAGACCCCAGGGAAGCCGTCACGTCGCTGCACGACCTCAGCGCCGTCGATCTGATCGAGGGTTTCAAGGCCGGCCAGTTCTCGCCGTCGGAAGTGCTGGAGGACGTGCTGACGCATGTCGCGGCGTGGGAGCCGCACATCAAGGCGCTGTACGCCTTCGATCCGGACGGCGCGCGGGCGGTTGCCCGAACATCGACCGAACGCTGGCAGAAGGGCGAGCCGATGGGCCTGCTCGACGGCGTGCCTGTTACCATCAAGGAAAACATCGCCACCAAGGGCGTGCCGGTGCCGCTGGGTGCCGCCAGCGTCAAACTGGTCGCGGCGGAGCGGGATGCGCCGCCCGCGGCGCGCCTGCGCGAAGCCGGCGCGGTGATCTTTTCAAAAACCACCATGCCGGATTACGGCATGCTGTCGTCGGGGCTTTCGAGCTTCCATCCCCTCACCCGCAATCCCTGGGACCTCGGCAAGAACCCCGGCGGCTCCAGTTCCGGCGCAGGTGCCGCGGCTGCCGCGGGTTACGGCCCGTTGCATCTCGGCACCGATATCGGCGGCTCGGTGCGCTTGCCCGCCTGCTGGTGCGGCCTGGTCGCGTTGAAGCCCAGCCTGGGGCGAATTCCGGTCGACCCGCCCTATGTCGGCCGCGTCGCCGGACCGATGACGCGCATCGTCGATGACGCCGCGCTGATGATGAGCGTGCTGTCGAAGCCCGATCGCCGCGACGGCATGAGCCTGCCGCCCAACGACATCAACTGGAGGGCGCTGGAAAAATCGCCGCGCAAATTGCGCATCGGGCTGATGCTCGATGCCGGCACTGGCCAGGCGCTGGAGAAGGACGTGCGCGAAGTCGCCGTGAAGGCTGCGAAGGCGTTCGAATCCGCCGGCGCCGTTATCACCGAAGTCGATGGCGTGATGACGCGCGAGATCCTCGACGGGCTCGACAATTTCTGGCGCGCCCGGATGTGGGACGATCTGTCGAAACTGCCGCCGGCCGAGCGCGCCAAGGCGCTGCCCTATATCCTCAAATGGGCGGAGACCGGCGCCAAACTCTCGGGTGTCGACGTCATCAGGGGCTTCAACGCCACCATGGCGATCCGGGCGGCGGCCGCAAAGCTGTTCTGCGAGATCGACTATGTGATTTCGCCGGTGTCGCCGGTGGTGAATTTCGCCGCCGAGCTCGCCGCTCCGATCAACGATCCCGACAAGCCATTCGAGCACATCGCCTATACCGTGCCGTGGAACATGGCGGAAAACCCGGCCGTCTCGATCAATGGCGGCTTCGACAAGAAGGGTTTTCCGATCGGCGTCCAGATCGTCGGCCGCCGCTTCGACGACATCGGCGTGCTCGGCATGGCCAAGGCGTTCGAGGGCTTGCGCGGGCCGCAGAAGCCGTGGCCGAGCCCGCCGAAGAAGTGACCCAAAGTCGTCATGGCCGGGCTTGGCCCGGCCATCCACGTCTTCGCTTCATCCGCAAGAAAGGAAGACGTGAATGCCCGGGTCAAGCCCGGGCATGACGATGTTGAATGATCGCGGTCCAACAACACAGAATAAGCAGGAAGGAAAACCCATGGCCTACGAGACCATCAAATACGAGGTCGACGAGCAGATTCTCACCATCACGCTGAACCGGCCCGACAAGCTCAACGCCTTCAACGGCACCATGCAGGCGGAATTGATCGCGGCGTTCGATGCGGCCGACAAGGACGACAATGTCCGTGCCATCATCGTCACCGGCGCGGGGCGCGGGTTCTGCGCCGGCGCCGACCTCTCCTCCGGCGCCGACACCTTCGATCGCGACGCGCGGCGCGGGCCCGTCAAACGGCTGGCCGACGGCAAGGTCGATTACAGCGATCCCCAGGTGCGCGACGGCGGCGGCCAGGTCACCTTGCGGATCTTCAAATGCCTGAAACCCGTGATCGCGGCGATCAACGGCCCGGCGGTCGGCATCGGCGCCACCATGCTGCTGCCGATGGATATCCGCATTGCCTCGGAAAACGCCCGGATCGGATTCGTGTTCTCGCAGCGCGGCATCGTGCCGGAGGCGGCGTCGAGCTGGTTCCTGCCGCGCCTCGTCGGCATCTCCCAGGCGCTGGAGTGGTGCTACACCGGAAAAGTATTTCCGGCGCAGGAAGCACTCGCCGGCCGCCTCGTCAGCAAGGTCGTGCCACCCGATGACCTGCTGCCAACCGCGCGCGCCATGGCCAGGGAGTTCGCCGCGAAGACCGCGCCGGTGTCGGTGGCACTGATCCGCCAGATGATGTGGCGCATGCTCGGCGCCGACGATCCGATGGAAGCCCACAAGGTCGACAGCCGCGGCATTTACGCGCGCGGCCGTTCCGAGGATGTGAAGGAAGGCGTTGTGTCGTTCCTGGAAAAGCGTCCGGCAGTGTTCAAGAACAAGGTGTCGACGGACATGCCCGACTATTTCCCGTGGTGGGACGAGCGGGAGTATAGGTAGAAGTCGTCATTGCGAGGAGCGAAGCGACGAAGCAATCCATTCTTCCTATCCTTGGCGAGATGGATTGCTTCGCGGAGCCTGTCATCGGGCGGCATTCGCGCGACCCGTTGGCTCGCAATGACGGCCCTACCGCATCATCAACGCCACGCGTCCGATCGCCTTGCGTTCGATCAGCAGCCGCATCGCCTGCGCATAATCCTGCAGCGGCAGCCGGTGCGAGACGTTGGGTCGGATTTTTCCGGCCTCCGCCCATTGCAGGAGCGCCTGAAGACGCACCTCCCCCAACGCCGGACTTCGCCGCACCGCTTCGCCGGCGCGGACGCCGAGCACGCTGGCGCCCTTGATCAGCAACAAGTTGGTGCGGGCAAGACCGATGCCGCCCGTAAAACCGATTACCAGCAGCCGGGCGCCCCAGGCGATGCAGCGCACGCTGTTTTCAAAAGTCTCGCCGCCGACGGGATCGAACACCACGTCGACGCCGCGGCCGTCGGTGATGCGCTTGACGGCATCGCGGAACGGCTCGCGGCCGTAGAGCACCAGATGATCGGCGCCGCGCGCCTGCGCCACTGCGAGTTTTTCCTCGCTCGAAGCCGCCGCTATCACGGTGGCGCCCAGCATCTTGCCCATCTCGACCGCGGCCAGCCCAACGCCGCCGCCAGCGCCATGCACCAGCAGCACTTCGCCCGGCTGAATCCGGCCGCGATCGATCAGCGCGTGATAGGCGGTGCCGTGGCCGGCCAGAAAGGTCGCGCCCTCGGCGTAGTCGAAGGTCGATGGCAGCGGCGTCAATTGTGACGGCGTGACGACAGCCTCGTCGGCCCAGGCGCCGTGCCGCATCTTGACGATTACGCGGTCGCCGACCGCGACGCCAGCGGCGCCGTTGACCTCGATCACCTCGCCGGCGGCTTCCACCCCCGGCGTGAACGGCAGCGGCGGCTTGAGCTGGTACTCGCCGGCCGCCATCAGCACGTCGGGAAAATTGATCCCGGCGGCATGCACCGCGACGCGAACCTCGCCGGGCGCCAGCGGCACCGAGGCGAAGCTTTCCAGACGCATTCTCTCGGGCGGGCCGAGTTCGCGGCAGACCACTTTCCGCGGCATCAGGCCGCCCGCGCCTTCAGGCGCGCCAGCGCCTCGCGGATCAGCGGCATGCGGTCGTTGCCGAAATACATGTCGGTCTTGTCGAGAAAGATGGTCGGCGACCCGAACCCGCCGCGCGCCATCACCTCGTCGGTATTGGTCTTGAGCTGGTCCTTGATCGCCTGGTCGCCGATGCCGGCAAAGAATTTGGCGGGATCGACGCCGACGCTGCTGCAGATTTCGGCCAGCACCTCGTCCTTCGAAATGTCCTTGTCGGCGCCCCAATAGGCCTCGAATACCGCGCGGGCGAACGGCACCATGTCGTTACCGAGGAAGATGCAGCCGCGCATCGCCTTGACGCTGTTCACCGGAAATACCGTCGGCGGCATCTTGATCGCGAGGCCGGCGGAGCGCGCCCAGTCGGCGAGATCCTTCTTCTGGTAACGCGCCTTCAGCGGCACCGGCGCCTCGCGCGAGGCATAGACGCTGGGATTGATGGAATTGAAGATGCCGCCGACCAGGATCGGCCGCCACGAAATCCCGGCGCCGAACTCCTTTGCGACGGGCTGGATGTTGTGGAAGGCGAGATAGGTCCAGGGGCTGGAGCAGTCGAAGAAGAATTCGATCATGGTGGCGTTTCCTTTTTGTTTCGATTTCTCGATCCTCATCCTGAGGAGCGCGCTCTTCGCGCGCGTCTCGAAGGATGAGTGGCACCGTCTGTGGCCTCATGGTTCGAGACGGCTCAAGGGCGCCTCCTCACCATGAGGAATTGGCACCCGTGATTACGTCTTTCCCGCCATCTCCTTCGCCTTCTGGCCGAACATGTTCCTGCGCGCCTCCTCGTCGAACGGTTCCTTGACGAACTTGCCGATCGCCAGCCCGGCCTGCACCTGCGGCCTGGCGCGGACCGCGGCATACCAGCGTTTGACGTTCGGATAGTCGTCGAGGGAAAAGCCCTGCGCCTTGTGGGTCATGGTCCAGGGAAAACAGGCGATGTCGGCGATCGAATAGTCGTCGCCTGCGACATAAGCTGCGGTCTTGTCGAGTTGCCGGTCGAGCACGCCATACAATCTCGCCGCCTCGTCGCGGTAGCGCTCGATGGCGTAGGGAATCTTTTCCGCGGCATAGAGCGCAAAGTGGCCGTGCTGGCCGAGCATCGGTCCGAGCCCGCTCATCTGCCACATCACCCACTGCACCACTTTGGAACGGCCGCGCGCGTCGCCGGGGAGAAAGCGGCCGGTCTTTTCCGCCAGATAAATCAGGATGGCGCCGGTCTCGAACACCGAAAACGGCTCGCCGCCATCTGATGGCGCGTGGTCGACAACAGCGGGTATCCGGTTGTTCGGGCTGATGGCGAGAAATTCCGGCCGGAACTGTTCGCCCGAGCGGATGTTGACGGGAATCACGGTGTAGGGAAGCCCGAGCTCCTCCAGCATGATCGAGATTTTCCAGCCGTTCGGCGTCGGCGCGTAGTGCAGGTCGATCATGGATTCACCCTGAGGGAAGCTGCCCACATCCTAGCCCGCGGGCTCACGCCCTTCCAGTCATCAAGGCGGTCTTGTGGGGCGACTGCCGAACATGGCACACAGGCGCAAACGATAACCCTCCGGGAGGCCCACCATGCTGTTTCCAACCACGATCGCAGGCTCCTTGCCGAAGCCGGAATGGCTGGCCGAGCCCAACACGCTGTGGGCGCCGTGGAAGTCGAAAGGCGAGGAACTGGCGCGGGCCAAGCGCGACGCCACCATGCTGGCCATCAAACTGCAGGAAGATGCCGGCATCGACATCGTCACCGAGGGCGAGCAGGCGCGGCAGCATTTCGTCCATGGCTTCATGGAGAAGATCGAGGGCATCGATTTCGCCCACAAGGTCGAGATGGGAATCCGGAAAGACCGCTACAAGGCGATGGTGCCGCAGGTGGTGGCGCCGCTCAGGCTGAAGGGCCGCGTCCATGCCGACGAGGCCCGGGTAGCCCGCACCCACACCACGCGAAAACTGAAATTCACCCTGCCCGGCCCGATGACCATCATCGATACCGTCGCCGACGGCTATTATGGCGATCGCGTCAAGATGGCGTTCGCCTTTGCCGAACTGCTCAACGAGGAAGCCAGGGCCTTGCAGGCCGACGGCGTCGACATGATCCAGTTCGACGAACCCGCCTTCAACGTCTTCATGGACGAGGTTTCGGACTGGGGCATCAAGGCGCTGGAGCGCGCCGCCGAGGGCCTGACCTGCGCCACCGCCGTGCACATCTGCTACGGCTACGGCATCAAGGCCAATACCGACTGGAAGGAAACGCTGGGCGCCGAATGGCGGCAGTACGAGGATATCTTTCCGGCAATCGCCAAGAGCCCGATCCAGCAGGTCGCGATCGAGTGCCGCAATTCGAAGGTGCCGCTCGACCTGCTGGCGCTGCTCACCGGCAAGATCGTGCAGGCCGGCGTGATCGATGTCGCCAGCGACACCGTCGAGACCGCGGAGGACGTGGTCAAGGTGATCGAGGCCGTCTCAAAGTTCGTGCCGAAGAGCAACATCATCGCGACCACCAATTGCGGCATGGCGCCGATGCGCCGCGATATCGCGGAAGCGAAGCTGATGGCGCTGGGCGCGGGCGCGAAGCTGGCAAGGCAGAGGTTGGGGTGAGGTTTTCCGTCATTGCGAGCCAACGGGTCGCGCGAATGCGCGCCCGATGACAGGCTCCGCGAAGCAATCCAGCTTGCTGCGCAAAGAAAGAAGCTGGATTGCTTCGTCGCTTCGCTCCTCGCAATGACGGGATAATTACGCCATCATCCCCACCGCGCTCGGATGCAGCACGGGAACATATCCAGCGCCCAGCGCGCGCAGCGTCGAGGGTGGGGTCAGCAACATGGGTCCCCAGATCGCATCAGCCGCGGCGCCATAACCGGCCGGCGACCATTTCAGCGGCCGGCCCTGCACGACCAGGTAGCTCTCCGCGCCTTCCTGCAGCATCGCGCCGTCGGGCAATTCGCGCAGCGGCAACGCCAGCGGATAGGCCCGTTTCTTGCCGCGATCGAGCCGCTCGCGGTGAAGCACGGCATCGATGTCGCGCGCGAGGACCCGGCTGACGCCATTGCCCTGTTCCCAGCAGCTGCGAAACCGGTCGGCATCGTCGCGGCGGCAATAGAAGCAGGGGCGATGCCCGGCCGCGAGCGCGGTGGCTTCATCGAGAAAGAACAGCTCGGTCCAGCTGCGGCCGCCCATCACCTCACGCCGGCGCCCGCGGAATTCGCACACGCAGGTCAACCACGCCTGGCTCGCCCAGCGCCGCGTCAGGGTTTTGGTGGCGGGATCGTGGATGATGCCGCGATTGCCGGTGAACAACCCGCGATGCGGCGTGGCGACGATGTCGCCGGTGGGCGTGACGCGGTTTTGCAGCGGCATTTGTAGCTCGATCGGTGAGTCATAACCGTCATTGCGAGCGCAGCGAAGCAATCCATTCTTTCTTTTCGCTGTGAGATGGATTGCTTCGCTGCGCTCGCAATGACGTTACACCCCGCCATCCCGGATCGGCGGCTGGAATGACAGCGCGGTGTCCCAGGGAAAGTGGATCCACGTGTCCTGTGACACTTCGGTAATGAACGTGTCGACCAGCGGCCGGCCCTGCGGCTTGGCGTAAACAGCCGCGAAATGCGCATCCGGCATCATCGCGCGCACCAGCCGGCCGGTCTTGCCGGTGTCGACGAGGTCGTCGACGATCAGAAGGCCCTTGCCGCTGCCGCCGCCGAGTTTTGCCACTTCGGCCGAAACGTCCTTGAGAACCTGCAACTCGCCCTGCTTGGTGTGGTCGTAGCTGGCGATGCAGACGGTATCGATCACGCGAATACCGAGCTCGCGGGCGACGATGGCCGCCGGCACCAGCCCGCCTCGGGTGATCGCGACCATGGCATGAAACGGCCCGACGTCATTGAGCCGCCAGCTCAGCGCCCGGCAATCCCGGTGAAACTGGTCCCACGACACCGGAAAGGCCTTGCCGGCCTTCTCCTGCGCGCTCAATTCCGGATGTTCCGCCATCATCGCTCCCCGTTCGCCTTCGAATGATCCGCTAGCGGGTGGTGATGTTCAGTCCCGCCAGCATCTCCTTGACCGCGTTCATCGCGGCGGCGAGTTTTTCCGGATCGCGCGAGCGGACGACGAGATTGGTGTTCGGCTTCTTTTCCTCGTCGGTGAAGGGGTAGCTGCCGATCACGGTGTCGGGATGCGCGTTGGCGATTTCGCGCAAGGGACCGCCGACGTCGCCTTCCCGCGCATTGGCGCGAACCGATTCCGACAGCATGCGGACGCCGGATTTCAGCTTCGGCGCCACGATATCCATCATCGCCTGCATGATCGTGGGCACCCCGGCCATCACGACGACATTGCCGATCTTGAAGCCGGGCGCCAGGATGGTGGCGCTCTGGATCAGTTCGGCGCCGTCGGGAATCCGCGCCATGCGCAGCCGCGCCTCGTACAGATCCTGGGCTCCCCATCGTTCCTTGAACCTGGCCACGACCTCTGGATGGTGGTCGATGCCGACGCCGAACGCCTTGGCGATGGCGTCAGCGGTGATGTCGTCATGGGTCGGCCCGATGCCGCCGGTGGTAAAGACATAATCGTAGCGATGCCGCAGCGCATCGAGGGCCGCGATGATATCGGCCTCCTCGTCGGCGACGACGCGGACCTCCTTGAGGTCGATCCCGATATTGGTCAGGTATTCGGCGATAAAGCCGATGTTCTTGTCCTTGGTCCGGCCGGACAGGATCTCGTCGCCGATCACCAGAATGCCCGCGGTGACGATCTCGCTCATGGTCTTTCCTCGCCCTCTGTAGTGACTTTGCGCAAGCAACGCCTTGAAGTCACGGGGTTTTGCTGTCGAAATAAGCACCGGCCAGCCGTTTTTTGAGGCAGCGGCTGGAACCCTTGCTACCAAATGCCCTCGGTCAATGCATATCGCGCTGGCCCGGCCCTTGCTACCATCCCTTTCAGTCATGCACTGTCTCGCATGGTCTTGGAATGGCCAAGGAAAATGGCCGGGCAAAGCGTCGGGAAAAGCGTCGGGATATATGGCAGTTGCGTTCGATGAAATGAATGGGCCCGGCGGCGAGATCCGGCCGGCCTACCAGGAACTGTCCCGCTGGCTGAAGGAGACGCCGCCGGAGGCGCTGGAGTATCGCCGCCAGGAGGCGGAGCTGCTGTTCCGCCGGATCGGCATCACTTTCGCCGTCTATGGCGACGCCGAGGCCCAGGAACGGCTGATCCCGTTCGACGTGATCCCGCGGATCATGGCGGCGAGGGAATGGGCGCTCCTGGAGAAGGGCCTGAAGCAGCGGGTGCGCGCGCTCAACATGTTCCTGCGCGACATCTATCACGGCCGCGACATCCTGCGCGCCAACATCATTCCCGACGACCTGATCTTCCAGAACCCGGTATTCCGGCCGGAGATGAACGGCCAGCACGTGCCGCACGACGTCTATGTCCACATCGCCGGCATCGACATCGTCCGCATCAATCCGGAAGAGTTTTACGTGCTGGAGGACAATGCGCGGACGCCCTCCGGCGTGTCCTACATGCTGGAAAACCGCGAAATCATGATGCGGCTGTTTCCGGACCTGTTCGCCCGCCACCGCGTCGCGCCGGTGGAAAAGTATCCGGACGAATTGCTGTCGGCGCTGCGCTCGGTGGCGCCGCTCAACGCCTCGTCGGAGCCGACGGTGGCGCTGATGACGCCCGGTGTCTACAATTCCGCCTATTACGAGCATTCGTTCCTGGCCGACAAGCTCGGCATCGAACTGGTCGAGGGCCGCGACCTCATCGTCAAGAACGACGAGGTGTTCATGCGCACCACCGAGGGCCTGAAGCGGGTCGACGTGATCTACCGCCGGGTCGACGACGACTTCCTCGACCCCCTCACCTTCCGCCCGGATTCGGCGCTCGGCGTGCCCGGGCTGATGTCGGCCTATGCGGCCGGCAACGTCACTCTGGCCAACGCCGTCGGCACCGGCATCGCCGACGACAAGGCGGTCTATTCCTACATGCCGGATGTGGTGAAATTCTACCTCGGCGAAGAGCCGATCCTGAAGAACGTGCCGACCTGGCGCTGCCGCGAGCCGAAGGATCTGGCCTACGTGCTCGATAATCTCGGGGAATTGGTGGTGAAGGAAGTGCACGGCTCCGGCGGCTACGGCATGCTGATCGGGCCCGCGGCCACCAAGGCCACGATCGAGGCGTTCCGCGACAAGCTCAAGCGCGAACCCGAGGGTTTTATCGCCCAGCCGACGCTGGCGCTGTCGACCTGCCCGACCTGCGTCGAATCCGGCCTTGCGCCGCGCCATGTGGATCTCAGGCCGTTCGTGCTGACCGGCAGCAACCACGTCACCATCGTGCCGGGCGGGCTGACCCGGGTGGCGCTGAAGGAGGGATCGCTGGTGGTCAATTCCAGCCAGGGTGGCGGCACCAAGGACACGTGGATTCTGGACGAATAAAATTCGGATACTGGACGAGTAGAGAGAGAGCAAGATTCCTGCATGCTGTCACGCACCGCCGAAAACCTGTACTGGCTGGCCCGTTACGTCGAACGCGCCGAGTATCTCGCGCGCACCATCGAGGCGACGCTGCGGGTCACAGCACTTCCGAACACCTATATCGGCAAGACCAACGAATGGGATTCGGCGCTGCTGACCGCCGGCGTCAGCGCCAGTTTCTACGAAATCTACGAGGAAGCCGACGAACACAACGTCGTCGAGTATCTGTCGTTCTCGCCGGCCAATCCCTCCTCGATCAAGAACTGCATCGAAAACGCCAGGCTCAATTCGCGCTCGGTACGCACCGCGCTGACCTCCGAGATGTGGGACAACATCAACTCGGCCTGGATCGACCTGCAGGAAGTCTGGGGCAAGGGCACCAAAACCCGCGAGGAGCTGGCCAAGTTCCTGCGCTTCGTGCAGGAAACCTCGCTGCGGTTCGACGGTTCCGCCTACCGGACCATGCTGCGCAACGACGCCTACTGGTTCTCGCGGCTCGGTCTGCATCTGGAGCGCGCCGACAACACCGCCCGCATCCTCGATGTCAAGTATCACGTGCTGCTGCCCGAGGAGGAGCATGTCGGCGGCCCGCTCGATTACTATCAGTGGACCTCGATCCTGCGCTCGGTCTCGGCGCTGACGGCCTACCACTGGGTCTATCGCGAGACCCTGAAGCCGTGGCTGATCGCCGACCTGCTGATCCTCAACGATTCGCTGCCGCGCTCGCTGGCGAGCTGCTACGGCAATCTGGTGCGCAATCTCGACCAGATCGGCGTCGCCTATGGCCGCCAGGGCGCCGCCCAGCGCCATGCCCGCGGCGTCCGCAACCGGCTGGAACACAGCAACATGGACGACATCTTCCAGCACGGGGTGCATGAATTCATCCAGGAGTTCATTCTGGATAACGCCCGGCTCGGCGAAATCATCACCAAGCAGTATTTGATCTGATGGATTCGAACCGGGAACCACACAAAAATCGTCATGGCCGGGCTCGACCCGGCCATCCACGTCTTGCTTTGCGATGAGAGTGGCGAAGAAAGACGTGGATGCCCGGAACAAGTCCGGGCATGACGAGCTTTCTGGCTTAACATCCATCCAAACTCCTACATCCGGTCCACCATGCGCCTGCGAATTGCCCATTCCACCAGCTACCGCTATGAGCCGCCGGCCACCGGCGTGATTCAGATTCTGCGCATGACGCCGGGCAGCCATGACGGCCAATACGTTGCCGAATGGCAGATCGACGTCACCACCGACTCCCGGTTGCAGGTGCACCAGGACGCGTTCGGCAATGTCACGCATGTCCTGACCGAGGGCGCGATCGCCGACCTCACCATCACGGTCGAGGGCCTGATCGAAACCCACGATACCGGCGGCGTGCTGCGCGGCACCGACGAGCGCTTTCCGCCGAGCCTGTTCCTGCGTTCGACCGATCTGACGCTGGTCAATCCGGCGATGGCGAACTTCGCGCGCGAGCTGCGCTCGGAATCGGAAAGCGACGTGCTCGGCTTCCTGCATGCGCTGATGATGCAGATCAACGAGCACATGACGTTCGACGAAGACCCCACCAACAGCGGTACCTCGGCGGCCGAAGCCTTCGCCGGCAAGCGCGGCGTGTGCCAGGACTACGCGCATATCTTCATCGCCTGCGCGCGCACCGGCGGCGTGCCGGCGCGTTTCGTCGCCGGTCATTTCCTGCGCTCCGACGGCATGGTCCAGCAGCAGGCCGGCCATGCCTGGGCGGAAGCGTACGTTCCGGATCTCGGCTGGGTCGGGTTCGATCCCGCCAACGCCATCTGCACCACCGACGCCCATGCCCGCGTCGCCATCGGCCTCGATTACCTCGGCGCAGCACCGGTACGCGGCACCCGCTACGGCGGCGGCATGGAAACCCTGTCGGTGGCGGTCAGGGTCGAACAGGTCGGCGGACGGCAGGGCCAGTCGCAAACCCAGTCGTAACGCCGCTCATTCCGCGCCGCGCAATTGCACGCCGGCGGAAATGCATCTTCCCGTCGTGTGACATGATGTTCGGCGTCCTTGTGCCGGCTGGACGTCGCTTGCCGCTTGACATCGGTCGGCACTCCCCGTGTGATGGGCCACTACAAAAAATAATAAGCGCAATGCACAATTTTCCAGGGGAGGTTTTGATGCCGGTGCGTAAGGCTGCCCGCGTGATTGGTGGGCTCGTGGCCGCGATCGCGGCGCTGGGTATGGCGGCTTCCGCCCAGGCCCAGGAAAAGAAGATCAAGATCGGCGTGATTTACGACCTGACCGGCCCGCTCGCCGGCGGCGGCTCGGAGCTGCAATACACCGGCGCCAAGATCATGCTCGACTCCTACGCCAAGAAACTGGTCGAGGGTTACAAGGTCGAGGCTGTCTACGCCGACGCCCAGAGCAAGCCCGACGTCGCCATCAACGAGGCGATCCGGCTGATCGAGCAGGAAAAGGTCGACATGCTGCTCGGCTTCTTCTCGTCGGCGCAGTGCGTGCCGGTGGCCGCCCGCGTCGAACAGCTCAAGAAGTTCATGTGGATCACCACCTGCATCTCCTCGGCCGTGCTGGACGGCAAGAACTTCAAGTACATCTTCCGCCCGCAGGCGAGCGGCGACCAGTTCGGCCTGATCGCGATGGACTTCATCGCCAACAACGCCAAGGCCAAGTTCGGCAAGGAGCCGAAGGACCTGCGCGTCGCCATCATCCACGAAGACGGCGCCTACGGCGTCGACGTCGCCAAGGGCAATGTGGCCGGCGCCAAGAAGGCCGGCTTCGAAGTGGTGTTGAAGGAAGGCTATGCGGCCACCGCGCCCGACCTGTCGGCGCTGGTGACAAAACTGAAGCGCGCCCGGCCGGATGTGATCTTCCACACCGGCTATAATCCCGATATCACGCTGCTGCTGCGCCAGGCGCGCGAACAGGGCCTGAAATTCGGCGCGCTGATCGGCCATGGCGCCGGCTACGGCGTCTACGAGAAGCTGAAGGAAGGCCTCGGCGGCGACGTCAACCACTTCTTCAACGTCGACCCGATCTCGATCTGGCTTGCCAACCAGAAGACCATGGATCCCAAGCTGCCGCCGGTCATCAAGACGGTCGGCGAGGAATTCGACAAGGCCAAGCCGGGCATCGCCATCCGCTCGGCGCATGTCGGCATGGCCGCCTCCAACACCTACGTCTTCCTGACCGAAGTGCTGCCGCGCGCCATCAAGAAATATGGCGGCGTCGATCCGGAAGCCCTGCGCAAGGCGGCGCTGGAACTCGACCTGCCCGAGGGCGGCACCATGCTCGGTTTCGGCGTCAAATTCCACGCCGACGGCCCGATGGCCGGTCAGAACGAGCGCTCGTTCCCGGTGGTGATCCAGTACATCGACGACAAGTCGTCGGTGGTGTGGCCGAAGAGCCAGGCGCAACGCGAGGCCGTGCTGCCGCTGCCCGCAGGCTCGACCTACAGCAACAAGTAGACGTCCCGAGAAGAACAAGTCCCAGGGACAAACAAGTCCCAAGACAAAACATAAGGGACCGTCGTGCTGGTAGTCGAGGGGTTGGTAAAGCGGTTTGGCGGCTTCACGGCCGTCAACCAGGTGTCGTTTCGGGTCGAACAGGGCGAGATTCTCGGCCTGATCGGCCCGAACGGTTCGGGCAAGAGCACGATCTTCAACATGCTGTCCGGCACCTTTGCACCGTCGGCAGGCTCGATGCAGTTCGACGGCACCGAAATCTCGGGCCTCGCGCCGCATCGCATCATCAATCGCGGCATCGGCCGCACCTTCCAGATTCCGCGGCCGTTCCACCGGCTGACGATGTTCGAGAACGTGGCGCTGGCCGGATATTTCGGCCAGGGCAAGCACAGCCGCATCAAGGCCGAGGAAGCCGCCGAGCGCGCGCTCGGCATGGTCGGCCTGACCACCGACCGCCACGCGCTGGTCGACGGCCTCGGCGCCGCCGGCCTGAAGAAGCTGGAACTCGCGAAAGCGCTGGCGACCGGCCCCAAACTGCTGCTGGCCGACGAAAGCCTCGGCGGGCTCGACGAGAACGAGATGGACCAGGCCGCCGACATGCTGCGCAAGATCCGCGACGAGCTCGGCATCACCATCATCTGGGTCGAGCACATCATGGGCGTGCTGATGCGGGTGGTCGATCGCGTGATGGTGCTGGATCACGGCGAGAAGATTTCCGAGGGGTTGCCGAGCCAGGTGTCGAGCGATCCGCGGGTGGTCGAGGTCTATCTCGGCACCGACGCCGTTGCGACGCAAGCCGCAGCCGCCGAAGCGCGTCGGTAAGGGAGCGCGCGCATGCTGGAACTGAAATCGATCGACGCGGGCTACGGCACCTTCCAGGCGCTGTTCGGCGTCAGTCTCGACGTCAAGGCCGGCGAAGCGGTCGGCGTGATCGGCCCCAACGGCGCCGGCAAGACCACCTTGATGCGGGTGATCTCCGGCCTGATCCGGCCGCGCACAGGCTCCATCTCGATGGAGGGCACCGACATCCTGAAGACGCCGGAGCACCGCATCGTCAGCCTCGGAATCGCGCATGTGCCGGAAAACCGCCGGCTGTTTCCCCGCCTGACGGTGGAAGACAATCTCAAGATGGGCGCCTTCATGCCGGAGGCGCGGGGACGCTTCGCCGAGCGGCTGGAGTTCGTGTTCGACCTGTTCCCGCGCATGAAGGAACGCCGTCACCAGATGGCCGGCACCATGTCGGGCGGCGAGCAGCAGATGTGCGCGATCGGCCGCGCGTTGATGTCCGATCCGAAATTGCTGCTGCTCGACGAGCCCTCGGCGGGCCTGGCGCCCGTCGTGGTGCAGCAGGTGTTCGAACTGGTGAAGCGCATTCGCGCCGGCGGCCTCACCGTGCTGATCGTCGAGCAGAACGTACAGCAGGTGCTGAAGGTGGTGGACCGCGCCTATCTGCTGGAGGCAGGCTCGATCCGCGCTTCCGGCAGCTCCAGCGAGATGCTGGCGAACGACTCGATCCGGCAAGCTTATCTCGGAGTGTAGGTACCAACGATGACGGAAATTTTCGACATCTACCTGCTCGAAGCCATGGTGAACGGCATCCTGCTCGGCGGCGTGCTGGCGCTGCTGGCGCTGGGGTTGAACCTGATCTTCGGCGTCATCGACGTCACCTGGATCTGCTACGCCGAGCTGGTCATGATCGGCATGTACGGCATGTACTATCTGGTCCAGGTGTTCGGGCTGCCCTATTACGTGGCCGCTCCCTTCACCATCCTGCTGGTCGCGGGGCTCGGCGCGCTGCTGCATCTGCTGGTGATCGCCCCCCTGCTCTCGGCGCCGCCGATCAACCAGCTGCTCGCCACCGGCGGCGTGCTGTTCGTGCTGCAGAGTTTTGCCACCGTCGCCTTCGGCATCGACTTCCGCAACCTCGGCATAAGAATGCCGGTGCTGAAATTCGCCGAGATGCATTTCAGCTATTCCCGCCTGCTGGCGTTCGCCGCGGCCCTGATCGGCATGCTGCTGGTGTATTTCTTCATGAAGAAGACCTTCGTCGGCACCGCGATCCGCGCCATCTCGCAGGACCGCCAGATCATGGCGCTGATGGGCGTCGACACCCGCCGGATCTATCTGATCACCTCGGCGCTGGGCGGCGCGCTCGCCGGCCTCGCCGCCTGCCTGCTGGTGTTGCAATACGACATCCATCCCTTCGTCGGGCTGTCTTTCGGCCCGATCACCTTCCTGATCTGCGTGCTCGGCGGACTCGGCAATTTCGTCGGAGGCTTCGTGGCGGCGTTCGTGTTCGCCGAGATCATCTCGCTCGGCGGGCTGTTCTCCGATCTCGAATGGGGCTACGTGTTGGCCTTCGCGTTCTTCATCGTCATGATGTTCATCCGGCCCGCCGGGCTGCTGGCGAGGCGCTCGTGACCGCAAAACAGCTGTTTCCCTGGATTGCCGGCGCGGCGCTGATCGCGCTGCCCTTCGTCTATCGCGAGCCCTACCACCTGCACATCCTGATCCTGATCCTGATCTGGTCGTTCGCCTATACTTCATGGTCGATGATGGGCCGCTTCGGCCTGGTGTCGCTCGGACATGGCGGGTTCATGGGCGTCGGCGCCTATGTGACGGCGCTGTTGTGGAATCATCTGGGGTTGTCGCCGTGGATCGGCATTCCCATCGCGATGGCCGCCGCCGCCTTGCTCGCGGTGATCGTGGCCTATCCGTGCTTCCGCTTCCGCATCACCGGCCACTATTTCGTGCTGGTCACACTGGCGCTGTCCGGCATCGTGCTGCAGGTGATTACCGCGACGCGCGACTATACCGGCGGCTCGCTCGGCTACACGCCGGATCGTACCAAGGGCAGCCAGCTCTGGGCGCTGCAATTCGACGACAAGGTCACCTGGTACCTGATTGCGCTCGGCGTCTGGGCGGTGGGCCTCGTGATCTGGAAATGGGTCGACCGCAGCATGGACCGCTATGCGCTGGAGGCAATCTCCGAGGACGAGGACGCCGCCGCCGCCGCCGGCGTCAACGTCACCTGGGAAAAGCTCAAGATCACGCTGATCTCGGCGCTGATGACGGCGCTGGCCGGTGCGCTCTACTGCCAGTACCAGATGTTCATCTCGCCTGATACCGTGAGCGGCATCTCGGTGTCGCTGCAGATGGTATTCGCCGTCATCGTCGGCGGCCTCTACGTCTCGCTCGGACCGACCATCGGCGCCGTCATCACCATCCTGCTGGCGGAAGGACTGCGCATCGGTTTCGGAACCAAGGCGGTCGGCTGGGACAACCTCGTCTACGGCGTCCTGCTGGTGGTGTTCATCATTTTCCTGCCGAAGGGGATTCTGGGAAGTATCCTCGACAGGCTGAAGACGGCGCGGAAGGTTTAGGGCTTCGCGCGACACACCACTCCCTCATGGTGAGGAGCGCATTCGGCAGCGCCCTTGCGCTGCCGAATGCGCGTCTCGAACCATCTGGCACGTTCCTGTTTCCATCCTTCGAGACGCCGCGCGAAGGCGCGCGGCTCCGCAGGATGAGGACTCAGACTCTCATCGACTATGGGAGCCCGCGCTATGCCCCCAGGAACACCAGCAGCGTGCCATTCGCCGCCGCAGGCGCCACACAAACCGCCCCCGCGCTGCGGACCCCCGCGCTCCCGACCGCCTTCTCCGCAGCAGCGAGATCGGACGTCGCGATCACCATGCCGGCGCTGCCCCGTTCCGGTAATCCGGCGAACGAGACTTCCGGATAGCGCCTGGCCAGTTGCTCCTTCGTGAGAAAGACAAAATCGGCGCGGTCCGAGCCTGAGGGCACCGCGATGGCGCCGTCGGGCTCCGCCCTGGTGCTGCCGTCGATCAGCCGGACGAGGTGGGCGGCGTCCGTGGCCGGCTCCGGCGAGGCGATCAGCACCTGTTTCAAGCGCTGCGCGCCGTTGGCGTGTTTCATCAGTTCGGGAATCCAGACGGTTTCACGCGTCTTGTGCTGGCAGGCGAAGATGCGCAATCCGCCCGGCGCCTCGGCCACCGGCCATTGAAAGGTGGTGAATTTGGCCGCCGACAGGCTGCCATCCGGCATCGTCACCGGGCGCTCGAAGTCGGTCGGCCCGATCGGCTCAAAGCCGCGTGCGCGAATCTCCTCGGCGCCAGCGGCCGAATCCACCGCCGTGAAGGCGAGGCGTTCGATGCCTTCGCGGTGGGCGAGAAAGGCCCGCGCCGGCGCATTGTGTCCGGTGTCGGTCAGGACGCCGAGCAGCTCGATGTAGTCAGGATCGAGCATGATGGTGTAGTTGCCCGTGCCCATATGCGCGCTGTGGGTGCCGCGCGGCGAGATGGTGAAGCCGAGCCGCTTCCAGTTGGCGGCGGCGGCGTCGAGATCACGCGCCATGACGACGGCATGATCGATTCCGATGACATTCCTGAGCGGCACTATGCTGTTTCCCCGGCATGAATTGGGCTCTAAGCTAACCAGATCACCGACGGCAAGGAAAGCATGGCGATGCATACCGCAAATGTCCGCTGGCCCGACTCGCTATGGGCCGCGGCGACGCCTCCAGGTCCGGAACTGCCGGAACTCGTCGGCACTATGCAAGCCGACGTCATCGTGGTCGGCGGCGGCTTTACCGGCCTGTCGACGGCGCTGCATCTGCGCGAGGCCGGCGTCGATGTCGCCATCGTCGAGGCCATGGAGCCGGGCTGGGGCGCTTCCGGGCGCAACAACGGCCAGGTGATCCCGACCCTGTCGCGGCCCGACCCGGAGGATATCATCGCGAAACACGGCGCGGTGGGAGAACGCTTTGTCGCGCTGCTGCGTGACTGTGCTTCCACGCTGTTCGACGTCGCGAGGCGCTATCAGATCCAGGCCGAGCAGGAACAGGCCGGCTGGGTGCAGCCGGTGCATTCGCCCGGACGCATCAAGATCGCCGAGCGGCGGGTGCGGCAATGGTCGAAATTCGGCGCCGACGTCGAGATGCTCACGCGCGACCAGACGCGAAAAATGCTCGGCTCGGATGCGTGGTTCGGCGGCTTCTGGAACAAGACCGGCGGCCACATCAACCCGCTGGCGCTGTCGCTGGGCCTCGCCCGAATCGTGCTGGAGCAAGGCGGCCGGATTTACGCACGCTCGCCCGCGATTTCGTTCGAACGGCGGGGCGACCGCTGGGTGGTCAAGACCGAAAAGGGCGAGATCAGCGGCCGCGCTTTGATCGTGGCGACCAACGCCTATACCGGCGAATTCTCCAAGACCTTGATGCCCGAGATCGCGCACGAAGTGATGCCGGTATTGTCCTGGCAGATGGCGACGCAGCCGCTGCCGGAGGCAGCGCGCAAAACCATCATCCCCGGCCGGCAAGCGATGTCGGATACCCACGGCGAACTTTACTTTGCGCGCTACGACGCGCGGAACCGGTTGGTGACCGGCGGTGCCGTGATCGGCCCCGGCAACAAGGTGGAACGAATAAAGCAGCGGGTCGGCGAACGGCTGCAGCGGCTGTGGCCGCAAATCGGGCCGGTCGCATTCGACTATGTCTGGAACGGCTATGTCGGCATGACCACGGATTTCCTGCCGCGCATTCACCGGCTTGGTCCCGACGCCTATGGCTGGACCGGCTGCAACGGCCGCGCGGTGGCGCTGTCGATCGCGCTCGGCGATGAACTGTCGAAGGCGGTGCGCGGTACGGCTGAGGCTGATCTGGCGCTGCCGTTCACCGAGCCGGTCCCGATTCCCGCGCATGGACTGATGCGCAAGCTCGCGCCGTTGATGCTGATGGTCTACCGGCGGCGCGACGCGCGCGAGATTGCGTGAGGCGGCGCGGCGGCGATTCTTCTCCCTCTCCCGCTCGCGGAGGAGGGCATAGGCGGCCTATGGCCGCCGGTCTTGGTAGAAGAACGCCGATGCGAAGCATCGGCTATGGTGGGGGTGTCTCCGCGAGACACACTGCTTGCGGCTTTGCGGATGAGAGAGCCCCCACCCCAACCCTCCCCCGCAAGAGCGGGAGAGGGAGCGCACCGTGCATGCCGCGCATGCGGTCGCCGCGTCAAAAATACTCGCAAGCCCGGTAGTTCGAGGCTTCGCAGGCCTGCGCCATCTGGTTCGCCGTCGAGATTTCCTGCGGCGTCATGGCGTGCGACACCTCGCGCATTTCCGCTCTTGCCCTGGCGTCCCCGCGCCTGGCTGCAAGGCTGAACCACATGAAGGCCTGGGCCGGATTGCGCACGACCCCCTGCCCTTTGCGGTACATCTTCCCGAGCACGCTCTGCGCCTTCGGATTGCCCTGCTCGGCCAACGGGCGAAACAGCCGGATCGCCGGCACATAGTCGCCGCGGTTATAGGCCGCCATGCCGTCTTCCCAGGGTCCCGCAAGGGCGCTTGAGGCGCCCATGAATAGCGCGCTTGCGATCAGGCCGCCGATCACCATTGGGTTTCGCATCGGTGCTCCCCGTCTCGGATTGCTCGGGTGATTTTCTACCCGTTCGGGGATGGCTGCACCACGGGGAATTGGGGTTGGATGGCCCCCTGAAATTGGCTACTAGTTGCCCGCCGATCGTCTCGATTGGTGTTTGGGGACCGGGAATGACCTATTGTTGCGGAGTGCTGGTGCGGGACGGTCTGGTCATGATCGCCGACACCAGGACCAATGCCGGGCTCGACAATGTCTCGACCTTTCGCAAGCTTCATATTTTCAGCAAGCCGGGCGACCGCATCATGGCGATCGCCAGCGCAGGCAATCTGGCGATCAGCCAGTCGGTGCTGTCGACGCTCACCGAGGGACTCGAGGATCCGCACACCGGCGAGCTCGAGACGCTGATGAACGCGCCGACCATGTTCCAGGCGGCGCAACGCATCGGCCGCGCCATCCGCGCGGTCAACGCCACAGAAGGCGAGGCGCTGAAATCCGAGGACATCAATTTCGACGTCTCGTTCCTGTTCGGCGGCCAGATCAAGGGCTCGCGGATGCGCCTGTTCATGGTGTATCCGGCCGGAAATTTCATCGAATGCACCACCGACACGCCCTATTTGCAGATCGGCGAGCACAAATACGGCAAGCCGGTGCTCGACCGCGCCATGCATTACGACGTCGAACTCTACGAGGCGCTGAAGACCAGCCTGATCTCGATGGATTCGACCATGCGCTCCAATCTCGGCGTCGGCCTGCCGATCGACGTGCTGGTGGTGCGCTCGGATGTCTGCGACGCCGATCTCAACCACCGCATCGAGGCGGGCGAGCCGTATTTCCACGATCTGCGCTCGCGCTGGTCGGCGGCGCTGCGCGCGGCGCACCAGAACATTCCAAGACCGCCCTACAAGACCGAAACAGAACCAAAAACATAAAAGGTAAGGAAACGAAATGGCCGAGGCAGCAAACAAGATCGCAGTGGTGACCGGCGCGGGCACCGGGGTGGGACGCGCGGCGTCGCTGGCGCTGATGAACGCGGGCTTTACCGTGGTGCTGGCGGGACGGCGGATGGAAATGCTGCAGGAGACGCAGAAGCTCGGCGACAATGTCGGCAAGAGCCTCCCCGTGTCCGCCGACATGACCGATCCAGGATCGATCGCCGCGCTGTTCGCCAAGGTGATGGAAGTCTACGGCCGGCTCGACGTGCTGTTCAACAATGCCGGCATGGGCGCGCCGCCGGTGAATTTCGAGGATCTCAGCCTGGAGCAATGGCAGGCGGTGGTGAACACCAATTTGACCGGGCCGTTCCTGTGCACCCAGCACGCGTTCCGCATCATGAAGGACCAGACCCCGCGCGGCGGCCGCATCATCAACAACGGCTCGATCTCGGCGCACGCGCCGCGGCCGTTCTCGTCGGCCTATACTTCGACGAAACATGCCATCACTGGCCTCACCAAAGCCACCAACCTCGACGGCCGCATGTACGACATCGCGGTCGGCCAGGTCGACATCGGCAATGCCGCGACGCCGATGACCGACCGCATGGTCGCCGGCCCCGGCGTGATGCAGCCCGATGGCACCATGAAGCAGGAACCGCGGATGGACGCCAAGGCGGTCGGCGACGCCGTCGCCTACATGGCGAGCCTGCCGCTCGATGCCAACGTGCTGTTCATGACGGTGATGGCGACCAAGATGCCGTTCGTGGGGCGGGGGTAGGGTTCACTCTCTCGTCGTCCCCGCGAACGCGGGGACCCATACGCCGCGGCACCAATTGTTATTCAAGGTATCTAACGCCGTGTCCTCATTGACAGGGCACGGCGTATGGGTCCCTGCGTTCGCAGGGACGACGTGTTGAGACGTCGCTGCCCAGTACGCGTTGCCTTCCCACACATTCTCAACACTGCCATAATCCCCCGCGGGACTCGGGGGAATCATGCTTCAGCTGCAATCGGCGTTCGGCGTGTTCGCGTTGCTGGCGATCGCGTGGGTCCTCAGCGAGAACCGCCGCGCGGTCTCGCTCGGGCAGGCCGCGATCGGCCTCGCCGTCACCTTTCTCACCGCGGTGGCCCTGACAAAACTGCCGTTGGTCGCGCACGCGTTCGGCGCCATCAACGACGCGGTCGGAACCGTTTCCGCCGCCTCGCGCGCCGGCAGTTCGTTCGTGTTCGGCTATCTCGGCGGCGGCACGCCGCCGTTCGACCTGAAGACGCCGGGCGCAGATTTCATCCTGGCGTTTCAGGCGCTGCCGGTGGTGCTGGTCATGAGCGTGCTGACCACGCTGCTGTTCTACTGGAAGATCCTGCCGCCTGTCGTGCGCGGCATGTCGTGGCTGCTGGAACGCACGCTCGGCGTCGGCGGCGCGGTCGGGTTGTCGACCGCGGCCAATATCTTTCTCGGCATGGTGGAAGCGCCGCTGTTCATCCGGCCCTATCTGGCGCGGCTGACGCGCAGCGAACTGTTTCTGGTGATGACCGGCGGCATGGCCGGGATCGCCGGCACCGTGCTGGTGCTCTACGCCACCCTGCTGTCACAGCTGATCCCGGATTCGGCGGCGCATTTCGTCATCGCCTCGGTGCTGGCGGCGCCCGCGGCGATCCTGGTCAGCCTGATCATGGTGCCGGAGACGTCGGAGACGCGCACCGCCGCCGTGCTGACCAATCCCCGCGGCGATTCTCGCGTCGCGTTCATCGATTCAAAAGTGGCCGAGGCCGATCCCGACATCCAGGCGTCCTCGACCATGGATGCGATCGTCAAGGGCACCACTGCCGGGCTCGAACTGCTGCTCAACATCGTCGCGATGCTGCTGGTGCTGGTGGCGCTGGTCTATCTCGCCAACGCGGTGCTCGGGCTGCTGCCGCATCTCGGGGGTGCTGATATCTCGATGCAGCGGATGCTCGGCTACCTCATGGCGCCGGTGTGCTGGCTGATGGGCCTGCCGTGGCCGCAGGCAGTCACCGCGGGCAGCCTGATGGGGGTGAAAACCGTGCTCAACGAGCTGATCGCCTATGTCGATCTGACGAAGCTCGGGACCGATGCGCTGGATCCGCGCTCGCGGCTGATCATGCTCTATGCGATGTGCGGCTTCGCCAATTTCGGCAGCCTCGGCATCATGATCGGCGGCCTCGGCACCATGGCGCCGCAGCGCCGCGACGAGATCAACGCGCTGGGACTGAAGTCGATCGTGTCGGGCACGCTGACGACGTGTTTGATGGGCGCGATCGTGGGGGTGTTGAATTGATTTTTGACTCGTCATGGCCGGGCTTGACCCGGCCATCCACGTCTTTGCATCAAAGAAGATAGTCGTGGATGCCCGGGTCAAGCCCGGGCATGACGAACATTGGTGACGGCTGCCCTAAGACGCCAGTTCGACCGTCTTGAACTCCGCCGGCAAGATCACTTCCAGCAATTCGACGTCGTCGGAATAGTCCAGGATCAAATGCCTGATGCGGGGCGGCTGGGTCCAGGCGCTGCCTTCCTTCATCAAGGTCTCGCCCTGGCCTTCCATGTAGGTTTTGACCCAGCCCTTCAGGACATAGACCATCTGGAATTCGACATCGTGGAAGTGCAGCTTTGAGACTTCGGCCGGATTGCAGGGGCCGATCAGCCGGATCACATGGGCCTGCGCCAGGCCGTGGCTCGCGGCCGCGATGCCGAGATCGCGATACTGCGCGTAGGTGCGCAGGCCATCGGCCTTGAAATCCTCTTCGCGGTGATGGCTGATGGCGATGCGCTGTTTCGGGCGTTTGGCGGCGGGCTTTGGCGGCGCCTTGGAAGTGGCGGCCTTGGCTTTAATGATCTTGCGCGCGGCGGACTTGGCGGCGGCTTTTGGCGACGGCGATTTTTTCAACGCGGCGCTGCGGCTCGCGGCGCGTGATGTCGGCTTCTGCTTGGCCATTGACGTGCTCCCTTCCCGTTTATCGGGAAAGGCTAGCACAAACTGTATTCGTAGGGTGGGCAAAGCTTCTGCCGCAGCTCGAAGAGCGAAGGCGGAAGCGTGCCCACCATGGCGCGCGTTGATAGATGGTGGGCACGGCGCGAAGCGCGCGCCTTTGCCCACCCTGCGAAATCAGCTTCAATGCAGCCGGAACACGCCGTCGACGGCGCGCAGTTCGGCCGGCTTGATCAGCTTGGAATGCGCCACGGTGACGGAGAACAGCGGCCCCTCGAGCTTTTCTTCCCAGAACGCGAGAAAGTCCTTCAGCGCCGGAAATTTCGGGAAAAGATCGTAGTTCTGCCAGACGTAGGTTTGCAGCAACGACGGGTGATCCGGCATCCGATAGAGAATTTGCGCCGTCGTCAGCCCGTAACCCAGCACCTGCTTCCGAAAATCGTCGGAAACGCCAACCCGCGAGACCATGCCAACCTCCATTGCTGGAGCGCATTCATCTGGTGGCTGCCGACCGGGAGCCACCCGGTGGAGATGCGCTCACATGTGAGAAATGTGACGCACGATACCCATCCATCACAAGCCTAAATGTTTAACGGACTGTTGAAAAAGGGTGCGTTAGCAGCAGCTTACCGCACGTGCTAATACGGGGTTTCCCGCTCCGTTCCGCGGAATTAATCATGATTAATGATTTTGGCAGCCGTCATATTTGAGTGCCAATTTTTCTGCTAGAAGCCCTTGTTCCCCGGACAACTCTGGCCTATGTCCACACCAGTCGCGCTGGCACTCGCTGGTGGAGACTGCCAAAATTCAAAACCCTGCAATAGATTCAGAAACTTAGGAGGACTGCATGAAATTCCGTCCGCTTCACGACCGCGTTGTAGTCAAGCGCATCGACGCCGAAGAGAAGACCGCTGGCGGCATCATCATTCCCGACAGTGCCAAGGAAAAGCCCTCGCAGGGCGAAATCACCGCCGTCGGCCCGGGTGGCCGCGACGAAGCCGGCAAGCTGATCCCGATCGACCTCAAGGTCGGCGACCGTGTGCTGTTCGGCAAGTGGTCCGGCACCGAGGTCAAGCTCGACGGCCAGGAACTGCTGATCATGAAGGAAAGCGACATCATGGGCGTCCTCACCGACGTTCCCGCCGCCAAGAAGAAGGCCGCTTAAGCGCCTTTTCCCCTGCCCCTGATTCTCAAGGAAACAACATATGTCAGCTAAAGAAGTAAAATTCGGCGTCGATGCCCGCGATCGCATGCTGCGCGGCGTCGAGATCCTCGCCAACGCGGTGAAGGTCACCCTCGGCCCCAAGGGCCGCAACGTCGTGCTCGACAAGTCGTTCGGCGCACCCCGCATCACCAAGGACGGCGTCACCGTCGCCAAGGAAATCGAGCTTGAAGACAAGTTCGAGAACATGGGCGCCCAGATGGTGCGCGAAGTGGCCTCCAAGTCGGCCGACGCTGCCGGCGACGGCACCACCACCGCGACCGTGCTGGCCGCCGCCATCGTTCGTGAAGGCGCCAAGGCCGTTGCCGCCGGCATGAACCCGATGGACCTGAAGCGCGGTATCGACCTGGCTGTGGAAGCCGTGGTCGCCGACCTCGTCAAGAACTCCAAGAAGGTCACCTCGAACGAGGAAATCGCCCAGGTCGGCACCATCTCCGCCAACGGCGACAGCGAAATCGGCAAGTTCCTCGCCGACGCCATGAAGAAGGTCGGCAACGAGGGCGTCATCACGGTTGAAGAGGCGAAGTCCCTCGAGACCGAACTCGACGTCGTCGAAGGCATGCAGTTCGACCGCGGCTACATCTCGCCCTACTTCGTCACCAACGCCGACAAGATGCGCGTCGAATTCGACGATGCCTACATCCTGATCAACGAGAAGAAGCTCTCCAACCTGAACGAACTGCTTCCGCTCTTGGAAGCCGTGGTCCAGACCGGCAAGCCGCTCGTCATCGTCGCGGAAGACGTCGAAGGCGAAGCTCTCGCCACCCTCGTCGTCAACCGTCTGCGTGGCGGCCTCAAGGTTGCCGCCGTCAAGGCTCCGGGCTTCGGCGATCGCCGCAAGGCCATGCTGCAGGACATCGCCGTTCTGACCGGTGGTCAGGCGATCTCGGAAGACCTCGGCATCAAGATGGAGAACGTCACGCTCGCCATGCTCGGTCGCGCCAAGAAGGTGATGATCGACAAGGAGAACACCACCATCGTCAACGGCGCCGGCAAGAAGGCCGACATCGAGGCCCGCGTTGCCCAGATCAAGGCGCAGATCGAGGAAACCACCTCGGACTACGACCGTGAGAAGCTGCAGGAGCGTCTGGCCAAGCTCGCCGGCGGCGTCGCGGTGATCCGCGTCGGCGGCGCGACCGAAATCGAAGTCAAGGAGCGCAAGGACCGCGTTGACGACGCGATGCATGCGACCCGTGCGGCGGTTGAAGAAGGCATCGTACCGGGCGGCGGCGTCGCTTTGCTGCGCGCCTCCGAGCAGCTCAAGCGCATCAAGACCGCGAACGACGACCAGAAGACCGGCGTCGAAATCGTCCGCAAGGCGCTGTCCTGGCCCGCTCGCCAGATCGCGATCAACGCAGGCGAAGACGGCTCCGTCATCGTCGGTAAGATCCTCGAGAAGGACCAGTATTCGTACGGCTTCGACTCGCAGTCGGGCGAATACGTCAACCTGATCTCGAAGGGCATCATCGATCCCACCAAGGTGGTTCGCGCGGCGATCCAGAACGCAGCTTCGGTTGCGGCGCTGCTGATCACCACCGAAGCCATGGTGGCCGAACTGCCCAAGAAGGGCGGCGCCGGCGCCGGCGGCATGCCCCCGGGCGGCGGCATGGGCGGCATGGATTTCTGATCCACGCTTCCTTACGCAAGTATCGAGAATGCAAAACCCCGGCAGCGATGCCGGGGTTTTTGTTTGGGAGGCTCACTACGAGGCCGTCGCGTTACGCAAACTCGACATGGTGGATGCCGCGACACGTCTGGAAGATTTGCTCTCCGCGCCGGGTAACCAGCTGGAAGCATTGAAGGGTGATCGCCGCGGGCAGCATTCGATACGTATCAACAGGCAATGGCGTATCCGTTTCCGCTGGACGCCGGACGAACCCGAGGCGATAGAGATCGTGGATTATCATTGAGGAGCCGGCGATGGCACGGTTGCGAACACATCCGGGAGAAGTGTTGCGGGAGAAGTTTCTGGTGCCGCTGGGCTTGTCGGCACGGGCTCTGGCGAAGGAACTGGATGTTTCGGCCAACCGGCTGACGGAGATCATGCGTGGCGCGCGCGACGTTACCGCGGACACCGCGATCCGGTTGGGGCGTTATTTCGGCACCGATCCGCGCTTCTGGCTGAACCTGCAAGCCGCACACGATCTCTCCAAGGCGGAGAAGACCCAAAGCTACAAGAAGATCGTGCCGCGTAAGGTGGCGTGAAGATTGCCCGCCCGCTCACTCCACCCGCGCGACCACCGCGATCTTCTTGATGCCGCCTTTGCGGTAGGCGTCGAGGAACGCGTAGTAATCCCTAAACGAGATGCAGCCGTTGGAATCGCCGCCCGAGCCCAGCATGTAGGTGTGCGCGAGCAGGCCGTCGCGGTTGAAGATCTTGTCCTGGCCGCCGATCGGCGTCAGCCGCAGCGCCGGCACGCCGTGAAACAGCGCCTCGCGCGGCGTCAGGTCGTAGATGTGCGGCGGGGTGACGCCCTGCATCCGCACATGCGCATAGCGCACGTCGTCCTTCTTGGCGCCGAGTCCCGAATGCGCTTCCAGCACGGTACCGTCCGGCAGGTAGACCTTGCGCGCCGCGATGTCATAGACGGCGGTCGAGCGATCATAGGGCGCCGATCCCCCGAGCATCGGGTTCTGCAGCTTCGGCAGGCTGCCGGTCGCGCTGACATCGGCGGAGGCGTAGGACAGCAACGATCGCGATGCCGGTTCCTTGCCCCACAGTTTTTCGACCATGCTGGGCTTGTCGCCGGAACCGATCGACATCACCGCGGCCTTGGCGCGCTGCGCCATGTCCTTGACGGTAACACCCGTTGGCTTCGCCGGTTTGATTTCGGCGGATGCCGGCGCAAGGGCGGCAACCTGCAAAGGCCCTGGTGAAGCTTGCTTCGGTTTGGCGGCGTCGAGCAATTTCGGCGCATCAGCCGGCTTCGCCACTTCGATCGATGGCGACGCCGAAGCCAGCTGCATCGTCGCGGCTTGCGGCTTCGGATCGACGCCCTGCGGCGCGGCGGCTCCGAAGCGGTCGTTGAACGCCAGTGACGTCGCGGATGCCATGGTCGCGGGCGCGGCGATGACGGGCGCCGGTTCGGGCAACGCTGCGAACACCGTGTTGACGATGGCTTGCGGGGTCCGCGCCGCCACCGACTGCTTGTGCCGGATCACCGGCGCATCGAAATTCCCGCTGGCCAGGGTCGGATAGATGCTGGCGCCGAATACGTTGGTGTAGACCGTCCAGGCGCAGCCCAGCACCAGGCCGGCGACCGCGACGCTGCCGAAAATATGGTTAGCATTGGCTTTACGGGGGGAACGCCGATGGTTCTTTGCCGCGACTTGCCTGGACGCACTCGTACTGTAACTCATTCGCCTCGTATCCAGACAACTTCCACTGAGTTCCTCTTCGCAGCAGCGCATCAGACGTTTCGATGCAGCATCTTGCAGAGGTGCGGAGCGTCATTAAGGCGACTTTTAGTTAAATGCCGATTAAGTGCGTTGCGCATGCGCAGTATGCAGGAATACAGGCCGATTCAGCGAAACGGCCGTATTTTCGCGGGATTTTTACGAGTTCCCGATTTCAATAATTCAGCTTCGGATACCAGTCGGTGCCGCGTCCTTCCGGCGTGACGTCGAGGATGGTCCATAGCGGCATCAGGTCCGGCGCGCCGCGCGGATCCTGTCCGGGATCGGACGATGCACCGTTCATCTCGCCGCCCCAGAAATGCCTGATTGTGCCGTCGCGCCGCGTGAACACACAAAACGCAGCGTCGTCGCCGCCGGCGCTACTCGGCGACGCGCTCGATGTGATGGCGAAGCCTCCTCGGCCAGCAGCACCTCGCGGGCGCGGCGGTATTCGGCGCTCTCGTTGGGAAAGCGCATGCCGCTGGCACGCGCGAGCTCAGTGGCGGGTTTCAGGGCGGAACTGCTCATGGCATGACCTCGCATAAGTAGGCATGATCACAAGACGTTTGGGCAGCGGCCAATCCGACAAGTGGCGGGATTATTTTCATGCGGCAACGAATATGCCGTGTCCCGGACGCGGTGCAGCGTCCTTCACGCTGCACCGCAGAGCCGGGACCCATTCACGCGCAAAAAAGGCATGGGCCCCGGATCTGCAGCGCACCGCTTTCGCGCTGCGCAGCGTCCGGGGCACGAGACCCACCCTGCCCCCTACTGCACTTCCGGCGGCGGCGAACGGTCGAGCACGCTGCCCCTGGCGCCCTCGAGCAGATCGATCCCATAGGTTTCGACGACGAGCGGCCCGCGCATGCGCTTGAGTTCGGCGACCCTCGCGACCCCGGCGAAATTTTCGGTCTGCCAGGACCGCGCGCCGGGCCGCGCCTCGTCGACGAACAACAGTTTTCCGGACAGTTGCGCGGCAGACGGTTCGGGCATGTTGACCCAGCGAATGCGCTGGGTCGGCTGCACCACGCAAGTCCCCTTCGGCAGATAGAAGGCGAGCCAGCCGGTGGTGCCGTAGTCCGGCGTCAGTATGCACGTCGCACCGGTGCGCAGGCGCACCGCCTCGATCTCGCCGGCCAGTTCGCGCCAGCCGACGCCGACGCTGCGCACGGTGGCGTCGCGGCGATAGCCCGTGAACACGCCGGTGTTGGCCTGCACGATCAGAAACGCAAACATTGCAACGCCCACCGGCGCGGCCCAGCGCAGGCAGAAATCGGCGAGGCGCTGACGCCACCCGTCCCACCGCGTGAGGTGAGCGGCCACCGCGGCTGATATCACCATCGCCGGATAGACCGGCGCGAACCAGTTGGCCTCGACGCGCGCGTGCAGCGAATGCCAGATGAAATACGCCACGATGGTCCAGAACATGGTGTTGATCAGCATGCGCGCGGCGAACGCGCCGGCGGGGCGCCAGATCAGGGCATGAAGCCCCATCGCGCCGAGAATGAACACCAGCGGCGTTGCGAAGGCGACCTGGGTCGGTACCAGTTCGGCGATGAAAGCCGGACGGAAATTCTCTATTCGGGCACGGCCGAACATCTGCTTGAGGAAGGAGACCCAGTGGTGATCGGCGTTCCAGAGGATCACGGGCGCAAACACCGCCAGCGCCACCAGGCCGCCGAGATAGGGCCAGGGCGAGATCAGCCAGCGCCGCAGTTTTGGCACCGTCGCCAGCCAGATCAGGATCGCCAGGCCGAAAAACAGCGCGGTGTATTTCGACAGCAGCGCGACACCGACCGCGGCGCCGACCGCGAGCCACCACGCGCCGCGGCCGGTCTCCAGCACCTTGGCGAGAAAAAACAACACGAAACTGGAGGCCACCAGCAGCGGCGCATCCGGCGTCACGATCAGGGTGCCGACCGCGGCCATCATGGTGACGTTGAGCAGGATGGTGGCGGTGGCCGCCACCCGGACGCCGCCGAGCAGGATGGCCGCGGTGCGATACACCGCAAAGCTCATCGGCAGCGCCAGCAGGATCGAGACGAGCCGGACGCCTAATTCGGTATCGCCTGCGATCATGGTGCCGGCGCGGATCACGAAAGCGACGGCGGGCGGATGATCGTAGTAGCCGCCGGCCAGATTCTTCGACCACATCCAGTAATAGGCTTCGTCGAAGGTCAGCGGCGTCCAGGCGGCGGCAATCAGTCGCAATGCCACCAGCGCCAGCACCGTGAGAACCGTGTTGCGGGCGAGGCGCGCGTCGTTCGCACTCATTTTACGTTCATCGCTTGCGCCAGACGAACAGTCCGGACATCGCGTAATTCCACACCACGCCCATCAGCGCACCCGCCGCACCGGCCACCCACCAGTTCCACTCCTGATCGTAGACCGAAAACGCGACGCCGACATTGGCGACGAGGCCGACGCCGCAGACCAGATAGAACAGCAACAGGCCGCGCAAAATGGCAAGGCCCTTCAGCCGCTGGTCGCGATAGGTGAGAAAGTTGTTGAGGACGAAATTGGAGGTCATGGCGACCAGCGCGCCGGCCGCCTGCGCCTCGGCGAACGGCACGTTGAGAACCTCATGCGCCACGAACAGCGTCGTCAAGTGCACGACCAACCCGATGGTGCCGACCATCGCGAACAGCAGAAAGCGCAGCGACACCACGTCGTGGGTCAGCTTCGCCAGCACCAGCCCGAGGAAATCCAACGCCACCATGGAATCGAGCTTGCTCTCGCCATGCAGCCTTGTGCCGAAGGTGAAGGGAATTTCCTTCACCCGCAATTGGCCGCGCGCGGTGGCGACAATATCGAGCAGGATCTTGAAGCCTTGCGTGGAGAGCTGCGGCGCCAGCGCCTCGAAGCGGTCGCGGCGGATCATGAAGAAGCCGCTCATGGGATCGGCGATTTTGACCTGCAGCACGCGCTTTGCCACCTCGGTGGCCAACTGGCTGGCGCCGGCCCGCTGCTTGTTGAAACTGTCGGCGCTGCCGCCCTCGATGTAGCGGCTGCCGACCACGAGATCGAACTCGCCGCCTTGCAGCAGCGCCAGCATCTTCGGCAGCTGGGTCTCGTCATGCTGCAGGTCGGCGTCGATCACGGCGGCGTAGGGCGCGCTCGCCGCCAGGATGCCCTCGATGCAGGCGCCGGACAGGCCGCGCCGCCCGATCCGCCGGATGCAGCGGACACGGGTATCCATCCGCGCCAGGCTCCGCACCACGTCCCAGGTGCCATCGGGCGAATTGTCGTCCACGAAGACGACTTCCCAGGCGATGCCGGCGAACGTCGCCTCCAGCCGCCGGTACAGCGTGGTGACGTTGTCGCGTTCGTTGAAAGTGGGGACAATGACCGAAATCTGAGGTGCCACAGCGGATTGCGGCGGGTTTTCGGTGACCCCTTGGACGGCTTCATTCATGCCGCCAGCGTATATCCGCAGCGTCGGGGGAAGCCAAGGGAACCCGGCGCGGGTGGCCAAAAATGGGCAGTCGGAGGGGTAAAACGGCCAAAACAGGCCCCAAATGCCAACGACCACCAACAGAGGGCGCGCGTACATCCGGCGCAGCCTGACTATTGAGTGGTCGTCCCAGCGCCGGAGCTATGAAGCGTCAACGTCGCCGTTAGAAACAAAATAGGGACGATGAGGCCATTCCGCAAGGGCGCAGATGCCGCACCCGCGAAGCTTACTGCGGCACCTCCCGCACCACCGGCCCCCGGACGGCAGGCGCGGCCGGAACCGCGGCCTTCGGCGCCTCGATCTTTTGCACAGTCGGGGCCGGCTTGCCCCCCTGCCCGATCGGTCCAAACACCACCGCCGCCACCAGAACGACGGCCACAATGATGCCGCCCAGTATTTTCGCGATCGCTTCCGTATCCATCCCGCTTCTTCCCTGGTCGCCCGTTGCGGCCGGCTGATCCGCGCGAGCCGATCGAGCTGTCCCCGCCACCACCTTAAGCCTGTTTCTTTCGCTTCAGAAAGCGCCTCAGCCGCTGGTTGATTTCACCGGCGGCGGCCTCCCCCGCGGCCGCCCTGTTGTCGCGAAGCCTTTGCACCGCCAGGGCGATCTCCGCGACCGAATGTTCGATGCGCTCAAGCTGCTGTTCGAGCCCGTCGGCCATCGCCCATCCTAGCCCGGCGGCGTGGGCGCACAAGACGGCCGGGTTCACTAACTGGCCAAGCCCGGACGATTTGATTAGACTCAATACGACAAGTCCCTCCTCATATGCGGCGAGCTCTCAGTGACCAAGCCCCCGAAGATCGCCTCGAAAAACGCCGGCCATATCTACATCGGCATCGGCGGCTGGACTTTTGCGCCGTGGCGCGGGGTGTTTTATCCGGAGAAGCTGACGCAGGCGAAGGAGCTGGAATATGCGGCGTCGAAGCTGACCTCGATCGAGATCAACGGCACCTATTACGGCTCGCAGAAGCCGGAGAGCTTTCGCAAATGGGCGCGCGAGGTGCCGGACGGGTTCGTTTTCTCGCTGAAGGGGCCGCGCTTCGCCACCAACCGCCGGGTGCTGGCGGAAGCCGGCGATTCCGTCAAACGGTTTTATGATTCCGGCGTGCTGGAGCTGGGCGACCGGCTCGGTCCGGTGCTGTGGCAATTCGCGCCGACCAAGAAGTTCGACGAAGCGGATTTCGGCAAATTCCTCGAGCTGCTGCCGCGAAAACTCGAGGGCCGCGCACTGCGCCATGTGGTGGAGGTGCGGCACGACAGTTTCGTCGCGCCCGACTTCATCGCGCTGCTGCGGCAATTCGAAACGCCCGTGGTGTACGCCGAGCACGGCAAGTATCCGGCGATCGCTGACATCACCGGCGATTTCGTCTATGCGCGGCTGCAGAAGGGCAATGACGAGCTGAAAACCTGCTATCCGCCGAAGCAACTCGACGCCTGGGCGAAGCGGTTGCAGGTCTGGGCCGCCGGCGGCGAGCCGGACGATTTGCCGCGCGCCGATGCTACAAGCGCGAAGAAAGTGCCGCGCGACGTGTTCGCCTATGTGATCCACGAGGGCAAGGTGCGCGCACCATCAGGCGCGATGGAGTTGATCGAACGGGTGAAGTAGGCGGGCTCGTCGAATGGGAAAGACCAGAAAACTCTTCACCATCGGCTACGAGCAGGCGGCATCCAAAGCCGTGCTCGACGAACTCGAGCAGGCCGGCGTCAAATTGCTGGTGGACGTGCGCGCGGTAGCGGCGTCCCGCCGCCCCGGCTTTTCCAAGAACCAGCTGGCAGCCGGGCTCGACGCGCGCGGCATCTCCTACCTGCATTTGCGCGGGCTCGGCACCCCGAAGGACGGCCGCGAGGCCGCGCGCAGCGGCCAGTTCGGCGCGCTGCACAAGATCTACGCCAAACACCTGAAGACGCCGCAGGCGCGGGAAGAACTCGACGAGTTGTCCGCGCTGGTCAGGCAGGCCGGCCCGGTCTGCATCCTCTGCTACGAGCGCGATCACCGCGAATGCCACCGACAGTGGATCGCGGAGATCATCGAGCAGCGTGACGGGATGAAGGTGGAGAATCTGGCGGCGAAGCAGGTGTAGAGGATCGTCCAATTCTCGTCGTCCCGGCCAAGCGAGCGCTGAGCCGGGACCCATACACCGTGTACTGTCGGCGAGAATGCAGGCGTTTGAGACCTTTTGAAAGCATCACCGCCACGGCGTATGGTTCCCCGCTTTCGCGGGGACGACACCTAATTCTTCCTCACCACTGGATCCGATAGTGCGCCGCTACGTTCGACCTCACCCCAATTGCCACACCGTCATCGGCCGGTCGTAGCCGCGGATCGCGACCTCGCCGAGCGATATCGCATCGCCGCGGTCCTGATCCAGCGCCTCGTGAACGGCAGCCGAGATCAGGAACTGGGAATTGAATTCCTTGTTGAGCGCTTCCAGCCGGGCCGCGAAATTCACGGTGTCGCCGATCACGGTGTATTCCTTGCGCCGCGCCGAGCCGATATTGCCGGCGACGACGTCGCCGACGTGAATGCCGATGCCGATGCGCAGCGGCCAGCTGGCTTCCCGGTTGGCGCGTTCGTTGGCCTCCAGCATTTCGCGGGCCGCCGCGACCGCGTGGCGCGCCGGGTGAGGCGCATCGAGCGGCGCGCCGAACAGCGCCAGAAAGCCGTCTCCGAGAAACTTGTTCACGATGCCGCCATGGCGGTCGAGGATCTCGACCAGCGTCGCGAACGCGCCGTCGAGCCGGTCCACCACCTCCCGCGGCGTGCGGGTGCTGGCGCCGGCGGTGAAACTGCGGAAGTCGACGAACATGACCGCGACCCGGCGAATTTCGCTGTCGGTGCTCTTGCCTTCCGCCATCAGCCGCTCGACCACCTGGGGCGAGACGTGCTGGCCGAACAGATTGGTGATGCGGTCGCGCGCGGTCGCGGCCATGATGCTGGCCTCGAACTGGCGGCGCAATTGCATGCCGACCGCGCCGGCCAGCATGCCGCAGACCAGCAGGATCAGGCTGCGCGCGGCGTGATAATACAAACTGGGCTCGGGATCGACGGGGCCGGCGCCGGCGGGATGATAGAACACCGCCATGCAAAACAGCTGCACCGCGGCAACGACGCCGGTGAAAGTCGAGAGCCAGAAATCCAGCCGCAACGTCGACAGGATGATGAAGATGAAATAGGTCATCGGCATCACGAAGCCAAGCGCCTCGACCGCCCCCATGCTGTTGATGTGCAGCGCCAGCCCGATCGTCGGGATCGACGTTTCGATCAGTGCGCCGATATACGGCCTGACCACGGGGACGTCGTGATCCAGCCTGAGATCCCGACTGACGACCGCATGCACCGTCAATTCGAACAGGATGAACGGAATGATGATCGCATAGAGATAGGCCGGTCTGAGATTGCCGTGCCAGACGCGACTCACCGCCTCGGGCGCGAGCAGGTTGACGGCCCCGAGCACGATGCCGAGCAGCACCGTCGTCGCGATGAGCGCCTTGACGCGGATCAGCTCGGTCCGCATCATCTCCCGCGTCAGCTCGCGGTGGAAGTCAGCCGATACCGCCGCGTCCTGCCCGACCTTCTTCTTGCCCCAGAACTCAGCCATTACTTTCCTTGCGCGCCCGGGTCCGTCGCTGACGCACCCCCGGATTGACGCCGCCTATATGCCTCAATCCAGCGTGCGACGGAAGCGCATCACCGCGATCGTCATCGCCAGCAGCATCAGGGCCAGCAGGGCGATCGCATCATATTGCAGGTTCGGCAGCGTCGCGCCCTTCAGCATGATGGCGCGGACGATCCTCAGGTAATGCGTCAGCGGCAGGCCTTCGCCGATATATTGCGCCCAGACCGGCATGCCGGCGAATGGAAACATGAAGCCCGACAACAGGATGCTCGGCAGGAAGAACATGATCGACATCTGCATCGCCTGAAGCTGGTTCTGCGCGATGGTCGAGAAGGTGTAGCCGATCGCGAGATTGGTGGTGATGAACAGCGTCGAGAGCAGCGCCAAAAGGGTCAGGCTGCCGTTGACGGGGACGCCGAACAACAGCACGCCGATGCCGATGATCAGGATGGCCTGGATGAAGCCGACCAGCACGTAAGGCAGGATCTTGCCGAGCATCACTTCGACCGGCGTGATCGGCATCGACAGCAGGCTCTCCATGGTGCCGCGCTCGATCTCGCGCGTCACCGAAAGCGCCGTAAAGATCAGCATGGTCATGGTCAGGATGGTGCCGACCAGCCCGGGCACGATGTTCAGCCGCGACGACGCCGCCGGGTTGTAACGGGCATGGGTGCGGATCTCGAACGGCAACGCCACGGGATCGCCGATGTGGAGGTCGTGCTGCAGCGCCGTCTGCACCACCATGCCGAGCGCCGACATCGCCGAGCCGGCCGCGACCGGATCGGTGGCGTCGGCAGCGACCAATAGCGCCGGACGGTCGCCGCGCCGCACCGCGCGCTCGAAGCCGCGCGGGATTTCCACGCCGAACAGCACCTTGCCCGACAGCAGGAGATCGTCGAATTCCTGCACCGTGTGCACCTCGCGGGTGAAGCGGAAATAGGCGGTGTTCTCCATCGCCTTCAGGATCGAACGCGCGAGATCGCTGTCCTCCTGCAGCAGCACCGCGGTCGGCAGATGGCGCGGCGTGGTGTTGATGGCAAAGCCGAACAGCAGCAGCTGCATCACCGGAATCATCACGATCATCGCGAACGAGACGCGGTCGCGCCGGAGCTGGATGAATTCCTTGACCACCATGGCATAGCTGCGCCGCCAGAATCCGAACGGCGGGTCCCTGGCGTCACGGCTGTGGTCTGACGGGACGCTCACTGGAAATTATCCGTAGCCCGGGTCATCAGTTCGATGAAGACGTCTTCCAGCGACGGCTCGCCGTGCTGCCAGCGAACCCCCTCGCGGTCGCGGTACGGCGCGATGGCGGCTTCCATCGCCGCTCTGTCGCGGCCGGAGACATGCAGGGAGGTGCCGAACGGCGCCACCATGTCGATGCCGGGCTTGCCCGTGAGTTCGGCCGCCAGCGCGTTGAGGCCGTCGCCCGACACGGTCCAGGTCGACAGATCCGATGTGGCGATGACCTCGTCGACGGTGCCGTGCGCCAGCAGATGGCCATAGGCGATATAGGCGATCTCGTGGCAGCGCTCCGCCTCGTCCATGTAATGGGTGGAGACCAGCACGGTCAGCCCGTCCGCCGCCAGCGCATGGATCTCGTTCCAGAAGTCGCGCCGTGCTTTCGGGTCGACGCCGGCGGTCGGCTCGTCCAGCAGCAACAGTTGCGGATTGGGCAGCGTGCAGGCGCCGAGCGCGAGGCGCTGCTTCCAGCCGCCGGAGAGATTGCCGGCGAGCTGTTCCTCGCGGCCATTGAGGCCGAGCCGCTTGATCATGTCGCGCGCCGTGCCCCGCGCATCGCGCACGCCGTAGAGCCTCGCGACGAATTCCAGGTTCTCGCGCACCGACAGATCCTGGTACAGCGAAAAGCGCTGCGTCATGTAGCCGACCTGGCGCTTGATCCTGTCGGCATCGCGGCGGATGTCGTAGCCGAGGCAGGTGCCCTCGCCGCTGTCGGGCGTCAGCAGGCCGCAGAGCATGCGGATGGTGGTGGTCTTGCCGCTGCCGTTGGGACCGAGGAAGCCGTAGATGGTGCCGCGTTTGACCTGCATCGAGAGGTCATGCACCACCTCGCGGCCGCCAAAGGATTTCGACAGGCCGTGAACGTCGATCGCGATATCGGCGGCCAAGGCTCGTGCTGATGATGCTGCTGCTGTCATCGCTTGTCCGCTACCGGGGTCTTGACGCCTGGAAACACCGAGATCGGCTGGCCGACCCGCAGGGAGTCGGGTCGGTTCGGCCGCGCCTGGATCAGATAGACGAGCTTGCTGCGCTCCTCCAGGCTGTAGATCACAGGCGGGGTGTATTCGGCCGCGGTGGCGATGAAGTAGATTTTCGCCGTGAGACCGGCGGCGCAATTGTCGCAGGTGACGCGGACCTCGTCGCCGACAGCGAGTTTCGGCAGATCCGTCTCCGGCACGAAGAACCGCAGCTTCATGTTGCCGGGCGGCATGATCGACAGCACCGGCCGCTGCGCCGGCACCATCTCGCCCTCGCGGAAATAGATCTGCTGAATGATGCCGCCGACCGGGGCAAAACCGCTGCGTCGCGCCAGCCGCGTCTGCGAGGTATTGACCCGCGCCTCCGCCACCCGCAGCGCCGACACCGCGGCATCGAAATTCGCCTGCGTGCCGGAACCGGTCCGGCTCAGGGAGGCGGCGCGGTCGTAGGTCTGCTGCGCGTTGGCGAGCGTGGCGTTCTGCTGGTTGAGGTCGGCCTTCTGCAGATCGTCATCGACCTCGTACAGCGGAGCGCCCTTCTTGACCTCGTCACCCTCGCGCACATTCAGCTTGATCACGCGGCCGGATTCGTCGGGGCTGACGAAGATCATGTCGGCTTCGACCCAGCCCTGATAGCCGGGATTTTTCGCTTCCTTGCAGCCGGACAACGCGACGGCAAGCGCCAGCATTGCGACAACAGGCAAATTCATTCGCGACGAGGTCATGTTGTCCTCCGTTCGCCGAAAATCAGATCGAGATGGACGCGAAACATCTCGGTCGCATCCAGCGGCGCGTGCCTCGCAAACAGGCTCTGCCAGATCACCGCGATCAGCGCCGGCGCCACCATGATCTGCGGAAAGCGCGCGAGGCTCTTGTGCCGGATCTCGCCACGCGCGATGCCGAGTTCGATCAGCGCGCGCATGCCGGCAAGGCCGCGCGACACCACTTCGCGGTAGTAGAAATCGGCGATCGCGGGAAAGCGGGGGCCTTCGGCGACGATCAGCCGCACGATGTCGCCGCGCCGCGTGCTGGCCACTTCCCGGATGAAATTCTCGGCAAAGCCTTCGACCATGTCGCGCACCGAGCCGCCTGATGGCGGCGGCGCGTGGAGCCGGTTGATCATCGGCACCAATGCGGTGCGGATCAGCTCCTCGAACATCGACTCCTTGTCCTTGAAATGCAGGTAGATGGTGCCCTTGGCGACGCCGGCCCTTTTGGCGACGTCGTCGAGCCGGGTGGCGGTAAATCCGCGCGCGATGAACTCGTCGAGCGCCGCCTCGACAATGGCCGCGCGCCGCTCCGCCGCGCGTTCCGCGCGGTTGGCCGGCGTTGTTGCGGCGACCGTCTTCGGCGTCGCAGCCGCCCCACCCGCAACCCGACGGCTTCCAGTCGGTTTTGCCGGGATTTTGGTGCTGGAAGGTATCTTGCTCATAGTCAAACTATGACTGACCAGTCAGTCATTGTCAATTTCGATTGAAGAGCTTAAATTCACGAGCGCGTGAGTAGAACAGCACCTTAGATCGGGGCTCGACCTACCAGCGCGGCGCCGCTAGAGGCATTTGCGGATATAGGGCCGGTTGATTTCCCAGAGTTCGTCGAGCAGATGACGCGCCGCATCCGCGGAATTGACCACGGGATCGATCAGCAGCGCCTGCAGCGCCATCTCCTTCGAGGCATGTACCGCCGCCTCGACCGCGAGCTGCTGCACGTTGACCTGAACCGCCATGAGCTTTGCGACCGCGTCGGGCAACGGGCCCAGCGAAACCGGATGAATGCCCGCAACGTCAGCCATCACAGGAACTTCCACCGCGGCGCTGGCGGCAAGGTTTGGAATGGTCTTTTGATTGTAGACCACGCCGGATTCGATCAGTTGCTTGCGGTCATGCAGCACCGCCGCAATCACGGCGACGGCGCGCTCGCCCGATGGCGTCAGCCACCACCACGGGATCTCCGCTTTTCCCGCCAGCACGTCGTCGATGGTTTTTTCCGTTTTCGCCCGCTCGCCTTCGTCCCATTCGAAATTGTAGCCGCCCTCGCCGGCTTCCCAGCCATACGCCATGTATTCGCCGACATGGCCGTCGCCGCAGCCGAGCCAGTAGCCGAAGGCGCGGAACAGGTTGCGCGACAGCGGCGAGACCTTCGGGTCGTAGTCTCTCTCCTTTTCACGCAAGCGCGGATAGAGGTCGGCGCCGGTCGCGCGATCGCGGATCTGGGTCAGGCACTGGAAGTGATTGAGGCCGGCGCCCCACACCTCCACCTGTTCCCCGGGCAGCCCGAGAATGGTGGCGACCGCATCGCGCGCCATGAAAATTCCGTGGCACAGGCCGATGGTGCGGATCCTGCTGTATTGCCCGAGCGCCAGCACGATGCGGCTTTCCGGATTGGAAAAATTGATGAACAGCGCCTGCGGGCAGCGCCGCTCCATCTCGCGCACGAAATCGAAAACCATCGGCAGGGTGCGCAGGGTGAAGAACAGCCCGCCCGGGCCGCCATTCTCGCCCAGGGTATGGCGGATGCCATATTTGCGCGGCACCTCCCAGTCGAGCTTCCAGAGCCGGTTGCGGTCGATGACGGTCGAGTGGATGACGAACGCCGCGCCATCGAGAGCAGTCCGCCAGTCGGTGGTGGACTCGATCTTCAACCCCGCGCCCGATTTGTCGTTGAGCAGTCTCGCCAGCCGCTCGGCCCGCGCCAGCCGGTCGGCATTCCTGCCGACCAGCACCAGGGTGCTGCCGGCCAGATCATGGCTGGAGAACAGGTCCCGGAACATGCTGATGCCGAACGAGGCGCTGCTGGCGCCGAGAAAGACGATTTTGGTCACCGCAGTCATGTTCGTTCCCCCAACCCCGAACTGCCAGCCGTTCAGACCGGTCCAGTCCATCCAGTACGGCACAGGACGGCGGCGTCGGCTTGATCTGGATCAGCTGTGAAACTTCAACCCGTCGAGGATCTTGTCGATTACCTTGCGCTCGGCACGCATGGCCAGCCCGACCAGGTTGAGATCGGCGCGGATCACCGCCCTCACCGCTTCGCGGTTGGCAGCGTCATGCGTGGTCCTGAACATGTCCTCGGTATAGACCGCCGGCTTGACGTTGCGCGCCAGCGCGCGTTCGAGCGCGCGGGAAAGCTGCGGCCGGTCGGCGCCGTAGATCAGGATCGGCTGGCCGATCAGCGCCAGATAGGGCGTGCCCGAACCGTCGGCATAGGGCTCGCCGATGCATTCGGGAAAGGCGGCGGCAATGCCCGAGGTCAGAAATGCCGCGACGTTCAGCTTCTGCCACGCCTCGAGATCGGTCCGGATCACGACCGCGATCTTGGTGTCGAATTGCATGGAGTATCCTCAGCGTCATTCCGGGGCGATGCGAAAGCATCGAACCCGGAATCTCGAGGTTCCCCGGTGCGCAATTGCGCACCTTAGGTCTGGTCCTTCGGACCATCCCGGAACGACGGTGGTTGATTTCAGCCCCTGGCGTCGCAGGCCCAGGCGCGGATCACGCATTCCTTGCCGCCGAATTCGTAGCATTTTTTGGTCGCGGCGTTGAGCGAACTCGAAATCTTCGGCTTGACCGCGTAGCCATGGGCGCCGCAGGGGTTGGCCATGTCGACCGCGAACGCCGCGCAGGCGCGCTTCATGGTCACCGCGGTGCAGTCGCCTTTGCACTGCTTCAGCGCCGCGGCGCGGGCGGCGGCTTCCGCCGGGTAGTCGTAGGCCTGGCCATAGGCGCCGCATTTGCCGACCGCGAAGGCGCCGGCCGCCCGGCTTTCGGTAGCGAAGCGCGATGCGCCGACCACCAAAGTCAGCGCCAGAATGAACAGCGCACGGCGTTGCGCGACGACAGTCGAAACGATCAAGGTCCCCTCCCCCGAGGCAATCCGGGGCAAATCTATCCGGGGGGAGTTTCAACTTGGTGAACGAGAGGTTGAATTCGGGGGCCGTAGGGTGGGCAAAGCTTCCGGGTCGCGCGAACGCGCGTCCCGGCGGCGTGCACACCAACATATGCGCGGCGGACGGATGGTGGGCACGGCGCGAAGGGTGCGCCTTTGCCCACCCTACGTTTTACCCCCGTTGCGCGTCTTCCAGCGCCTGCGGGGTGTCGATGTCGAGGAACGCGCCGCGGCCGTCGACCGGGACTTCGGCCACCGCCTCGCCATGCCTGGCGATCAAATGGCGAGCGCCGATATCGCCGTCCAGCGTCATCAATTCGTTGAAGAAGCGGCGCGACCACAAGACCGGATTGCCGCGCCTGCCGTCGCTGACGGGCACCGCGATCAGGCTGCCGCGATCGGGCGCGAAGGTCTCGATCAGCCGGTCGATCAGGTCGGCCGAGATCAGCGGCATGTCGCCGAGACAGATCACCGCGCCGTCGGCATCCGCCGGCACCGCGGCGATGCCTGATTTCACCGAGCTGGCGAGACCCCCGGCGAAATCCGGATTGCGCGCGAATGTCACGTTCAGGCCGCTCAATGCCTGCTCGACCTGCTCGGCCTGATGGCCGGTCACGACCACGACGCTGGAGGCCTTCGAGGCCAGCGCCCGTTCGGTCACGGTCCGCACCAGCGTCTTGCCGCCGAGTTCGGCCAGCAGCTTGTTGGGGCCGCCCATTCGGGTGGAACGCCCGGCGGCGAGGATGACGGCTGTTACGTTGCGGTTGCCATCCGGGCCGACAGGTGCGCGCGGCTGCGGCCGGGTCACGATCTCCATCAGAAGACCGCCGACGCCCATGCCTGTGAGTTCGGCGCGGGTGACCTTGAGCCCGGCCAAGAGCCGCATCAGCACCCAATCAAAACCGTTTTCCACCGGCGAGCGCGCGCAGCCCGGCGCGCCCAGCACCGGCACCCCGCCGGCATTGCCGATCAGCAGCAGATTGCCCGGATCGACCGGCATGCCGAAATGCTCAATAGCGCCCCCGATGTCGGTGATGGCAGCCGGAATCACGTCGCGCCGGTCGGCAATGGCGGACGCGCCGAACACGATGACGAGCTCGGCGCCGAGCCCGAGCAATTCCCTGATCGACGCCGACAGCGCCGCCTCGTCATGCGGCACGCGGCGCTCGGCCATGATGGCAGCACCCGCCGGCGCCAGCCGCTCCGCCGTGACCCGCAGCGTCTTCTCGATCACCTTCGGCGCCAGCCCCGGCAAGAGCGTCGAAACGATGCCGACCCGCTTGATCAGATAAGGCGCAACCCGCAGTCCGCCGCCGCTGGCGGCCGCTACTGCCGCGTCGCGCAGCGTCCCTTCGACGCCGAACGGAATGATCTTGACGGTGGCGATCATCTCGCCTTCCACCACCGGCTTGAAGGCGGCGAGCGTGGCGAAGGTGATGGCTTCGTCGACGGCGTTGATACGGTCGACTTTGGCGCGGTCCACCACCAGCACGCCGGCTTTGGCCGCGAACAGATTGGCACGGCCGGTGAAGGCGCGTTCGACGTTGACGCCGTCGCCCGCGACTGCCTGCGCAATGCTGGCGGCGGCGACGTCTTCGGAGACGTCACCGGGCTCCAGCCGCACCACGACGATTTCCTTCACGCCGGCCTTGTCGAGTGCGGCGACCTCGGCGGGGCCGATCGTGGTGCCCTTCTTCAGAACCAGCGATCCCTGACGCAGGGTGTGGACGGTGACGCCGCCGACCGCGTCGGCCGGACTGGCGGGGCCGAACTTCATGCCGCCTGTTCTTTTTCTGGTGCAGGCAGCCGCAGTTTCGCGGTGATCTCGGCCATGATGGAGACCGCGATTTCGGACGGCGACACCGCGCCGATCGCAAGCCCGATCGGCGCGTGAATGCGGGCGATGTCGCTATCCCTGGCGCCCCGCGCCTTCAGCCGCTCGCCGCGTTTGGCATGGGTCTTTCGCGAACCCAGCGCGCCGATATAGAAGCAGTCGCGCGCGAAGGCGTGCAGCAGCGCCGGATCGTCGATCTTCGGATCATGGGTCAGCGCCACGAACGCCGTGTAGTGGTCGATGTTGAGCGGCGGCAGCGCCACGTCGGGCCATTCCGCAATCAAGGGCACATCCGGAAACCGCTCCGGGCTGGCAAAGGCGGTGCGCGGATCCACCACCGTCACGTCGTAGTCCAGCGAGCGCGCCAGCGGCGCCAGCGCCTGGCTGATATGAACAGCGCCGACGATCACGAGTTTTGCGGTGGGCGCATAGACATTGAGAAACAGTTTCTTGCCGCCGACCTCGATGGTGCCGCTCTTGCCCATGCGCAGCTGTTTTGCCAATTCGGCGCGCAGCGGATCGGTGGCGATGTCGGCGGCCTTGACCAGCCGTTGCTCGCCATTGTCGGTATCGGTGACGACGATGACCGGCCGGCGCGCGGCGCGCTCGACATTGACCGTCTCGAGGGTTTCGAGTTTCACGACTGGCCCACTTTCTCGACGAACACCCGGATGGTGCCGCCGCAGGACAGCCCGACATTCCAGGCGGTCTCGTCGGCGACGCCGAACTCCAGCATCTTCGGCTTGCCGCTGGCGATCACGTCGAGCGCCTCGGTGACGACGGCGCCTTCGACGCAGCCGCCGGAGACCGATCCCAGAAACGTGCCGTCATCGTTGATGACCAGGCTGGAGCCCGCGGGTCGCGGCGCCGAGCCCCAGGTCTCGACCACGGTCGCCAGTGCCACCCCGTGGCCGGCCTTCTGCCAGTCCTCAGCCGCTTTCAGAATATCTTCGTCGCGATTGAGCATGAGAGCCTCTTTCAAGCTGCGGATCTGATCAGGCTGCGGTGGTGCGGCGGGGGCGCCGAGGACAGCGCCGATATCAGTCCCTCGATCGAACTCAAATTATGTACCGGGCGGAATTCGTCAACATGCGGCAGCATCATTTTGATGCCCTGGGCCTTGGCCTCGAAGCCGCCGAAACGCAGCAGGGGATTGAGCCAGATCAGCCGGCGGCAGGACCGGTGCAGCCGGTCCATCTCGAACGCCAGCTTGGCGTCGGCCTCGCGCTCCAGCCCGTCCGAGATCAACAGCACGATGGCGCCCTGCCCGAGCACGCGGCGGCCCCACAATTTGTTGAAGGAATGCAGCGAGGTGCCGATCCTTGTGCCGCCAGCCCAGTCCTCGACCGTCGACGAGCAGCTCGCCAGCGCCTCGTCGGGATCGCGCGCCCGCAAGCTCCGCGTCACATTGGTCAGCCGAGTGCCGAACAGGAATACCGAGACGCGCTTGCGCGCGTCGGTGATGGCATGGAGGAAATGCAGGAACAGCCGGGTGTACTCGCTCATCGAGCCGGATATATCGAGCAGCGCCACGATCGGCGCCGGCTTGTCGATCCGCCCGAGCCGGTGGATGTCGATGATGTCGCCGCCGGTGCGCAACGACCCGCGCAGGGTGCGGCGCATGTCGAGCCGCAGGCCTCGCGCGTCGGGCTGGTAGCGCCGGGTGCGCAATTCGGCCTGCGGCAACCGCATCTGCGCGATGGCGCGGGTGACCTGCGCGATTTCGGCAGCACTCATCTGCGCGAAATCCTTTTTCTGCAGGATTTCCTTGTCGGATACGGAGAGCCGCAGTTCCTGCTCCTGGGCCTGCGGCATCTCGGTGGTCTGCGGCTGCGACAGCGCCTCCTGGACCCGGCGCGACGCCGGCGGCGGCTTCTTCCTGGCGTGATCAGGCAGCGGCACCGAATCCAGCATGTGCTTCCATTCCTCCGCGGCGCGGAAGAACAGGTCGAAGGCCTGCGCGAAGATCAGCGCGTGTTCGTGACGCTTGACGAAGATGGCTTCCAGCGTGGTGAAGACGTCGGCGCGGTGGCCGATCTCGATCACCTGCAGCGCGTTCAGCGCATCGATCACCGCACCCGGCCCGACCGGAATCCCGGCGGCGCGCAACGCGCGGGCAAAGCCGACGACGTTGTCCGCCATCTGGCCGGTCGGGGGATTGAGATGATCGATGGCCATGGGAGTCACAACTCTCTCACGCTGACGGTGCGCCCCCTCTCCCGCTTGCGGGGGAGGGTCGGGGTGGGGGCTGCCTCAACAATCGTACTGTTCGATGCAGTCGTCCTGCTCCAGCCAGCAAAAACTTCAACGCCTGAGCAAGGCGAGAGAGCCTCCACCCCGGCCCTCCCCCGCAAGGGCGGGAGAGGGAGCGCACTGCCGTTGCTGCGCAAGCCAGACCTAGTTCTCGCTCGTCGCTTCCCTCAAGACCTTTTGCAAGCCGTCGCCCTGCATCCGCGCGATGTCGTCCTGGTATTTCAGCAGCGCGCCGAGGGTGTCGCCGACCACTTGCGGGGTCAGCGATCGCGCATCGAGTTCGGTGAGCGCGGTGGCCCAGTCGATGGTTTCGGCGACGCCGGGCGACTTGTAGAAATCCTGGTCGCGCAACGCTTGCACGAAGCGGACGACCTGCTGCGACAGTTTTGCCGAGATGCCGGGCACCCGCGACTTGACGATCGCGAGCTCCCGTTCGGCATTGGGATAATCCACCCAGTGATAGAGGCAGCGGCGCTTCAACGCGTCGTGAATTTCGCGGGTGCGGTTCGAGGTGATGATCACGATCGGCGGCTGCGGCGCCTTGATAGTGCCGAATTCGGGAATCGTCACCTGGAAGTCCGAGAGAATTTCCAGCAGATACGCCTCGAACGCCTCGTCGGCGCGGTCGAGCTCGTCGATCAGCAGCACCGGCGGGCCAGCCACGTCGGGCTCCAGCGCCTGCAACAGCGGCCGCTTGATCAGATAGCGTTCGGCGAAGATGTCGCTGGAAAGCTGGTCGCGGTCGGTATCCCCGGCCGCTTCGGCGAGCCGGATCGCGATCATCTGCGCGGCGCTGTTCCACTCATAGACCGAGGAAGCGACGTCGAGGCCTTCATAGCACTGCAGCCGGATCAGCTTGCGTCCCAGCGCCGAAGACAGCACTTTTGCGATTTCGGTCTTGCCGACGCCGGCCTCGCCTTCGAGGAACAGCGGCCGGCCCATCCGCAAGGACAGATAGGTCACCGTCGCCAGCGAACGCTCCGCGAGGTAGCCGCGCGAGGTCAGGAGTTCGAGCATCGCGTCGACGGAGGTTGGCAGCGCCGTTGCGGTCATGTGAGAACCAGCCTTTGCAAAGCCAGCCTGGATGCGTCAGGCAACGGAAACATCAGGCTTTGCGGTCGCGGCTTCGACAGCGCGACGCGCCAGCACCGCGATCAGATGGGCGCGATATTCGGCGCTGCCGTGCAGGTCGCTGTTCAAGCCGTCGGCCGGCACCGTCATGCCGTCGAGCGCCTTGTGCGAGAAGCGCTTCTTCAGGGCTTCCTCGAACGAGGTGACGCGGAACACGCCTTCGGAACCGGCGCCGGTGACGGCGACGCGGACATCCGACGGACGCTTGGCGACGAACACCCCGACCAGCGCGTAGCGCGAGGCCTGGTTGCGGAACTTGATGTAGGCGGCCTTCTTCGGCACCGGGAACATCACCTTGGTGATGATCTCGTCGCTCTCCAGCGAGGTCGTGAACAGGCCCTGGAAGAATTCTTCCGGCTTGAGCCGGCGCTTGTTGGTGACGATGGTGGCGCCGAGCGCGAGACACGCCGCGGGATAATCGGCGGTCGGATCGTTGTTGGCGAGCGATCCGCCGATGGTGCCCTTGTGACGCACCGCGGGATCGCCGATCAGGCCGGCCAGTTCGGCCAGCGCGGGGATCGCCTCCCCGACGATGGCGGACGTAGCCACCGTGTTGTGGGTGGCGGTGGCGCCGATCACCAGCGAGCGGCCCTTCATCTCGATGCCGTCAAGCCCCTCGATATGGCTGAGGTCGACCAGATGCGGCGGGCTGGCGAGCCGCTGCTTCATGACCGGCAGCAGCGTGTGGCCGCCGGCGATCACCTTGGCGTCTTCATTCTTCAGCAGCAGATTGGCGGCCTGCCGAACCGTCGCCGGACGATGATATCTAAATTCGTACATGAGAGTTTCCTGATCGCCGTGCGGGACGTGCGTTATGCGAGGTCGGACTTCGCCATCGCCTTGGCGCCGGCCGCGATCGACAGAACGATGTTCTGGTAACCGGTGCAGCGGCAGAGATTGCCTTCGAGTTCTTCGCGGATGGTGCGGTCGCTCAGGTCATTGCCCTTGCGGTGGACCAGGTCGACCGCGGTCATGATCATGCCGGGGGTACAGAAGCCGCATTGCAGGCCGTGGTGCTCGCGGAACGCCTCCTGCATCGGATGCAGCGGCGCGCCGTCGGCGGCAAGGCCCTCGATGGTCCTGACCTCATGGCCGTCGGCCATGACAGCCAGCGTGGTGCAGGCCTTCACCGCCTTGCCGTCGAGATGGACGACGCAGGCGCCGCATTGCGAGGTGTCGCAGCCGACATGGGTGCCGGTCAGGCGCAAATTCTCGCGCAGAAACTGCACCAGCAGGGTACGGGGGTCGATGTTGGCGTTGACGGGATTGCCGTTCACAACAAGGGAGATCTTGGCCATTCAGCACTCTCTTCATCTGCGCTGCTGCATTGCACAGCGGCGCAGTCATTAAAATCATTCCAAAACCATAATATGGGCCATCCCGGCAATGAGCAACCTCGGCAGTCCCTCATCTGAGACATGGCCGGATATGTCTTGAGGGGGCGCGTCGCGTGGCGATGCTCTCTGACTCCCCTCCTCCCGCGCGGCCCTTGCCGCGTGGTGGGGAGGGGTCGGGGGTGGGGGGTCTATCAGTGCATTCGACTGCCAGCGAGTTTGCTGAGGCACCCCCCACCCCCGACCCCTCCCCGCCACGCGCAAGGGCGCGTGGGAGGAGGGGAGAAGTAAGTTCTACCCCTGCACCGCCTTGGCGAAATTGACGAAAAATTCGTCCGCCAGCTTCTTGGCCGCACCATTGATCAGGCGCTGGCCGAGCTGGGCCAGCTTGCCGCCGATCTGCGCCTCGACATTATAGGTCAACAGCGTGCCGCCGTCCTTTTCGGTCAGCGCCACGGTGGCGCCACCCTTGGCGAAGCCGGCGACCCCGCCTTCGCCCTCGCCCGAGATCTTGTAGCCGTTCGGCGGGTCGAGATCGCTCAGCGTCACCCGGCCCTTGAAGCGGGCCGAGACCGGGCCGACCTTCATCTTGGCGACCGCCCGAAACCCGTTATCCTCGGTTTTCTCCAGTTCCTCGCAGCCGGGGATGCAGGCCTTCAGCACCTCCGGGTCGTTCAACTTGGTCCACACGGCCTCGCGCGGCGCCGCGAGCTGGACTTCGCCGTTCATCGTCATGGCCATGTGAGCCTCCCTGGATCGCTTCGTCCGTGATCCCCCAAGTAAAGCACGTCAGGCCCAAAAGGAAGGGCAGCTATCGACGACGGGCGATGCTTCGCAGCGCAGCACACCTGACACGGCGGACTTGCGCCAACGCTTTGGGATTGGCAGAGCAAGGCCGGAAATGGTTAGGTCGCGCAGGTGACGAGGAATTCAAGATGCCGATGATCGATGCCGATGGTTGCCTGCTCAACGTGTCCGTCGAGGGCCGCGATGGCGGTCCGACCCTGATGCTGTCGAATTCGCTGGGCTGTACCCTGCAGATGTGGGAGCCACAGATGAAGGCGCTCACCCAGCTGTTCCGGGTGATCCGCTATGACCGGCGCGGCCACGGCAAATCCGGCGTGCCGCCGGGCCCCTACTCCATCGAGCGTTTCGGCCGCGACGTGCTGGCAATCCTCGATGACCTCAACATCGACAAGGTGCACTGGTGCGGATTGTCGATGGGCGGCATGGTCGGACAATGGCTGGGCGCCAACGCCCCGGAGCGATTCGGCAAGATCATTCTCGCCAACACCGCCTGCTACTATCCCGATCCGACCAATTGGCTGAACCGCATCAAGGCCGTCCAGGAAGGCGGCATCGCAGGGATCGCCGACACCGTCATCGCGGCATGGCTGACCGCCGATTTCCGCGAGCGCGAGCCGCAGATTACCGCAAACCTGAAGGCCATGCTGATCGCGTCCCCGGTGCAGGGCTATATCGCCTGCTGCGAAGCGCTCAGCACGCTCGACCAGCGCGCGCTGTTGCCGAACATCAAGAGCCCGACGCTGGTCATCGCCGGGCGCCATGACACGTCGACTCCGATCGCGGCCGGCGAATTCATCCGCAGCCAGATTCCAGGCGCCAGCTTAACGATTCTCGACGCCGCGCATATTTCCAGCGTCGAACAGTCGCACGCCTTCACCGACGCCGTGGTCGGCTTCCTGACGCAACGCTAAGCTCCAACAACGTCAGGCATTGTCCAGAATTCGGGGATGCTGCAGCGACAGGTCCGCCGTCGTCGCGCTGCGCTCGACCTGCGGCAGAGCGGGACGTTCGACCACCAGCACGATGGCGGTGCCGAGCAGCAGCAACAGTTCGGTCGCATGCAGCCGAAGCGCCGCGCTCTCGCCGACCTGCGAGGCCAGCACCATGCTGGCGAAACTGATCAGGCTGCCGATCGCCAGCGCGATGCCGAGCGCCTCGTCGCAGCCGCCGGTCTTGCGGATCGAGGCGCGGGTGATGAGCACCACAAACAGCGCAAAAAAAGCAACCACGGTGAGCTTGCCCAGGGCCAGCAGCCAGGCGAAGCGAACCGTGTTCACCGCCGCCAGTTGCAGATAATCGCTGATGAACAGCGCGACCGAGATGTTCGGCCGCTCATAGAGGCCATGGATCGGCGAAATAATGATCTTGAAGGCGACGATGGTCCAGGTCGGGATGAAATAGGCCGCCAGCAGCGCGCCGTTGAATGAACTGATCCGCCAGTTTGTGGACATGTCGCTTCCCGCATTTCCGCATGCGCTCCGGGCCGGAGCGGCGGCTTGCGGCGAGGTAACCCCCTTAAACTGCGGCGGGCAATTTAAACCCTTTATTTACCTTAATGGCCGGATCGGCGGAGCCGGGTACCGGCGAGAACCGCAGCTTGTCGTCCCGGCGAACGCCGGGACGACAGCGGAGAATTTCTTCTCAAAAAAAGAAAAGTCCCGCCTTGCGGCGGGACCTTCCTGCTGCTCTCCCGAGCTCTCGCTTGATCAGGTCAGAACTAGTGACCCGCCCTTTGGTCCGGGTTCGGCTTCTGGCCCTGGCGGCCAGGATCCTGCTGCTGCTGGCCGGGCTTCTGGCCACCGCCCCGCTGTTGGCCGGGCTTCTGACCGGGGTTCTGATTCTGCTGACCCGGGGCCTGATTTTGCTGGCCCGGATTTGGGTTCTGTTTGGTCATCGGGATCTCCGTTGTTGACTCAACGGCGAGATAACCTGCAGAGCCCCGGTCCGGTTGCACGGGAAACCCGGTTCCGGCGGGATCATTACGTGGCGGAGGCTTGTCGCTGCCGTGGCGCAGGAACCCCGGCTTCAAAATGACCCATGTACAAGCCCCTTCAGCCCTTGCCCGCGCTGTTGCCGCACCCGGTTCCTTGCTGTTAGAAAATGCCACGACGCGGCGTACCGGCTGCCGGGGCCACCGCCGCGTCATCCAAACAACGGCAGCGCATGGATTATTTCGCCCAGCAACTGATCAACGGCCTCGTGCTCGGCTCGATCTATGGCCTGATCGCCATCGGCTACACCATGGTCTATGGCATCGTCGGCATGATCAATTTCGCCCATGGCGATATTTTCATGATCGGCGGCTTCATCGCGCTGATCTCGTTCCTGATCCTGGTCTCGTTCGGCCTCACCTTCGTTCCCGTCATCCTGCTGATCGTGCTGCTGGTCGCGATGCTGATCACGGCGCTGTACGGCTGGACGGTAGAGCGCATCGCCTACCGGCCGCTGCGGCACTCGTTCCGCCTCGCCCCGATGCTGTCGGCGATCGGCATGTCGTTCGTGCTGACCAATTATTCGCAGATCGCGCAGGGCGCGCGGGTCAAGCCGGTGCCGCCGATCATCACCGGCGGCTACACGCTGCATGAGGGCGTCGACGGCTTCGTGGTGCGGCTGTCCAATGTTCAGATCATCGTGGTGATCACCACCATCGTGCTGCTGGCGCTGTTCACCTGGCTGGTGGCGCGAACCCGGCTCGGCCGCGATATGCGCGCCTGCGAACAGGACCAGACCATGGCGTCGCTGCTCGGGGTCGATGTCGATCGCACCATCTCGATGACGTTCGTCATCGGCGCGGCGCTGGCCGCCGTCGCCGGCATGATGTACCTGCTCTATTACGGCCAGGTCGATTTCTTCATGGGCTTCGTCGCGGGCATCAAGGCCTTCACCGCCGCCGTGCTCGGCGGCATCGGCTCGTTGCCCGGCGCGATGCTCGGCGGACTATTGATCGGGCTGATCGAGACCCTGTGGTCGGCGTATTTCTCGGTCGAATACAAGGACGTCGCCGCATTCTCGATCCTGATCGTGGTGCTGATCTTCATGCCCACCGGCCTGCTCGGCCGTCCTGAAGTCGAAAAAGTCTGATGGCCGGCGTGAGCGCATCCGCGCGCGGTTCATCGGCCGCATCGCCCGCGCCCGGCGCAGCCTTCATCTTCAAGAAAGCCCTGATCAGCGCCCTGGTGGCGCTGGTGCTGTTTTCGCTGATGATCGGCGTCCGCACCGAAGCGGGCTCTGACGGCCAACTCACCTACATGACACGGTTCGGCGATCTCGCCGCCATGGTCGCCACCGTGTTCGGCGGCAGCATCGTGGTCGAGTTGCTGCGGCAGTGGTGGGGCCCGGTCGGCACCATCAGGATCGTGCCGCCGTCGGTGCAGAGCGGTCTCGCGCTCGCGCGGCGCGGCATCGCGCCGGTGCTGCTGGTGTTCACCTTTCTGGTGCCGGTGATCTTCTACAACGAACGCTACATTCTCGATCTCGGCATCCTGGTGCTGACCTATGTGATGCTGGGATGGGGACTGAACGTGGTGGTCGGTCTCGCCGGCCTGCTCGATCTCGGCTATGTCGCGTTCTATGCCGTCGGCGCCTATTCCTACGCGCTGCTGGCGACCAATTTCGGGTTTTCATTCTGGATCTGCCTGCCGCTGGCCGGGATTCTCGCGGCGTTCTGCGGCGTGCTGCTGGGATTTCCGGTGTTGCGGCTGCGCGGCGATTACCTCGCCATCGTCACGCTGGCGTTCGGCGAGATCATCCGGCTCGTCATCATCAACTGGCAAAGCCTGACCGGCGGCCCGAACGGCGTTACCGGAATTCCCCGGCCGTCCTTCTTCGGCATTCCCCTGACCCCTGGTGATGACGGGCTTGCGGCCAGGCTCGGCATCGAATTCTCCACCACCCACCGCATCGTGTTCCTGTTCTATCTCATCCTGGCGCTGGCGCTGCTCACCAACTGGGTGACGATCCGGCTGCGCCGCCTGCCGATCGGCCGCGCCTGGGAAGCCCTGCGCGAGGACGAGGTCGCCTGCCGCGCGCTCGGCATCAACACCACCACCACAAAACTCACGGCGTTCGCGACCGGCGCCATGTTCGGGGGTCTCGCCGGCGCGTTCTTCGCCACGCGGCAGGGTTTCATCAGCCCGGAATCATTCACCTTCCACGAATCGGCGCTGGTGCTGGCGATCGTCGTGCTCGGCGGCATGGGCTCGCAGCTCGGCGTCGCGCTCGCAGCACTCGTCATGATCGGCGGTTTTGAACTGTTTCGCGGGCTCGAACAGTTCCGCATGCTGGTATTCGGCCTCGCCATGGTGCTCCTGATGATCTGGCGGCCGCGCGGACTGATCGGTCACCGCGCCCCGACCGTATTCCTGCATCACAGCCAGGCGATCTCGTCCGACCTCGTCAAAGAGGGGCACGGATGAAAACGGATTGCATTCTCAACGTCGATCATCTGTCGATGCGCTTCGGCGGCATCGTCGCCGTCAACGACCTCACCTTCGGCGCCGAACGGCGCAAGATCACCGCCCTGATCGGACCGAACGGCGCCGGCAAGACCACGGTGTTCAACTGCATCACCGGCTTCTACAAGCCGAGCGGCGGCAGCCTGAAGATCACGCACGACAACGGCCGGCAAATCCAGCTCGAACGTCTGAACGATTTCCGGATCTCCAAGCAGGCACGGGTCGCGCGCACCTTCCAGAATATCCGGCTGTTTCCCGGCATGACCGCGCTGGAAAACCTGATGGTCGCCCAGCACAATGCGTTGATGCTGGCGTCCGGCCTGACCTTTCTCGGATTGATCGGCGCGCCGTCATGGCGGTCGGCGGAAAAGCGCGCGATCGACCTGTCGAAACTCTGGCTCGAGCGCATCGGTCTATTGGAGCGCGCCGACGACGCCGCCGGCAATCTGCCCTATGGCGACCAGCGCCGTCTCGAAATCGCCCGCGCGATGTGCACCGAACCGGCGCTGCTCTGCCTCGACGAGCCGGCCGCCGGCCTGAACGCGCGGGAAAGTGCCGCCTTGAGCGAATTGCTGCTCAGGATCCGCGCCGAGCAAGACACCTCGATCCTGTTGATCGAGCACGACATGTCCGTGGTGATGGAAATCTCCGATCAGGTCGTGGTGATGGATTACGGCGTCAAGATATCGGAGGGTACGCCACAGCAGATCCGCGACGATCCCAAGGTGATCGCCGCCTATCTCGGCGCCGACGAAGAGGAAGCGATCGCGGTGATGGAGAGCGAAGCGTGATCGCGTCGTCTGCCACTCCCCTGCTCGAAATCCGCGCCCTGCGCGCCGCCTATGGCAAGATCGAGGCGCTGAAAGGCGTCGACCTCGCCATCAATCCCGGCGAGATCGTTGCCCTGATCGGCGCCAATGGCGCCGGCAAGTCGACGCTGATGATGACGGTGTTCGGCCGCCCGCGCGCCCGCTCCGGGCAGATCCTGTTCGACGGCAACGATATCACCGACGTGCCGACCCACGAGATCGCGCGGATGCGAATCGCGCAATCGCCGGAAGGCCGCCGGATTTTTCCGCGCATGAGCGTGGCGGAGAACCTGCAGATGGGGGCCGACGCCACCGACTGCAGCGAGGCCGAGCGCGCCGCCGGGATGGAGCGGGTATTGACGCTGTTTCCGCGGCTCAAGGAACGCATGATGCAGCGCGGCGGCACGCTGTCGGGCGGCGAACAGCAGATGCTCGCGATCGGCCGCGCCTTGATGAGCCGCCCTCGCCTCCTGATGCTCGACGAGCCTTCGCTCGGGCTGGCGCCGCTGATCGCGCGACAGATTTTCGACGCCATCCGGACCCTGAACCGGCAGGACGGCCTCACCGTGCTGATCGTCGAGCAGAATGCCAATCACGCGCTGCGGCTGGCCCATCGCGGCTATGTCATGGTCAACGGCCTGATCACGCTGGAAGGCACCGGCGCCGAGCTGTTGCAGCGCCCGGAAATCCGCGCCGCCTATCTGGAAGGCGGCCGCCACGCTTAACTGGATACGTTCCCCGGACGCAGCGCAGCGCCGCCCTTGCGGTGGTGCGCTGCTGATCCGGGGTCCATCTGCCTTGCTGAAACGTGGATCCCGGCTCTGCGGTGCATCGCTGAAGGGCGCTGCACCGCGTCCGGGACGCCAAGCTGCGGCAAGATGCTGCGATTGAACCGTGGATTTGCCCGAAAATTGCCGATGACTTCACGACAAAATCAGTCGACAATGACCTCGATTTTCCAACCCGGCGGGCTGCCGGGCAAGTCCCCTAGAGATCACCGCGAGGACCACCTATGAAATCATTGAAACTCATCGGCCTGGCATTGGGCGCGTCACTGGCGCTGTCGACGACGGCGCTGGCGCAGGACATCAGCATCGCAGTGGCGGGCCCGATGACGGGCGGCGAATCCGCATTCGGCCGGCAGATGAAGAACGGCGCCGAACAGGCGGTGGCGGACATCAACGCCGCCGGCGGCGTGCTCGGCAAGAAGCTGGCGCTGCAGGTCGGCGACGATGCCTGCGATCCCAAGCAGGCCCGCTCGGTGGCGGAAAAGTTCGCCAGCGCGAAAATCCCGTTCGTCGCCGGTCACTTCTGCTCGTCGTCGTCGATCCCGGCGTCGGAAGCCTATGCCGACGGCAACGTGCTTCAGATCACGCCGGCCTCGACCAATCCGCTGTTCACCGAGCGCAAGCTCTGGAACGTGGCGCGGGTCTGCGGCCGTGACGACCAGCAGGGCCTGGTCGCCGCCGAATTCATCGCCAAGACCTACAAGGGCAAGAACGTCGCCATCCTCAACGACAAGACCACCTACGGCAAGGGTCTCGCCGACGAGACCAAGAAGGCGCTCAACAAGGCCGGCATGACCGAAAAGATGTTCGAGTCCTACAACAAGGGCGACAAGGACTTCAACTCGATCGTGTCGCGCCTGAAGCGCGACAATATCGATCTCGTCTTCGTCGGCGGCTACCATCAGGAGGCAGGCCTGATCCTGCGCCAGATGCGCGATCAGGGCCTCAAGACGGTGCTGATGGCGGGCGACGCCATGAACGACAAGGAATTCGCGTCGATCACCGGCCCGGCCGCGGAAGGCACCCTGTTCACCTTCGGTCCCGACCCGCGCAACAAGCCGACCGCGAAGGCCATCGTCGAGAAGTTCAAGGCCAAGAACATCGATCCCGAAGGCTACACGCTCTACACCTACGCCGCCATGCAGGTGTGGACGAAGGCGGTGGCCAAGGTCGGCTCGACCGATCCGAAAAAGGTGATGGAGGCGATCAAGGCCGGCGAATGGGACACCGTGCTCGGCAAGATGGGCTTTGACGCCAAGGGCGACATCAAGGCGATCGACTATGTCGTCTACAAGTGGGACGCCAAGGGCAACTACGCCGAGATCAATCCCAAGGGATCGTAGCAAGGCCTGCTGAGACTGGGTTCCTGGCACGCTTCCCCGCACCATCGAAATAGCAACGCCCCGGTTCGCCGGGGCGTTTCTATTTTGGGACCGTTCATCATGAGAAAATGAAACCCGAAAAAGCTCTCAGGCGACGTCGACACGGGCACCGACCCGCGTGAGCAAAATGCGCCGACAACGACCCGGGGCCCGGTTCTGATTCAACCAGAGCTGAAACCGTTCTAGGCGACGTCCGTGCTTTCGGCGATGTATCGCGCGGAGCGCTGATACGCCGCTTCGACCGCGCGGACCAGCTGATTGGGACGAAACGGCTTCTGCAGACATACGACGTCGGAGAGTTCCGGTGACGCCGAGACGTAGTCGAGCGCCGTCATTCCCGATATCGCGACTACAGGGAAACCCGGAACGCGCTCACGCATCAGCCCGATCACGTCCAGACCGTTGATTCCCTGCAAGAAGATATCGACGATCGCGAGGTCGAACTGGGCGCCCTCGAATTCCTTCAATCCGGCCTCTGCGCTGGCGGCTTCGACGACATTGAAATGATGGATACGCAATACGATGGAGATCATCGCGCGCACATCGGACTGGTCGTCGATCACGAGAATACGGAGCAATGGGGCGACTCCCGGAACGGCTCTAGGCCAGCCTACAACGGACCGTCGGGTTGGGATCGACGCCCTGCTCAATATTCCGGGTGTCAGTAAAGATGCGGTTACTGCTGCGCTCCGCCGACCTGCCGAATTAACACAAACGTAACCTTCGGGAGAGACGACCATTCGCCGGACAAGCGATCGCGCCATCCACCACCGCCCTCCCCGCGACAGCATTGCTCGCAAGCGGAATTGCGGTATCGGACGGATATCCTGCTTCCCGGAATGCGCCTAAGGTGATGCGATTCGATGCGATCAGTTCGGCGCGCGATGCCAGTTTGCGGGAGCCGGCTCGACTCCGGGTTAGGGCTACTCGCCAGGCCGTATCGCAAGTTCCATCTGGCGCGAATGATCAGGCTGACGCTGGACCGCTGAAGGCATGAAGAACCTCCTCACCGATATCCCGGGCGTCCGCGTCGGTCACGCCGATGACCGGCGACTTGCATCCGGAGTCACCGCTGTCATTTTCGATACGCCCGCGGTGGCGGCGATCGATATCCGCGGCGGCGGGCCCGGCATCCGCGAGGGCGCGGTGCTCGACCTCGAAAACACCGTCGAGCAAATTCACGGCATCGCGCTGGCGGGCGGCTCCGCGTTCGGGCTCGAGGCCGGCGGCGGGGTGCAGGCCTGGCTCGCCGAACACGGCCGCGGCTTTGCCATCGGCGGCGCGCTGATCCCGATCGTGCCCGGCGCGATCTGCTTCGACCTGCTCAACGGCGGCGACAAGGCCTGGGGCCGCTTCGCGCCCTACCGCGACCTCGGCTATGCCGCGGCCGCGGCAGCGTCCGCGGATTTCGCGCTCGGCAGCGTCGGCGCCGGGCTCGGCGCAACCACCGCGACTTTCAAGGGCGGCATCGGCTCGGCGTCGGCGGCGACGGCAGGCGGCATCAGGGTCGCCGCGCTGGCGGTGGTCAATGCGGTCGGCAGCGTCACCGTTGGCGACGGGCCGTGGTTCTGGGCGGCTCCGTTTGAAGCCGGGGAAGAGTTCGGCGGAGGCGGATTGCCGGAGGACTTCACACCGGACATGCTGGAGATGCGCATCAAGGGTGGCACATCAGCGACATCGGTGGAAAACACCACGCTGGCCGTGGTGGTGACCGACGCGGCCCTGACAAAGCCACAGGCCAGGCGGCTGGCGATGATGGCGCAGACCGGCTTTGCCCGCGCGATCTATCCGGTGCACGCGCCGCTCGATGGCGATGTGGTGTTCGCCGCTGCTACCGGCGAAAAGCCTGTCGATCCCTTGGCCGGTCTCACCGAACTCGGCATGGTCGCGGCCAATGTGATGGCCCGCGCCATCGCCCGCGGCGTCTATGAGGCGACTGCCCTGCCCTTCCCCGGCGCGCTGCCGGCGTGGAAGGATCGATTTGGGTAGAGCGTCTTGAGCGAACGTTCAGAAGCGCATCCAGGCGCTGGACGAGGTTGCAAACGCCTGCATCTGGCGCGCGATCATCTGGTTCATGACATTGTAGGATGACGTCGCAGCGCTGGTGGCCGTTGCCTCAAATTCCGATTTGCTGACCTGACCATCGCCGTCGGCATCGAGTTGCGAGAACGGGTCCTTGGGGACGTCAGGCTTGCCGGTCCCTGCCGACGGGAGTGACGCGGTCGATGGCCGGTTTTGCGCCGCAAGCAGCGCGTTGATCGTGGCCGACGATATCTGCGGAAACATCTGCTGAAACCCGTCGAGCCCGGAATACGGAGTCGATTTTCCGGACATCGCGGTGCCGCCGAAGATATCGTCGAAGGGTTCCGAAGATTCCCGGCCGGAGCCGGTGGCGTTGGCTGACGACGAATTCGATGAAGTCACTGATCGCAGCAACTCCAGGACGTACGATGCGGTGTAAGCCGAAAGCTGCATGACAGAACTCCAACAACTACCGCACAGGAAGGCTCTTCGCGAACGCATCCGGGCTACGAAGCTGACTATTGCGAGGTCAGGCGCTGACCGAAAGCGAACCCGTGGCGGATGAAATCGCGTCCGCCTGGCGCTGGATCATCTGTTCGATGAAATTATAGGAGGACGTCGCCGCACCGGATGCCGAACTGGCGGCGGCCGATGTCATCGTCACCTTGGAGCCGTCGGCATAGGTCAGCGACGTCGTGATCGAGCCGTCGCTGTTGGTCACCGAGGTCGATGATGCGCCCTCCAATGCCTGCATCAGCGGATCCTTGCCCGCCCCACCTGGTGCGCCGGAGCCGTCCGTGGCGGCGGCGTCATGGCGACGATGCCCCTTGCCTTTCAGCGCCGCCATCATTTCGTCGAGGCTGACCGCTCCGTCGCCGTCCTTGTCCAGCTTGCCGAATACGCTGTCGGCCTGCTTCAGGTTGGTCCCGCCGGCGCCGAGCGCGTTCTCGAATTCCGATTTGCTGAGCTTGCCATCGCTGTCGGCATCGATCTGCGCGAACAGGTCCTTCAGCGCGTCCGAGCGGCTGGTGGACGCCGATGCGGTCGATCCAGTCGTTGCCTGGCTTTGCGCATCCAGCAGCGCGCTCATCGTGGCCGGCGATATCTGCGAGCCGCCAGCCGTTCCGGACTTGGCCGGCGAGGTTTCCGAGGTGGCGGTGCTGCTACCGGAGAAATCGAACGGGCTCTTCTGTTCCTGCTTGTTGCTGGTGGATTGCGTTTTCGATGCTGTCAGCGACTTCAGAAGGTCCAGCGCGGACGTCGCGGCGCTAAGGGCTTGCAGCATGACTAAACTCCAGCAAATGCCGCACGGCGCGGCCTGTTACTTCCTCGCCGATGGATCAGCAAACTCCGTGCCATTGCAGAAAGCCAATAAAACCAGGGTTTTTGTACCGGTCATGCCCGCATCTTCCCGGCAATAGATGCCGCAGCGGCAGATTTTTCCTGCTTCGTTCCCCGGACGCAGCGCAGCGCGCTCCCGGCGATGCGCAGCATCGTCCGGCGCGGTGCGCTGCAGATCCGGGGTCCATCTTATCTTGCAGCGAGTGGGTCCCGGCTCTGCGGAGCACCGAGTCCGGGACACGAGAATGCCCCGCATTGCCCCCGGACTTGGCGCATGTTACGCGGAGCCGTTCCGCCACGCCTTGCAACTGCCCGGGAAGCGCACATGTCGGCCCAATTTGTGTCACGCCCCCTCGTCATCGCGCCGTCGATCCTGGCGTCGGATTTCGCCAGGCTGGGCGAAGAGGTCCGCGCCGTCGATGCGGCCGGCGCCGACTGGATTCATCTCGACGTGATGGACGGACATTTCGTGCCCAACATTTCCTATGGCCCCGACGTCATCAAGGCGATGCGCCCGCACACCAAAAAGATCTTCGACGCGCATTTGATGATTTCGCCCTGCGATCCCTACCTCGAGGCTTTTGCAAAAGCCGGCTGCGACCAGATCACGGTGCATGCCGAGGCAGGTCCCCATCTGCATCGCTCGTTGCAGGCGATCCGCGCGCTCGGCAAGAAGGCCGGCGTCTCGCTCAATCCGGGCACCCCGATCTCGGCAATCGAATACGTCATCGACCTGATCGACCTGGTGCTGGTGATGTCGGTCAATCCCGGCTTCGGCGGCCAGGCCTTTATTCCGTCCGCGCTGGGCAAGATCCGCGACCTCCGCGCGATGACCGCGGGCCGCCCGATCGATATCGAGGTCGATGGCGGTGTCGGCCCGGATGTATCAGGCGCACTCGCCGCCGCCGGCGCCAATGCCATGGTCGCGGGCTCGGCGGTGTTCAAGGGCGGCACCATGGAAAGCTACAAGGCCAATATTTCCGCGATCCGTAATGCTGCGGCGCTGGCGCGCGGCGAAGCGATTTAGCCCTCCTCAGGCTATCCTTGGAATCGAACAATTTCCTGCGCTGCCGCGACCAACGGCCATGAGCATGGACGAAATCCGATCGATGCTGTTTTCGGCAGGCCTGCGGCGGCTGCTGATCGCAACGCTGCAACCCGGCGAGCGCGTGCTTTGGCAGGGTCAGCCCGACGCCATCGCCGATTTCATGATGTGGCGAGGTCTGTGGTGGGTCGGATTTCCCTGGCTCGTTCTCAGCGCCGTCGCGATTTCCAGAGGCTGGATCGATCAATCCGCGACGTTCTTCCTGATGTCCGGCGCCATCATGATCGCGGCGCCCCTGGTGATGGCGCTGTACGATATGCAGACGCTGTGCGTGATCACCGACCGCCGCGCGCTGATCCTGCGCACGGCCTGGGGCAAGCGGACCGCGACCGGAACCGCATTCGCGGATATGGACGCCACCTTCGAAATTCTCGACATCAGCCGCGGCGCCGGCCACCTGAATTTCGCGTCCGGGGTTTCGACCCGTTCTCCCGATGCCGATTACACCGGCCGCTACGGCTTTCGCTGCATTCCCAATGCGGACCGGGTCCGCGATATCCTCGAACGCGCGCGCGGTGACATTGCGCCACGCAAATCCCGCAAGCCGGCGAAGGCGCGCCGGTAGTCCTTCTCCCCTCCCGCCACGCGCAAGAGCGCGTGGAGGGAGGGGAGCGATAAGCATCGCAAGGCGGTGCACTTTGAAGCGCAGCATTGCAAAAAATGCTCTAACCGCTCTCCGCCTCGCCCCCCTTGCCTTGTCCCTCCAGCTCCGGCACCGCCGCCAGTCGCGGCGGCCGCACCACGGTCACGCTGCAGTCCGCTTCGGCCGCCACCTTCGCGGAGACGCTGCCGAGCAGCGTGCGCACCAGCGAACTGCGGCGTGCGCCGATCACGATATGATCGACGTGATTGACGGCGGCGAACTCCAGGATCGCCGACGCGGGATCCATCGCCTCCAGCACATGGACGGTGAGCCTGTCATCGTCGAGCTTCAGCGGCGACGCCCAATGCCGCAAGCTCACCATCCGGTCGATGTGCTTGTTGTTGCCCTGCTCGTCGAGCGTCTTGTCGATGGTGACGCGGCTGAGCTTCAGCACGTTGAGGCATGCCAGCCGTGCGGAGGGAAGCGTCGCCAGGATTCGCCCGGCGGTGACGCGCAACGCCTCGTTCAACTCGTCCGCCCCCTCCGCGGTATCGAGCGCCACCGCCACGATCGGACACGACGCCAGTTGCGCGGCGACGTCCGCTTTCGGCCTCGGCTGCGTCAGTTCGCGGTTGAAGCGGCGGCGCATCACCGTGCGGAAGGGATCGCGGTCCCGCCGCTCCGATCGCGCGGTCAGCTTGACCTGGTCGGGATGCGCGAGTTCGAACGCCAGTTGCGACGCGGTGGGATAACGCCAGACCGGTTCGATCTCGAGGCAGCGCAGCACCACTTCCTGCAGCCAGGGCGGATAGTCCGGTTTCAGTTTGAGCGGCGGATAGGGATCGCGCCACAGCCGCCGCCGCATGCCGCGCAGGGTCTCGCTCTCGCCGAACGGCCGCACCCCCGTCGTGAAGAAGTACAGCAGCACGCCGAGCGAAAACAGGTCGCTGCGCGGATCGTCGCGCACGCCGAGCAGGCGCTCGGGCGCCATGTACGGCGCGGTGCCGTAGGGCAGCCGGAATTCTTCCTGCAGCAGATCCGGCAGCTGGTTGTGATGCGACAATCCGAAATCGATCAGCACGGCTTCGCCGGAGGGGCGAAACATGATGCTGCTCGGCTTGATGTCGTGATGGATGACGTTCTGGGTATGCAGGTCGGCCAGCGCCGTGGCGATCTTGCCGACGATCGCCCTCGCCTCTTCGTACGAAATCGGCAACTCGCGGATACGCTTGTAAAGCGTCTCGCCCGGAATCTGCTCCATCACGACATAGGGCTGCCGCGCGAAATCGCCTGCCCCGAAGCAGGCAGGCACGTGCGGCCCCGACAGCCGCGGCATGATCATCTGCTCCATCTCGAAACCGACGATGGCGGCGGGATCCTCGCCCTCGGAAACCCTCGGCACCTTCATCAGCATCGGGGTGTCGCTGTCGGGCCAGGTCACGCTCCACAGCGTCGCCATGCCGCCGCGATGGACGCACTCCCCGATGGTAAAGCCGTCGATGACGGCGCCCGGCTCAACCAGTGTCTTGACCATTGCTTACCTTCCGACCATGAGCCGGTCGGCCAGCCAGAGCGGCAGGCCGTTGTCGCGAATCCGCTGCGCCGCCACCTCGACATCGTAGGGCACCCGGCAATAGGTGATCTCCCGGGTTTCGGTGTCGAACATCGCGAACGAGGCCGCCGGATTGCGATCACGCGGCTGCCCGACCGAGCCGAGAACGGCAAGCCAGCGCCGCCCCCCCAGCAACGGCACCGGCACGCCCGGGGCCGGCACGAAGCTCGTCATCTTCGCGGCCGCGGACATCGAATAGAGCGACGGCAGGTGGATATGTCCGCACAGGGTGATCCGGGCATCGCTCGCCACAATGCTGCGCGCGGCGTCCGCCGTGCTCTGGACGTAGCGCCATCGCTCGGGAGAGCTTGCTTCGGAATGCACATAGAGGCGATCGTCCTCCTGCAGCGTCATCGGCAACTCGCTGAGAAAGCGCCGCTGCGCCGCGCTCAGCCGCCCGCGCGTCCATTCGATCACGGCCTGGGCTTCGGCATTCATGCTTTCGGAGGATGTGCTGACGGCATTGTCGTGGTTGCCGCGCACCGCCATCGCGCCACCGTTGACGAGATCCATCACCGTCTCGACCGTCCATTCCGGATCGGCGCCATAGCCGACATAATCGCCGAGGAAGATGAATCGCTGCGCGCCGCGCGCCCGTGCGAAGTCGAGGCAGGCTGAAAACGCCTGCCGGTTGGCATGGATATCAGTGAAGATAGCCAGCAGCACGATTTCCTCCGTGTCCACGATATCGGCCGGACCTGCGCCGCGCTTGATGGATATCAAACAACAGAGCGCGGCGCGCTTGCAATCGAGCTGAGCAGGGGGTCAGGGGTGCTGCGGAAATCTGCGCACGGTTGCGGGTGCACGACGATCGTCCGCGGAGACGATTAGTACTGACTATCCGGGATCGGTGAGTCGCTTGCTGCCCATGCTTCGAGTCGCTCGCGCCGCTCGCTCCTCAGCATGAGGTTGTGGTGTTTCAACGAGTTAACCTCATCCTGAGGAGCCGAGCGCAGCGAGGCGTCTCGAAGGATGGGCTGCAATATCAACTCATGATTCCAGATGCTAACGCTTGCGCGGCGCTTCCAGTCCCCGCAGCAGCAGCGCCAGCACGGCGTCGATCCGCGCGGCGAAGGCCGGGTCGCTCCATTCCTCGGCATGGGCGGGATGATGGAAACGGATGGTGGCGTCGAACACCGCGCGCGAGGTCGCCTTGACGTCGGCGATCTCGAACGCGCCCTGCTTCACGCCGTCGGACAGGATGGTCTCGACCTGGTCGCAGAGGCATTCCTTGTGCGAACTCACCGCCTGGCAGGCTTCCTGCGCCAGCGCCAGATAGGTCGCGAACATCTCGGGGTCGTCGGACAATTTCTTGTGCTTGGCCGCAAACAGCGTACGCAGCCAGCGCTCCAGCCGGGCCGGCGCCGGTCCGGGCCCTTCCACGATCTGCTGCAGCGGCGCCTTGAAGCGGTCGAGCCAGCGTTTCGCGACGGCCTGGCGCAACGAGGCCTTGCTCGGAAAATGCCGGTAGACGCTGCCATGGCTGACATCGAGCGCACGGGCGACGTCCACCACGGTGGCTTTCGCCAGCCCGAAACGGCGCAGCACGTCCTCGGTGACTTCGAGGATCCGCTCGGGGGTCAGAACTACGTTCTCGTTCATGCGCGCACGTCCGCTTCCGGTCGTTGTGGCGAGCGGCTTTTCGCCGCCCTCTGTTAACGGGCTAAACGGGTGGCCTGCGCTTCGAGATGGCGGGCAACCTGGGCGTCGAGCCAGCGGTGGATTTGTTGGAAAAAATCAAAGATCTCGATCGTCATGGCTAGGTCCTCTGCAATTCCGCGGGCCCGCGGTCGATCGGCCGGCGGGCCCAAGGTGACACCCACAAATAGCGTCACCGACAATATAGCCTATCTCGCTGACAGATTACAATATCTGTCAGTCAATATTTCGTGATCGAGGACGGCGCCGGGCTGCCCGCAGCCGGCCTCTGGCGTCCGGCCGCGCCGAGGTTTGTCTCACCGGGGCGGCTCTGCTAAAGCGCGGCGTAAAAAACAATCGGCCGGGAGTCGCATGCGATCCCCCGCTTTGCTGGTCCGGAGTCCTCGATGATCCCCCGCTATACCCGCCCGGAAATGGCCGCCATCTGGGAGCCGCTGACCCGTTTCAAGATCTGGTTCGAGATCGAGGCCCATGCCTCGGATGCCCAGGCCGAGCTCGGCGTGATCCCGAAAGAGGCCGCCAAGACCATCTGGGCCAGGGGCAAGGACGCCCAGTTCGACGTCGCGCGGATCGACGAGATCGAACGCGAGGTCAAGCACGACGTCATCGCCTTCCTTACCCACCTCGCCGAATTCGTCGGTCCCGATTCGCGCTTCGTGCACCAGGGAATGACCTCGTCCGATGTGCTCGACACCTGTTTCAACGTCCAGCTCACCCGCGCCGCGGACATGCTCATCGCCGACCTCGACAAGGTGCTGGCCGCGCTGAAGAAGCGCGCCTTCGAGCACAAGATGACGCCGAGCATCGGCCGCTCCCACGGCATCCATGCCGAGCCCGTCACCTTTGGCTTGAAGCTCGCTTACGCCTATGCCGAATTTACGCGCGCGAGGGAGCGGCTGGTCGCCGCGCGCAAGGAAGTCGCGACTTGCGCGATCTCGGGCTCGGTCGGAACGTTTGCGCATATCGATCCGCGGGTCGAGGAGCACGTCGCCAGGGCGATGGGCCTCGCGGTCGAACCGATCTCGACGCAAATCATCCCGCGCGACCGCCACGCCATGTATTTTGCGACGCTCGGCGTGATCGCCGCGTCGGTCGAACGCCTCGCCACCGAGATCCGGCATCTGCAGCGCACCGAAGTGCTGGAAGCCGAGGAATTCTTCTCAGAGGGCCAGAAGGGCTCCTCCTCGATGCCGCACAAGCGCAACCCGGTGCTGACGGAAAACCTCACCGGCCTGTCGCGGATGGTGCGCGCCTATGTGACGCCGGCGATGGAGAACGTCGTGCTGTGGCACGAGCGCGATATCTCGCACTCCTCGGCCGAACGCATGCTGGCGCCCGACGCCACGGTCACGCTCGACTTCGCGCTGAACCGGCTGGCCGGCCTGGTCGAGAAGCTGGTGATCTATCCCGAAAACATGCGCAAGAATCTCGACCGCCTCGGTGGGCTCATTCATTCGCAGCGGCTGTTGACGGCGCTGACGCAGAAGGGCTGTTCGCGCGAGGATTCCTATCGCCTCGTGCAGCGCAACGCGATGCCGGTGTGGCGCGGCGAAGGCGACTTCGAGACGCTGCTGAAGAAGGATGCCGAGCTGAAGAAGTATCTCAGCGATGCCGAGATCTCCGAGCAGTTCGACCTCGGCTATCACTTCAAGCATGTCGATACGATCTTCAGGCGGGTGTTCGGCGAAGCGTGACACGGGACGGAATCATGGGCAGCGTCCTCGCCGTCAGCGCCCGCAGCGGCCATCATTTCAGCAAGACGCCGAGCCTGAGCATTCGCCTGCTCAAGGGATTGGGCGTCGCCGGCGACGCCCATATGGGCGAGACGGTCAAGCACCGCTCCCGCGTGCGAAGGGATCCGACCCAGCCCAATCTGCGCCAGGTGCACCTGATCCACGCCGAACTGTTCGAGGAATTGCGCGCGAAAGGTTTTGTCGTGCAGCCGGCCGACCTCGGCGAGAACGTCACCACCGAAGGCATCGATCTGCTGGCGCTGCCATCGGGCACGCGGCTGCATCTGGGGGCAAGCGGGGTGGTCGAGATCACCGGGCTGCGCAATCCCTGCATCCAGATCGACGACTTCCAGAAAGGCCTGATGGCGGCAACGCTGGACCGGGACGCCGACGGCAATCTGGTTCGCAAGGCCGGCGTCATGGGCATCGTGCTGTCGGATGGCGATGTGCGGCCGGGGGATGCGATCCGCGTCGAAATGCCGGCAGGGGCGCAACGGCCCTTGCAGCCGGTGTAACGCCAAGCAGTCCGCCGGAGCAGCGCACTGGCAATGGCACTCGTCAAGCTTAGTCGGTGTCTAATTACCACTTCGGAAGCCATTGTGATCACAGGCCTATCCGTACGCTGCGATCAGCCTGTTTCTGTGCATGGGGTTGTTTTCGACATTTTGGTCGGGAGCGACAACCGGATCGATCCGCGTCGACCCTACGTGGCGCAATCAGACGTCATAACAACTGAATGATCATGCGAGATCGGCTAGACTGCCGGTGTGACAGCACCTCCGACGATTCTTGTTTTCGATTCCGGCCTTGGCGGGCTCACGGTCTTGCGTGAGATCGTCAGGGCACGGCCCGACGCGCATTATGCCTATGTCGCCGACGACGCCTTCTTTCCCTACGGCCACCATGGCGAGGACGAGATCATCGCGCGCGTCGTGCCGCTGGTCGGCGAACTGATCGCCGCGCATGCGCCCGACCTGGTCGTGATCGCCTGCAACACCGCGTCCACGCTGGTCATGTCGTATCTGCGCGAGCAGTACAAACTCCCCTTTGTCGGAACGGTGCCCGCGATCAAGCCGGCCTGCGCCAGCTCCAGGACCAAGCGGGTGTCGGTGCTGGGCACCAAGGGCACCGTCAAGCGCGAATACACCAGGGCGCTGATCCGGGATTTCTCGCAAGGCTGCGACGTGACGCTGGTGGGTTCGGCGGATCTCGCCTCGCTGGCGGAAAAGGCCTTGAGCGGCGAAGCGGTCGGCGACGACGCGATCTCGGACGAACTCGCGCCATGCTTCATCGGCAGCGGCGAAAGCGATCCGCATCGAACCGACACCGTCGTGCTGGCCTGCACCCATTATCCGCTGCTGATGGATCGCCTGGTCAGGCTGGCGCCGTGGCCGGTGGACTGGATCGATCCGGCGCCGGCGATTGCGCGGCGGGTTTCGGATTTGCTCGGCCCCCCCGGCAGCGAGGCCGACCACACCGGCGCGGAAATGATCTTCACCTCGAAGCGCCCGCATACGCTGAGCCAGGCCCTGACGCCGTTTTTCGGCGGCCGCGTCCCGGCGTGAAAGCCAGCCCCATGGAGCTTCGAGTTTGACGCAATCCGCGCCTGCACCGCTGAACCGTCTCCGCAGACTGTGGCAAGAGAAGCGCCCGACATTCGGCGCGATTGCGACCATTCCCTCGATCCAGACCGTGCAGATCATGGCCCGCTCCGGGCTCGACTGGATCATCGTCGACCTCGAGCACGGGCCGATCGATCTCGGCTCCGCGCATGCGATGATCACGGCCACCGCGGGCACGCCCTGCATCCCCTTGGCGCGGATTGCCGCCAACGAGCCGTGGCTGGCGAAAGCGCCGATGGACATCGGCGCGCTCGGCATCAATTTTCCGATGATCTGCAGCGCCGCGGATGCCGAAAAAGCCGTGCGCAGCGTGCGCTACCCGCCGCGCGGCGACCGGCTGTGGGGACCGTTCCATGCCCCGTTCCGCTGGGGCGTCTCGATGCCCGACTACATGGCGACCGCCGACGACGACATGATCTGCATGATCACGATCGAGCATGTCGATGCGGTCGAGCGCATCGACGAGATCATGGCGACGCCCGGCATCGACATCGCGGTGATCGGCCCCGGCGATCTCGCCACCTCCATCAACAAGCGCGGCCGCATCGACGACCCCGACGTGCAGGCGCTGATGGCGCGCGCCGAAGCCGGCATCCTCAACAGCGGCGTGCCGATCGGCGGCGTGGCGCGCAGCGCCGAACAGGCCAACGCGATGATCGATCGCGGCTACCTGGCGCTGGCGCTCGGCTTCGACTGGTCGCTGTTTCAGCGCGGCATCGCGGCGAGCTTTGAGGGCATCCGGCGCTGAAACTCGGATGCTTCTAAAGTACCCCCGTGCGCTGCCCTTGGCGGACCGCGACAAAATTCAAGCATATTCAAGGCGGTGTGATAAAATACGGTAGCGTCCCGCCGGACGGCGTGCAGCAAGGCTGGCGTCAGGCCGGTCGGTTCGTGCTAGATGAAGTGCAGGTGGACGGGGCAATCCGGCCGCCCGGTTTGATGTTGCGGGACTTGAGTGGAACGATGCGCGGAACGGTTCGAAAAATCTCAATGCCGCGCCGACTCGTCGCCGACCTCATGCATGCCTCGATCGGCGTGCCCTTTGTTTCGCTGACCCGCGCCCTCAATATCCGTCCACTGCTGGAAGCCCGCGCGCTCGCGGCCGGGCCGCCCGGCTGGGCGGCGATCTTCGTCAAGGCGTTCGCGCTGGTGGCGAAGGACGAGCCGGTGCTGCGCACGCTCTATGCCAAATGGCCGTGGCCAAGTTTCTACGAGCTGCCGCGCAGCATTGCGATGGTTGCGATCGCGCGCGTCGAGGATGGCCAGGATTGCGTGCTGCCGCAAAAGGTCCCCGCGGCGGATATGCTGGCGCTGACCGAGGTCGATGCGCAGATCCGGCAGGCCAAGGATGCGCCGATCGGCGAGGTGCCGGCGTTTCGCAAGATATTGCGGGTGACGCGGCTGCCGCTGCCGCTGCGCCGGCTGATGTGGCTGATCGGCCTGAATTTCGGACGGCAGCGCGCCAACTGGTTCGGCAGCTTCGGCGTGACCTCGGTGGCCGCCTACGGCGCCGGGGAACTGCATGCGCTGAGCCCGGGGCCGTTCATCCTCAGTTACGGCGTGGTGGCGCCGGACCAGACCATCGACGTGGTGATCCGCTGGGACCACCGGATCACCGACGCCGCCCTGATCGCCAAGGCCCTGACCCGGCTGGAACAGGTGCTGAACGGCGAGATCGCGGCCGAATTGCGCGGCCAAAGGCAGCAAACGGAGCCCAAGCCGGTCCGGGCGGTCGCCACCTGAGAGCTCTTTTGGCCCCAATCCGGTCATTCCGGGGCGATGCGAAGCATCGAACCCGGAATCCTAGGATTCCGGGTTCGTCGCTGGCGCGACGCCCCGGAATGACGGTCTTTTCATTGACATACCAGCGGATTCTCCCTAGAAACCGCCTGCTCGCGGGCCGTTTTCGGCCCGCGTTGCGTTTCGCGACCCGTGGCCCGTCCCTTTCAAGCTTTAGGGGACAGGCCTGTCGGCACCGGGAAATTCCCGGCGCACAGGAGGGCGCGTTTCCTCAAAACTCAAACCTTTAAAGAGGACGCGATGACTAAGCGCAGTGAGGCGAAATACAAGATCGATCGCCGTATGGGCCAGAACATCTGGGGCCGCCCGAAGAGCCCCGTCAACCGCCGCGAATACGGCCCCGGCCAGCACGGCCAGCGCCGCAAGGGCAAGCTCTCCGACTTCGGCGTGCAGCTGCGCGCCAAGCAGAAGCTGAAGGGCTACTACGCCAACATTTCCGAGCGCCAGTTTCACGGCATCTACGTCGAAGCCGGCCGCATGAAGGGTGACACCGGTGAAAACCTGATCGGCCTGCTGGAACGCCGTCTCGACACCGTGGTCTATCGCGCCAAGTTCGTCGCCACCATGTTCGCCGCGCGCCAGTTCATCAATCACGGCCACATCAAGGTCAACGGCCGCCGCGTCAACATCGCGAGCTACAAGGTCAAGGTCGGCGACCTCATCGAAATCAAGGAAAGCTCGAAGCAGCTCGCCGTGGTGATCGAAGCCAGCCAGCTCGGCGAGCGCGACGTGCCGGACTTCCTCGAAGTCGATCACGGCAAGTTCACGGCGAAGTTCGCCCGCATCCCGCATCTGTCCGACGTGCCGTTCGCGGTGCAGATGGAGCCGCATCTGATCGTCGAATTCTATTCGCGCTGATTTTTTCGTCGGCGTTTTCAGGAGATCAAAAGGCCCCGGCTCTGCCGGGGCCTTTTTCTTTCGTCATGGCCGGGCTTGTCCCGGCCATCCACGGCTTTATGGTCGCATCGAAAGCAAGACGTGGATGGCCAGGACGACGCCCGGCCATGACGTCATCAAGTGATGGATCTCGCCATGACCCACTACACCCCTGCCCCGCCCGATCCGAAAGCGCCACCGGTCCGCATCAACCTGTTGTCCGACACGCAGACCCGCCCGACGCCTGCGATGCGCGAGGCGATCGCGCGCGCCGAGGTCGGCGACGAGCAGATCGGCGACGATCCGACTGTGAATGTGCTGTGCGAGCGGGTGGCCGATCTGCTCGGCAAGCAGGCCGCCGTGTTCATGCCCTCCGGCACCATGTGCAATGTCGCGGCGACCCTGGTGCATTGCCGGCCCGGCGACGAGATCCTGGCGCATGAAACCGCGCATATCATCGCGCGCGAAGGCGGCGCCCACGCCGCCCTCGGCGGCTTCCAGATCACGCCGCTGTCCGGCGCCGACGGACAGTTTTCGCCGGATACCTTTCGCAGGGCCATTCACCCACGCAGCCGTTACCAGCCGCCCCAGACGGTGGTCAGCGTCGAGCAGACCGCCAATATCGGCGGCGGCACGATCTGGAGGAAGGCCGCGCTCGACGATGTGGTGCAGACCGCCAAACAAAGCGGCATGGCTACCCACATGGACGGCGCGCGGCTGCTGAACGCCTGTGTCGCGACAGGCATCAGCGCCCGCGACATGGCGGCGGGCTGGGACTCGGCCTGGATCGATTTTTCAAAGGGCCTCGGCGCGCCGATCGGCGGCGTGATTGCCGGCAGCAGCGATTTCATCGACGAGGTCTGGCGCTGGAAGCAGCGCCTCGGCGGATCGATGCGCCAGGCCGGCGTTTGCGCCGCGGCCTGCATCTATGCCCTCGACCACCATGTCGATCGCCTCGCGGACGATCACGCCAACGCCCGCGCGCTGGCGCGGGGCTTGTCGCAGATCCAGGGCATCGAGGTGCAGCAGCCCGAGACCAATCTGGTGTTCTTCAAGCCGGACGGCGCCGGTGTCAGCGGCGACGACATGATCAAGGCGCTGCGCCAGCGCGGCGTGCTGCTCGCCATGATGGACGGCCGCATCAGGGCCTGCACCCATCTCGACGTTTCCGCCGGCATGATCGAGGAGACGATCGGGCTGGTGCGCGAGATCGTGCGCGGGGCGTGAACACAGCTTAACCGGGCGTCATTGCGAGGAGCGCTTGCGACGAAGCAATCCAGCTTTCTTGCTTGCCGCAACGTGGATTGCTTCGCTTCGCTCGCAATGACGCTGTGAGAGCCGCGCCGAGCGCCAGTGGCTACCTCGCGTCAAAGGTGACGAACCGCCCTCACCCCTTGCGGGTGTGCCCCCAGGTCTCGTCCCAGTCCTGGCCGGCGGCGTCGATGACGCGGCCGTCGGCCTCGAAGAACTTGTTGGGGACCTGGAAGATCGCCAGCATCAGCCCACCCTGGGGACACCATGCGACGTGGCGGCTGCCCTGTTCGCGCCAGATGAATTCGCCGGCCTTGCATTCGATGCCCTGCGCCGGGCCTTCCTTGTCGACCAGGCTGCCTTCGAGCACGTAGGTCTGCTCGATGTTGACGTGCTCGTGGTCGGGCAGCACCGCACCCGGTTCAAACCGCATCAGCGCGGTCATCAGGCCGGTCTTGTGATCGAACAGCAGCGTCTTGGCCTCGCAGCCGGGAAAGCGGGTCTTCTGCCACTCCATGGTGTGGGGGCGGACGAGGTGGGAATGCGTTTCGGTGGTCTGCGGGCCCTTCGGCGTCACGGCGTCCATGGCGTTGCTTCCTTCCATTTTTTTATGGCAGGAATGATAGCAGCTTTGGCCGCGCCTGCCAGCCGACGCGAAGCAAACGGTCTCGCTTCGCATCGCAGCAAAGACGCTGCCGCCTCAATCGCCATCAGCGATCCAGCGCCTCGTAGATCAGCGTCTTCAGTTCCAATTGAATTCGTCCGCGCTGCGACGGCGTCTGGATCATGCAGATCGCGAACATATCGTGGGTCGGGTCGACGAAAAAGAATGTGCCGGCGACGCCGTCCCAGCGATATTCACCCAGCGGCCACGACGTATTCGGTGGCGTCGAGGTGCGCACGGCGAAGCCGAGACCGAACCCGCTGCTGGTGCCCGGAAAATAGAACTGGTCGCGCGCGATCCCGGTCTCCGGCCCGATATGATCCGACGTCATCAGGGCTATGGTCTCGGGCTTGAGGTAGCGCCGGCCGTCGAGCGTTCCGCCATTCAGCAGCATCTGTGCAAAACGCGCATAATCCCCGATGGTCCCGACCAGGCCCGCCCCGCCGGATTGCCAGCGCCGCGGCGTCATGGGATCCCTGATCCCGGCGACCGGCGTGATGAAGCGGTCGGCCGGCATCGGCTCGGCGACGCGCGGCTGTTTCGCGGCATCGGCAACGAAATACGCGGTTTCGGTCATGCCGAGCGGATCGAACAGCCGCTCCTTCTCGAACTGAAACAGCGACGTCCCCGACACCACCTCGATGACGCGGCCGAGCACGTCCGTCGAATGGCCGTAATCCCACAGCGTTCCCGGCTGTTCGGCCAGCGGCAGTTTCGCAATGCGCGCGACGAATTCGGCATTGTCGGCGTCGCCGTCGAACAGATTGGCCTGGGCATAGAGTTTTCGCACCGCGCTGTCGCCATAGAAGCCGTAGGTCAGGCCCGAGGTGTGGCTCAGCAGGTCCCTGATCGTGATCGGGCGGTTGAGCGGCTCGAGCAGCAGCGCCGGGGCTTCGCCTGATTTCTCGACACCGACCTTCAAATCCGCAAAGGCCGGAATGTATTTTGCCACGGGATCGTCGAGCGATAGCTTGCCGTCGTCGACCAGCATCATGGCCGCGGCAGAGGTAACCGGCTTCGACATCGAATACAGCCGAAAGATGCTGTCGGCGGTCATCGGCAGCTGGGTCGCGACGTCGCGCACGCCAAAATTCTCGAGATAGACCGGTCTGCCGTGCTGCTGGATCAGCAGGACGGCGCCGGGTATTTTTCCGGACGCAATCTCGTTGCGGATGTAATCACCGACGCGCCCGAGTTTGTCGGGCGAGAAGCTCGACGCAGTGGCTGTCCTGGATTCGGTGTGGCCGCGGTCTGGCCAGCCTGCGGCGAGAACGGCGATGAGCAGCGCAGTCGCAGCGGCGAAGCCGTGACGCCGCGTCAAGCCCACGGTTCTCCATCGCTTCATCGATCAGCTTCTCGCCACAGGCCGCATGCACGCGGAGTTTACCGTCCGACTCAATCGGCACAAGGGCTGCCGACCTCCGCCAGCGCGTCGGCATGAAGCCGCGCGGCCTCGTCAGAGAAGCAGCAGAAGATGACATGGCGGATGGCCGGAGCTGCCGGCAGCGCGGCGGCCGTCGCCGCTATCGCGATGCGCGCCGCACGAGCAGCGGGGAATTCATAGATGCCGGTGGAAATCGCGGGAAAGGCAATCGAAGCGAGGCCATGGGTCTGACAAAGGCCGATGGCACTGATGTAGCACGACGCCAGCGCCTTATCTTCGCCTGCGCTGCCGCCGTACCAGACCGGGCCGACGGCATGAATGACGTGCCGAGCGGGCAGCCCGTATCCCAAAGTGATTTTGGCGCCGCCGGTCTCGCAGCCATGGAGGGTGCGGCATTCCGCGAGAAGCTCAGGCCCAGCCGCCCGGTGGATGGCGCCATCGACGCCGCCCCCGCCGAGCAGGAACGAATTGGCCGCGTTGACGATGGCGTCAACGCGTAACGTGGTGATATCGGCGACGACGGTTTCGAGACGCGCCGCGCCGAGCTGGCGCGCCGCCAGGCTCAGGCGGAGGCCGCCGCGTTGACGGTGACGCCCTTGTCGGTCAGCAGCTGCTGCAGCTCGCCAGCCTGGAACATCTCGCGGATGATGTCGCAGCCGCCGACGAACTCGCCCTTGACGTAGAGCTGCGGGATGGTCGGCCAGTTCGAATAGGTCTTGATGCCGTTACGCAGATCGGCGGATTCCAGCACGTTCAGGCCCTTGTAGCCGACCCCGACGTGGTCGAGAATCTGGACCACCTGGCCGGAAAAACCACATTGCGGAAACTGCGGCGTCCCCTTCATGAACAGTACGACGTCGTTCGACTTCACTTCATTGTCGATAAATTGCTCGATGCTCATTTTCGCGTCCTTTGCGGCTCAGCCTTTCGGGCCGGCATCAGCCCGTTAACCCGACATTGCCCATATATGTACCCCAAACCGTTGTGCATCCAAAGTAAAATGGCGGGGAGCTGGCATGCAGAAGCTTTCCGGCCGGGGGATATCCCGCTGCCGGTCCATAGCCTGACGGCAGCAATATCATAGCCTCGGGAGGCTTTTATCCCGCGCGGAACCCCCTATCTAGGACAGACTGATGTCGGGGAACCCAAGCGCCGGTGCAACGTTTCTCTCCCCCGACCGGAGATTCCAGTGACGAAACCAGCATCCGCTGCGGCCACGACTGCCGCCCCTTGCCCGTCATTATTCTCCGATTCCGGCGGTCTCGCCCGAGATCTGCTCACCCAAGATCTGCTCGCCCAAAAGCTGGCGGAAGCCTATCTGACGGTCCGCAACGAGACCGAACGCCGCGCCGCTCCCCTGACTCCGGAAGATCAGGTGATCCAGTCGATGCCGGACGCCAGCCCGGCGAAATGGCACCGCGCCCACACCACCTGGTTCTTCGAGCAATTCCTGCTCGGCGAACACTGCGCGGGGTACGAGCCGTTCCATCCCGATTACGCCTTCCTGTTCAATTCCTATTATGTCAGCGCCGGACCGCGGCACGCCCGTCACCAGCGCGGCCATCTGACCCGCCCCGGCGCCGAGGAAATCACCGCCTACCGCAGGCATGTCGACGCCGCGGTGGTGAAACTCTTTCACGAAGCCGGCGAGGACGCGCTGAAGGCGATCGCGCCGCTGGTCGAAGTCGGCCTCAACCATGAACAGCAGCACCAGGAATTGATGCTGACCGACATCCTGCACGCCTTCGCGCAGAACCCGATTCCACCCGCCTACGATCCGGCCTGGACCTTTCCGGCTGCCACCCGGACCGGCGACGAAATTCGCGCCGGCGAGGAATGGGTCACCCTCAACGAGGGCATCCACACCGTCGGGCATGTCGACGACAGCTTCCATTTCGACAATGAAAAACCCGCCCATCGCGCGCTGGTCGGTCCGGTCAAACTGGCGCGCAATCTCGTCACCAATGCCGATTGGCTCGCCTTCATGCGGGACGGTGGCTACACCACGCCGACGCTGTGGCTGATGGACGGTTTTGCCACCGTCGAAAAGGAAGGCTGGCAGGCGCCGGGTCATTGGCGCGAGATCGACGGGCAATGGCGAATCATGACGCTGGCCGGGCTCAAGCCGGTCGATCCGTCAGCCCCGGTGTGCCATGTCAGCTATTACGAGGCCGACGCGTTCGCGCGCTGGAGCGGCAGGCATCTGCCGACCGAAATGGAATGGGAGGTTGCGGCCAGGACCGGGCAGCTCAACGACGCCTACGGCATCGTGTGGCAATGGACCCGCAGCGCCTACTCCCCCTATCCCGGCTACCGCGCCATCGAGGGCGCGCTCGGCGAATATAACGGCAAATTCATGGTCAACCAGCTGGTGCTGCGCGGCTCTTCGCTTGCAACTCCTGAAGGCCACAGCCGTATTACCTATCGCAACTTCTTTTTTCCGCATCATCGCTGGCAATTCACGGGACTTCGACTTGCCGATTACGCGACCTGATTTTTCAGATTCAATCGCGCCGAAAGTCGCGAGCAGGAGATTGTCATGAACGTGCACGCCCCCGCCTTGGCCAAAGCGCATGATCTCGACGAGCAGGCCTCGGCATTTGCCGGCGACGTCATCGAAGGTCTGTCGCAGCACCCCAAGCGGCTGTCGCCGAAATATTTCTATGACGCCGCCGGCTCCGAACTGTTCGAGCAGATCACGGTGTTGCCGGAATATTACCCGACGCGCACCGAGCTCGGCATCCTGCGCGAGCGGGCCGGCGAGATTGCGGCCATGCTTCCCGAAGGCGCGGCCCTGGTGGAATTCGGTGCCGGCGCCACCACCAAGGTCCGGCTGCTGCTGAAGCAATGCGCGTTCGGCGCCTATGTCCCCGTCGACATTTCAGGCGATTTCCTGAAAGGCCAGGCGGACGCACTGCGCCGGGATTTCCCTGATCTCGACGTCTATCCGGTTGCCGCTGATTTCACCGCGCCGTTCGCGCTGCCCGACGCCGTCAGCGCGATGCCGAAGGTCGGATTTTTCCCGGGCTCGACGCTCGGCAATTTCGAACCGCATGAAGCCAGCGCCTTCATGCGCAGCGCCCGCGAGATTCTCGGGCGCGGCGCGCAGATGGTGATCGGCGTCGACCTCGAGAAAGACGAGCGCGTGCTGTATGACGCCTATAACGACGCCGCCGGCGTCACCGCGCGCTTCAATCTCAATGTGATGGTGCGGATCAACCGCGAACTCGGCGGCAATTTCGACATCTCCGGGTTCACCCATCGCTCGATCTACAACCGCGAGCGTCACCGCATCGAAATGCACCTGATCAGCCGCAAGGCCCAGACCGTGCGGGTACTCGGCCACAGTTTTTCGTTCCGCCCCGGCGAAACCATTCATACCGAGAACAGCTACAAATACAGCCTCGACCGCTTCACCGCGCTGGCGCGCGGCTCGGGCTGGACGGTGCGCCAGTCATGGACCGACGCGGCAAAGATGTTTTCGGTTCACGTGCTGGCGGCGTCGGAGTGAGATCCGGGCCCTGCTGATTTCAGCGAGATCGATTCCCACGCCGCGACGATGACCATGATCGCGGTGGTGAGGATCGAGAGCAGCAGCGGCGACATGTCGCCCGCGAACCCGGCCAGGATGCCGAGCGCGATGATACCGGCGCCGTGTGACAGCTGAAGAAATCCGCGAATGATGTGCTTGAACAGGATGGTTCCGAGCAGGAACAACAGCGGCCCGCCGATCGCGCTCAGAACCGTCTTGAGGTCGGAATGGCCGCCGGGATGCTTGAGCACGAGTTCGTCGGCGACCGCCGCGACGATGATGCCGGCCACGATCGGCATATGCAGGTAGGTATAGGCGATCCGCGCCAGCCGCCCCGGTTCGCTGGATCTTGAAATCTGTTCGGAGCCGGCTTCCGCGCCCTTGTGGAAATAGATCCACCACATCGCCAGCGCGCCGACGAAGCTCGATGCGAAGGCGCCGACCGTCTCGACGGTCCAGGTCAGTTCGGCAAAGGTCGCACCGGTCACGACGATGGATTCGCCGAGCGCGATGATGACGAACAGCGCGAAGCGCTCCGCCATGTGGCCGCCCTCGACCACCCAGTCGGCGACCTGAGACGCGCCGTATTTCGGGATCCAGAACCGCGCCGCCGCCGAGCAGTATTCGATACCGAGCGCCACCGCCCACAGCAGCAGCCGCGACTGCCCCTCCGTAAAGCCGCCGGCGATCCAGAACACCGCCGACAGCGACAGCCATGCCGTAATGCGAATCGCATTCATGCGCGCCGCCGGCCGCGAGGGGGGCGTCGACAGCCACAGGAAGACGGTCTTGCCGACCTGCATCGAGGCGTAGGCGACTGCAAACCACAGTCCGCGCGATTCAAAGGCCTGCGGGATCGAGGTGGAGACCACGAGTCCGCCGAGCATCAGCGCAAACAGCAGGATCCGGACCGGCGTCTTTTCCGGATTGAGCCAGTTGGTGACCCAGGAGGTGTAGACCCAGACCCACCACACCGCGAGGAACAGCAGGGTGGTCTGCAACACGCCAAGCGGGGTGAAGTGCGCGAGCAGCGTGTGCGAGATCTGCGTGACCGCGAAAACGAACACCAGGTCGAAAAACAGCTCGGCATAGGTGACGCGGCTGTGCTGGTGCGGCGCGTTCACCCGATACAGCGCGCCGCCATGCTGGTCCGCCGCCATCGCCCTGCTCCGCGCTAGCCCTCCGGCACTCCGGTTTGCAGCGCCAGCGCGTGCAGTACCCCGCCCATCTGGCCCTTCAGCGACTGATAGACGATCTGGTGCTGCTGGACCCGGGATTTGCCGCGGAACGACTCCGAGATCACGGTCGCGGCATAATGGTCGCCGTCGCCGGCCAGATCGCGGATCGTCACCTCGGCGTCGGGGATCGCTGCCTTGATCATCGATTCGATATCGTGGGCGTCCATCGGCATCCAACAGGTCTCCAATCCAGCGTTTCGAATCGCAGCCAGCTTCGCTGCGGCGCGGCAGAACTTAGCCCGGCCACCCTTCTACGTCACGCTCCCTCGCACTATATTTCAGGTCTAATCCTTACAAAGTCCAATCCCTGCAAATCCCCTGACATCGTAGCCCGCGATCACAACGGGCTGACCGAAGAGGCTGTACCCCCATGAAACTCCCCGGCCCCGACCACCCCATCACCATCACGGCGAACCCGAAGCGGGTCCGCGTCTCCGCCGGCGGTGTGGTGATCGCCGACACCACCCATGCCCTGACCCTGAAGGAAGCGAGCTATCCCGCCGTGCAGTATGTGCCGCGCGGTGACGCCAATATGGCGCTGTTGACGCGCTCCGACCGGGTGACGCACTGCCCCTACAAGGGCGATGCGAATTATTTCAGCGTCAACGCCGGCGGCAGGACGCTGGAAAATGCGATCTGGAGCTATGAAACGCCGTTTCCGGCGATGGCGGAGATATCAGGCCATCTGGCGTTCTATCCGGACAAGGTCACGATCGAGGAAGTGGGCTGACCCCCATCGCGAGCCAGCGCGCCGCCCTGCCCCACGGCTGCGGTTGGAGCTTGCTCAATCCGGTTCCCGGTTGCAACATCACCCCATAATCCTGGGTTGGGGAGGCGCGCGTGTCATCGATATCCCAAACGGCAGCGGCCGCTGACATCGGCGCCGCGCCAAAGGCGAAAACGCGCAATCCGTCGCTCGACCGCGCCCGCACCTTTCTGACGCTGATCGTGCTGCTGCACCACGCCGTCATCCCCTATACATATTACGGTCACACCGATCCGACGTCGTTCTTCGGCTTCGACATGATCGTGCTCGCCACCGACAGTTTCTTCATGGCGATGTTCTTTTTCCTGTCGGGCCTGTTCGTGTGGCCGGGCATCGCCCGGAAGGGACCGCTGAACTATCTGTCCGATCGCCTGCTCCGGCTCGGCCTGCCCTTCGTGATCTGTGCGTTCACGGTGATTCCGCTGGCCTACTACTCGTTTTCGCTGCGGAACCATCCCGAAATCGGCTTTTCGGAATTCTGGTGGAATATGATCACGAAGGGCCCGTGGCCGAGCGGGCCGATCTGGTTCCTCTGGGTGTTGCTCAGCTTCGACGTGGTCGCCTGCATCCTGTATCGGCTGTCACCGAACATGCTCGATCCGATCAATCGCCTCTCGCTGCACGGTCGCCGCCGGCCGGCGGTGTTCTTCCTGGTCATGCTCGCGGTCACCGCCGCGTTCTATATCCCCGGGCGGATTCACTACGGCGCCGGCAGCTGGTTCGAATTCGGTCCGTTCTCGGTCCAGCACGGCCGCGTGATGCTGTACGCCACCTATTTCTTTTTCGGCGCCGGGATCGGCGTCATGAATATGGATCGGGGACTGCTGTCGGCGGACGGCCGGATGGCGAAGGTCAGCTGGGACTGGTTGGTGCTGGCGCTCGTTCCGTATTACCTGATGTGGGTGCTGATCACCATCAAGCGCGACATACTGGGCAATCCGGCGGACTTGCCGGACTGGTATGAGGGCGCCTATGCCATCTGCTTCACTGCGTTCAGCGTGGCCATCCTGTTTTTGATCCTGGCCTATTTCCTGAGGTTCGCCAGTTCAGGCAAGAGCGTATTCGATGCGATGCAGGCTGATGCCTACGGCATATTCCTGGTGCACTATCCGATCGCGCTGTGGCTGCAGTACTGGCTGTTCGACTTCAATCTGCTGCCGGCGACCGTGAAAGCACCGATCGGATTCGTGCTGACGGTCGCGTTCAGCTGGGCGCTGACGCGCGCGTTGCGGATGATTCCGGGTGCGAAGCGGGTATTGTGAGCACAAGCCTCTCAACGTCATTGCGAGCGCAGCGAAGCAATCCATCTGACAGCTTGCAGGCTGCCGCATGGATTGCTTCGCTGCGCTCGCAATGACGTTGCTAGACCTTCGCGTTCATGTAGGCCGGAAACCAACTCTCGAATCCGGTCGTCAGCGCGGTCACCGTCACCGGCGCCTCGCCTGCGATCGCGATCGCGCCGCCGCCCGTGGTTCCGATCCGCGCGCAGGGCACGCCGGCGCCTTTCATCTTGGCCAGCACCAGGCCGGCCTGCGCTTCCGGCACCGTCACGATGTAGCGCGCCTGATCCTCGCCGAACCACCAGGCATGCGGCACGATCGCGGCAGGCGCCGCCAGCAGCCGCGCGCCGATGCCGCTGGCAATCGCCATTTCGGCGACCGCGATCAACAGCCCGCCGTCGGACAGATCGTGCGCCGCGGTCGCGGTGCCGGCGTGGATCATGCCGCGCACCACGTCGCCGTTGCGCTTTTCGGCCGCGAGGTCGACCGGCGGCGGCGCGCCCTCTTCGCGGCCGCAGATCTCGCGCAGATAAACCGATTGCCCGAGCCAGCCATGGGTTTCGCCGATCAGCAGGATCGCCTCATCAGCGGCCTTGAACGCCAGCGTCGCGGATTTGGTGAAATCGTCGAGCAGCCCGACGCCGCCGATCGACGGCGTCGGCAGTATGCCGCGGCCGTTGGTCTCGTTGTAGAGCGAGACATTGCCGGACACGACCGGGAAGTCGAGCGTGCGGCAGGCTTCGGCAATGCCCTTCAGGCAGCCGACGAACTGGCCCATGATCTCGGGCCGCTCCGGATTGCCGAAATTGAGATTGTCGGTGATCGCCAGCGGCCGGCCGCCGACTGCGGTGATGTTGCGCCAGGCTTCCGCCACCGCCTGCTTGCCGCCTTCGAACGGATCAGCCTCGCAATAGCGCGGCGTCACATCGACGGTCAGCGCCAGTCCCTTCGGCCCGTCCTGCACCCGCACCACGGCGGCATCGCCGCCGGGGCGCTGCACGGTATTGCCGAGGATGACGTGATCGTATTGTTCCCAGACCCAACGCTTCGAGCACAGCTCGGGCGTGGCGATCAGCTTTTGCAATGCCGCCGCCACGCCGACCGGCGGCGTGACATCGCGCGCATGAATCACCGGCAGCGACGGCGACGGCACATGCGGCCGGTCGTACAGCGGCGCCTCGTCGCCGAGTTCCTTGATCGGCAGATCGACCATGGTCTCGCCGCCATGCCTGACCACAAAACGCTTGCTCGGCGTGGTGTAGCCGACCACGGCGAAATCCAGTCCCCACTTCCTGAAGATCGCCTCGGCCTGCTTTTCCTTCTCGGGCTTCAGAACCATGAGCATGCGCTCCTGGCTTTCCGACAGCATCATCTCATAGGCGCTCATGCCGGTTTCGCGGGTCGGCACCGCGTCGAGATCGAGATCGACACCGAGGTTGCCCTTGGCGCCCATCTCGACCGCCGACGATGTCAGGCCCGCCGCGCCCATGTCCTGGATCGCGATCACGCAATCGGCGGCCATGATTTCGAGGCAGGCTTCCAGCAACAGCTTTTCCGCGAAGGGATCGCCGACCTGAACCGTCGGCCGCTTGTCGGCGGAGTCCTCGTCGAATTCGGCGGACGCCATCGAAGCGCCGTGAATACCGTCGCGCCCGGTCTTGGACCCGAGATAGACGATCGGCATGTTCACGCCGGATGCGGCGGCATAGAAAATCTTGTCGGAGTCGGCGAGGCCGACCGCCATCGCGTTGACCAGGATGTTGCCGTCATAGCGGGTGTGGAAACGCACCTGTCCGCCGACGGTCGGTACCCCGAACGAATTGCCGTAGCCGCCGACGCCAGCGACCACGCCTGAGACCAGATGGCGGGTCTTCGGATGTTCCGGCGCACCAAAGCTCAGCGCGTTGAGGCAGGCGATGGGGCGTGCGCCCATCGTGAACACATCGCGCAAAATGCCGCCGACGCCGGTGGCCGCGCCCTGATAGGGCTCGATATAGCTCGGGTGGTTGTGGCTCTCCATCTTGAACACGACGGCCTGGCCGTCGCCGATGTCGATCACGCCGGCATTCTCGCCCGGCCCCTGGATCACCCACGGCGCCTTGGTCGGCAGGCCCCGAAGATGCAGCCGCGAGGATTTGTACGAGCAGTGCTCGTTCCACATCGCCGAGAAGATCCCAAGCTCCGTAAAACTCGGCACCCGGCCGATCAGCTTGAGGATGCGCTCGTATTCGTCGGGCTTGAGGCCATGGCTGGCGACGAGTTCGGGGGTGATCTGAGGCTGGTTCATGGGGCTCTTTGGGCGATTGAGGTCCCTTATTAGGGAGATCGAGGGGGGTGGAAAAGGCCTTTTATGGCGCATTTTCCCGCTGTCCATAGATTTGCGGGCGGTCCATGCGTTGTGCGCGTTTGCACATCAGGTGTGGATCGGATTTAAGGACTGAAATTCCCAAATGAAGGGCATATTTCGTTGGACGACCTGACCAAATCCGCATTCCTCAACCGCCCCGATCTCCACGTCGAAACCGAGGGTGAATTCGCCGGCTGGCGCACCTGGACCCGCGACCACTACGAATCCCACAACGGCCCGTTCTGGCACCGTATGGAGGACGACGGCAGCGTGCGATGCGCGTTCCGGGTCGAGAAGAAACACCTTAACGGCATGCGCAACGTCCATGGCGGCTGCTTCATGACATTTGCGGACTATTGCCTGTTCGCGTTTGCCACCCCGATGCTGCAGGGTCCGGGGGTGACGGTGTCGTTCGGCTGCGAGTTCATCGACGGCGCGCGCGAGGGTGAACTGGTCGAAGGCACAGGCGAAGTCATGCGGGCCGGCGGCTCGATGATCTTCCTGCGCGGCGTGCTGAAATCCGGCGAACGCTCGCTGTTCACGTTCTCAGGCACCATCAAGCGGGTGAAGTGGAAGCCGCCGGCCAAAGCAGGTGCCGTTGCCACCTAGCAATGCAGAGACCGAAGGTGGCGCCAGACCGGCGCCGCCGGCCGATCCAGCCGGTTCTCCCCGGGCCCGGCGCGGCTGGCGCGATTATGCGCTGCTGCTGGCGCTGGCCTGCTGCTGGAGTTCGACCTATCCGTTGACAAAAATCGGGCTCGGCTCGATCCCGCCGGTCACCTTCATCTCGGCGCGCTCGCTGATCGCGGCATTTTTCCTGATCGCCATTCTCTATGCGCGGGGCAAGCGAATCCCCGGCGATGCCAGGGCCTGGAAGCTGTTCGCGCAGCAGCAGACCATCAATTCGACGATCCCGTTCCTGATGATCACCTGGGCGCAGCAATATGTGGCGGCGGCGCCGACCGTGGTGCTGGCCTCGACCACGCCGATCTTCGCCTTCCTGATCACCTGGGGCATCACGCGGCACGAGCCGGCCACGCTGTTGAAGCTCGCCGGCGCCGTGCTGGGGCTCGCCGGCACCGCCGTGATCATCGGCCTCGATGCGCTGGGCGGGCTCGGCGGCAATATCCTTGCCGAAATGGTGATCCTGCTCGCCACGGTCTCCTTTGCCTGCGCCACGATCTTCGGGCTGCGGCTGACCGAATACGACCCGATGGTGGTGGCGGCGGGCTCGCTGCTGTTCGGCGGCCTGCTGCTGTTGCCGGTGTCGATGATCGTCGATCATCCCTGGACCTTGCGGCCGACCACGGAAGCGCTGGTCGCCACCGTCACCATGGGGATTTTTTCCAGCGCATTCGGGCTGATGCTGTTCTACATGTGCCTGTCGCGGCTCGGCACGCTGACCACCAACGCGCAAGGCTATCTGCGCATTCCGATCGGCGTCGGCCTGTCGGTGCTGCTGCTCGGCGAAACCGTGCCGTCCAATCTGGCGCTTGGCCTCGTCCTGGTCATGGCCGGGGTCGCCGCCATGACCATCCCCGGCGACAGCTACCGCCGCTGGATCAACCGTTTTCGCGCCAGACTCTGAAGGCGTGATCGGGCGAAACGGTTGCCGTCCTGACCGTAGATCCCTATTTTCCCTGGTTGGAGAAAACACCGATGATCTCATTCCCGATCGAGGGGGGCTGCACCTGCGGGGGTGTACGCTACCGCATGACGTCGCCTCCCCTCATCGTCCACTGCTGCCACTGCCGCTGGTGCCAGCGCGGCGGCGGCGCATCGTTTGCGCTCAATGCCATGATCGAGGCCGATCGGGTCGAACTAGTGTGCGGCGAGCCTGAGATCATCGTGACGCCTTCGCTCAGCGGCAAGGGCCAGAAGATCGCGCGATGTCCCAAATGCCGTATCGCGGTCTGGAGCAATTACGCGGGTTCAGGCGACCGCTTCCGCTTCGTTCGCGTCGGCACGCTCGATATGCCGGATGCGCTGCCGCCGGACGTGCACATTTTCACGATGTCGAAGCAGCCCTGGGTCGTGCTGCCCCCCGATGTGCCCGCCGTTGAAGAGTTTTATGACAGGGAAAAGTTGTGGCCCGCGGCGAGCCTCGCGCGGTGGCGGGCGGCACGCAGCGCACCGGGCGATTGACGTTTCAACCAGTCGATCCGTTCGGCGCCAGTAGCCGCGCTCTTACGCCGCGCGCTCCAGATGCGCCACCAGCCCGGCGAACAGGCCACGGCCGTCGGTGCAGCCCATGATGTCTTCGACGTGGTTTTCCGGATGCGGCATCATGCCGAGCACGTTGCCGCGCGCGTTGACGATACCGGCGATCGACTGCGCCGCGCCGTTGATGTTGGACTGCTCGTCGACCACGCCTTCGGCGGAGCAGTAGCGATAGAGCACCCGCCCCTCGCCCTCGAGCCGCTTCAGCGTCTCCTCGTCCGCCTCGTAATTGCCCTCGCCATGAGCGACCGGCACGCGGATCACCTGGCCGGCATTGTAGCCGCGGGTGAACGGCGTATCCGAACGTTCGACCCGCAGATGCACGTCATGGCAGATGAATTTCAGCTGCGCATTGCGCATCAGAACGCCGGGCAACAGGCCGGCCTCGCAGAGGATCTGAAAACCGTTGCAGACCCCCAGCACGAGACCGCCGCCGGCGGCAAAATCGCGCACCGCGTCCATGACCGGCGCGCGCGCGGCAATGGCGCCGCAGCGCAGGTAGTCGCCGTAAGAGAAACCGCCGGGCACCACCACGAGGTCGGTGCCTTTGGGCAAAGCGGTCTCGGCATGCCAGACCATCGCGGCTTCCTGCCCCGATGCGAGTTTCAGCGCCCGCGCCATGTCGCACTCGCGATTGATTCCGGGAAAGACGAGAATTGCGGATTTCATTGGCGACCTAGCTCAGAACTTCAACCCGGTAATTCTCGATCACGGTGTTCGCCAGCAGCTTGTCGGCGGCATCCTTCAGCGCCGCTTCGGCCGTGGCCTTGTCGGAGCCCGAGATCTCGATGTCGAACACCTTGCCCTGGCGCACGCTGGCGACGCCATCGACGCCGAGCGATTTCAGCGCTCCCTCGATGGCCTTGCCCTGCGGATCCAGAATGCCGGATTTCAGTGTAACGGTGACGCGTGCTTTCATATTTCCAACCCAGTATTCTACTGCGACACCCCTGCGTAACGGCTTCGCCGTTATCACCTGAGGTGCTCGGGCAAGGCCCGAGCCTCGAAGGGCGACATTGGAGTCCATGTCTCATCCTTCGAGGCTCGCCCAAGCGGGCTCGCACCTCAGGATGACGGCAATCAGCTCTTGACCAGCACCGGACCCGAGCCGATCGGCCGCTCGTTCTCGGTCAGGATGCCCAGACGCTTGGCGACCTCGGTATAGGCCTCCAGCACGCCGCCGAGATCCCGGCGAAAACGGTCCTTGTCGAGCTTCTCGTTCGACTTGACGTCCCAGAGCCGGCACGAATCGGGCGAGATCTCGTCGGCGACGATGATTCGCATCATGTCGTTTTCGAACAGCCGGCCGCATTCCATCTTGAAGTCGACCAGGCGGATGCCGATGCCCAGAAACAGCCCGGTAAGGAAGTCGTTGACGCGGATCGCCAGCGCCATGATGTCGTCGATTTCCTGCGGCGTGGCCCAGCCGAACGCCGTGATGTGCTCCTCGGAGACCATGGGGTCGTTGAGCTGGTCGTTCTTGTAGTAGAATTCGATGATCGAGCGCGGCAACTGGGTGCCTTCCTCGATGCCGAGGCGCTGCGACAGCGATCCCGCCGCCACATTCCGCACCACGACCTCCAGCGGCACGATCTCGACCTCGCGAATCAGCTGTTCGCGCATGTTGAGCCGGCGGATGAAATGGGTCGGCACCCCGATGTCGTTGAGGTGCTGGAACAAGTACTCCGAAATCCGGTTGTTGAGGACGCCCTTGCCCTCGATCACCTGGTGTTTCTTGGCATTGAACGCGGTCGCATCGTCCTTGAAGTGCTGGATCAGGGTTCCCGGCTCCGGACCTTCGTAAAGGACCTTGGCCTTGCCTTCATAAATGCGGCGTCGGCGGCTCATTGGGATGTACCGTGTGTTGTTGAAATCCATGAATTTGGTGTGCTCCGGATGACAAGGGATTGCGACCCACGACGGAGCTGCCGTGAAGGCCAGGAACAGGAAACAGAACGAGAACCGGGCCTCATGCCCAACCTATCTGATTGGCCTATCGAGCACAATCGATCCGGTCCCCTGGGGCCAAGTTTTACCCCTGCCGCCTGCGGCTTAAAGCCGGTTGTCTTAACCATTGGCTGACGTTATCTAAGCGCGCGAGAGGGCGGCCGCAACGAGGCCGCCGCACCAATTTGGCAGGGATCGGAACCCGGATAATGAGCACATTCGACAAGCGTGAAGAAGGCTTCGAGAAGAAGTTCGCCATGGACGCGGACCAGAAGTTCAAGGCCGAGGCCCGCCGCAACCGGCTGCTTGGGATGTGGGTGGCGGAAAAGCTCGGAATGTCCGGCGACGCTGTCGCGGCTTACGCCAAGGAAGTCGTTGCCTCGGATTTCGAGGAATCCGGCGACGCCGACGTGGTCCGCAAGGTGCTGGGCGACCTCACCGCCAAGGGCGTGGCTGTGACGGAGCAGGAGCTTCGGGTGAAGATGGACGAGCTGATGGCCGTGGCCGTCATGCAGGTGAAGGCGGGAACTTAAGATTCGGTCCCGCCACCGTCATTGCGAGGAGCGCTTGCGACGAAGCAATCCAGCGGCTTGCGTGCGGCAAGATGGATTGCTTCGCGGAGCCTGTCATCGGGCGCGCATTCGCGCGACCCGTTGGCTCGCAATGACGGCCAAAAGCCCTACCCTTCCTTGAATCCATATTCCGGCACATTGCCGCTGGCGCCGTAATATTTGTACGGCAGGAATTTGCCCGACATCGTGATCTTGACGCGGTCGCCCTTGGGGTTGGGCAGGCGTTCCATCACCATGTCGAAATCGATCGCCGACATGATGCCGTCGCCGTATTCCTCTTCTATCAGCGCCTTCCAGGCCGGGCCGTTGATCATCACCAGTTCGTAGAAACGGTAGATCAGGGGATCGGTCGGCGGCATCGCCGTGCCCTCGCCGCGCATCGGCGTCTCGTTCAGCATCGCTACTTCCGATTTTGAAAGTCCGAACAGTTCGCCGGCGTTGGCGGCCTGCGGTTTCGTCAGTTTCATCTGGCCGAGGATGGCGCCGACGATCAGGACCTCGGAATAGCCGCCGATCTTTTCGCAGATGTGCTTCCAGCTCCATTCCTTCTCGCGCTTGATATCGAGCAGCTTTTCCGTGAGGTCGGATCGTTTCATTTCAGTCTCCTGCTTATTCGTCATGCCCGGGCTTGTCCCGGGCATCCACGTCTTTCTCGCTTGGTCTCATGAAGACGTGGATGGCCGGGACAGGCCCGGCCATGACGCCTGGTTTAATTCCTCTGGTCCTGATGCAACGACCAGCTCTGGCTTTCCGATCTTCACCACCGGCACGTTGCGCGGGTCATGCCCCGGGAAATCCGTCGCAAAGGTCTTGCTGCGGCTGACCAGGAAGTCGACGATGTGGTTGCGCACCGCGTAGTAATAGGGATGGCGGTGCAGGTCAGTGCGGCCGCGATCTTTCGGCAGCGGATTTTCCACAATCTCGGCGAGCACGGCGCCGGGGCCATTGGTCATCAGGAAAATCTTGTCGGCTAAATAGATCGCCTCATCGACGTCATGGGTGATCATGAACGCGGTCTGCCCGGTCTCGAGACAGATCCGGCGCACCTCGTCCTGCAGCGTGCCGCGGGTCAGCGCATCGAGCGCCGAGAACGGCTCGTCCATCAGCATGATCTTCGGCGTGATCGACAGCGCGCGGGCAATGCCGACACGCTGCTTCATGCCGCCGGAGAGTTCCGACGGCCGCTTGTGCTCGGAGCCGGTGAGACCCACGAGATCGATGAAGGTCTGCGCGTGGGCTTTCACTTTGGCGCGGTCCCAGTCGCGCCATTTCGAGGTCACGGCATAGGCGACGTTGCCGAGCACGGTGCGCCACGGCAGCAGCGCATGGCTCTGGAAGATCACGGCGCGGTCGAGGCTGGTGCCCTCGATCGCCTGGCCGTCGACGATCACGGCGCCTTCGCTGGGCTCATCGAGCCCGGCCAGGATGTTCAGCACCGTGGTCTTGCCGCAGCCGGAGTGCCCGATCACGCAGCCGAACTCGCCGCGCGCCATCGACAGCCAGAGATTTTCGAACACCGCGATCTCGCCGCCGGAAGCACCGGGATAGCGTTTTGCGATGGCCTCGATGGAGATGAATTTGTCGGTCATCGCATCACTCCGGGAACGTGACCATGCGCGTGAACCGCGCGAGGACCTGGTCGAGCAGCATGCCGACCACGCCGATCAGCAGGATGGCGATGATGACGTTGGTGATCGAAAGGTTGTTCCACTCGTTCCAGACGAAGTAGCCAATGCCGGTACCGCCGACCAGCATCTCGGCGGCGACGATCACCAGCCAGGCGATGCCGATCGAAATCCGCATACCCGTCAGAATCGTCGGCGCCGCCGCCGGCAGGATCACCGTGAAGGCGCGCCTGACGGTGCCGACTTCCAGCGTGCGCGCGACGTTGATCCATTCCTTGCGCACCGCGGCCACACCAAACGCGGTGTTGAGCAGCATCGGCCACACCGAGCAGATGAAAATGACGAAGATCGCCGACAGCCCGGAATCCTTGATGGTGTAGAGCGCCAGCGGCATCCAGGCCAGCGGCGAGATCGGCTTCAGGATCTGGATGAACGGGTCGAGCGCCTTGTTGATCAGGGGCGACATGCCGATCAGGAAGCCGAGCGGGATCGCGACGATCACGGCAAGAAAATAGCCCAGCCCGACGCGGGCGATGGAATAGCCGAGCTGGATGCCGAGGCCCTTGTCGTTCGGGCCGTTGTCGTAGAACGGCCTTCTCACATGTTCCCACAGTTTGGCGCCGACATCGAGCGGGCCGGGCATCGCCGATTTGCCGGCGGTCGCGGTCAGCCCCATCAGCTTGGCGTATTCCGGCGTCATGGTGGCGACGGTACCGGTGCCGCGGGTGGCGATATGCCAGATGCCGATGAAGGCGAGAAACAGCGCGATCGACACGATCGCCGCGCGAAGGCGGAGGGAAGGGTTCATCGGACACGCCCTCTCGGCATGTCGTCCCGGCGAACGCCGGGACCCATAACCCCCGGTATTGCGGATTGCGGAAGGTGTCTGACATCATGCCGCAACGAGACGTCACGGCGCCGCGATGAACGCAATTTGCGTTCACGCTGGGGTCCCGGCGTTCGCCGGGACGACGGACGAGAATGCATCTCCCTCACGACGCCTTCCTGATCTTGAAGCTGTTGAGATACTCCTCGGGCTTGGCCGGATCGAACGGCTTGCCCATTACCGAAAAACTCTTGGTGGTGGTGGTCGGCGGCGTCAGCCCGGCTTCCTTCATCAGCCTGGTGGCATCGGTGGCGAGATAGACCTGGGAGGCGATGCCGGCATAGTCGATGTCACCCTTGACCTGACCCCAGCGCTTCATCTGCGTCATGATCCAGATCGCGAAGGACTGCCACGGGAACGGATCGAAATCGACGCGGTTGGGCTGCTTGACGATATTGCCGAGGCCGTCGGCAAAGGTGCCGGTGAGGATCTGCTCGAGTACGATTGGCGGCTGGTTCAGGTAATTCGCCGGCGCGATCGCTTCCGCGATCTGCTTGCGGTTCTCGGCCTTGTGGGCGAACGCGGTGGCCTCGATGATCGACTTGAGCAGCGCGCCGTAGGTGTTCGGCATCGAGGTGACGAATTCCTTCGACGCTGCGAAGGCGCAGCACGGATGCCCCTCCCAGATGTCCTTGGTGAGGATGTGAATGAAGCCGACGCCGTCATAGACCGCGCGCTGGTTCATCGGGTCGGGGCCGAGGAAGCCGTCGATGTTGTCGGCGCGCAGATTGGCGACCATTTCCGGCGGCGGCACCGCGCGGATCTGCACGTCGGCGTCGGGATCGATGCCGTGCTCGGCGAGATAATAGCGCAGCAGATAATTGTGCATCGAGAAGTCGAACGGAACGGCGAACTTGAAGCCTTTCCAGTCCTTCGGATTGCGCTTGTCCTTGTGCTTGACCGACAGCGTGATGGCCTGGCCGTGGATGTTCTCGACTGCCGGCATGGTGTAGGGCTGCGGATTGGAGCCGACGCCCATGGTGATGGCGAGCGGCATCGGCGACAGCATGTGGGCTGCGTCGTATTCCTTGTTGATGGTCTTGTCGCGGATGACGGCCCAGCCGGCGGTCTTGATGACTTCGACGTTGAGGCCGTTCTTGGCGTAAAATCCCATCGGCGCCGCCATGATGATCGGCGTCGCGCAGGTGATCGGAATGAAGCCGACCTTGAGGTCCTTCTTTTCCAGCGGCCCGCCTTGCGCGAACGCCTCGGTCGCGGTTTTCAGCGGGAAGAATTGCGACACCGCGGCAACGGCGGTGGCGACACCCACCGATTTCAGGAAGGCGCGTCGCGCGACATCCTGCGGAAACATCGCGCGCATGACGGCGGAAGCCACCACGCCCTCGAAGCGGGCCTCCTCGGACGAAGCGACAACCGGCTGCAGCGACAGCCGAGCGGCGGTGTCGTGTTCGGCTTCGTTGACGTGCTGACCGCAGCTGCAGCCCTGGGAATGGAGACGGCGGGCCGGATCGAACGGATTGTCGAACGTGGACATGAAACCTCCTGCGCTTCGTTGCCCTTGCATTAGGCAAAGAGCGTGCCAGCCTGCGCCACACGCACTTGTTCAATGGACGCAGTGTTTTCGACGGATGTTGGCAATTACGAAAATTCGTGATACACGATAATTCGTAGTCAAATTACGATTTTTCGGAGTTCTGAGTGATGGAACTGGCGCCGCTCGCTTCGGCCATAACGGGGCGCGACCTCGATCTGCGTACCCTCACCTTCGACTATCTGACCGAGCCGACGCTGCTGCTCGACCCCCATGCCGATGAGATCGTCGATGCCAACCCGGCCGCCTGCGCGCTGCTCGGCTACGACCGCGCGCTGCTGCGGGAGACACGAATCAGCGCGCTACATGCCGGGCAATTGCCGGCACTGATCGTGTTCACCCAGGCCGTGCTCGCCAAGGGCAGCTACTGGACCAACGCGTTGACGCCGCGCCATGCCACCAGCCAGCCGCTGCGGCTGGAATATACGGGATCGCGGGTGCCGCATGACGGGCGCGCGCTGATGCTGCTGACCATGAGCGATCTCGAAGCGCGCCGCCGCCGCTCTGTCGATGCCACTGCCGAGGACCACATGCGCAGCGGGCTCGCCGCCTGGCAGCGGGTCGAGCGGGTGTTTCAGGACATCGAGCGGGAAAACCAGCTGATCCTGCGCGCCGCGGGCGAAGGCATCTACGGCGTCAACGCCGAGGGCAAGACCACCTTCGTCAATCCCGCGGCCGAGCGGATGCTGGGCTGGGCCGCCGAGGAACTGGTCGGCAAGGCGATCCATCCGATCGTCCACCACAGCCACCACGACGGCAGCCATTACCCGGACGAGGATTGCCCGATCTATGCCGCGTTCCGCGACGGCGCCGTGCACAATGTCGGCGGCGAGGTGTTCTGGCGCAAGGATGGCTCCCCGGTCTGGGTCGAGTACACATCGACGCCGATCCGCGACCGCGGCATGGTGGTCGGCGCCGTGATCGTGTTTCGCGACGTCAGCCAGCGCCGCGACGCCGACGAGAAATTGCACGCGGCACTCGCCGAAGTCGACCGCCTGCGCGAGCGGCTGGAGCTGGAAAACGCTTATCTGCAGGAAGAAATCCGGATCGAGACCAACCCGCGCGGCATCATCGGCCAGAGCGGGGCGATCCAGAAGACCTTGCGCCAGGTCAAGCTGGTGGCGCCGACCACCGCGGCCGTCATGATCACCGGCGAATCCGGCACCGGCAAGGAGCTGATCGCGCGCGCCATTCACGAGGCCTCGGCCCGACGCGACCGGCCGCTGATCCGCGTCAACTGCGCCGCGATCCCGCGCGAATTGTTCGAGAGCGAGTTCTTCGGTCACGTCAAGGGCGCCTTCACCGGTGCGGTGCGCGACCGCATCGGCCGTTTCGAGCTCGCCGACGGCGGCACGCTGTTTCTCGACGAGGTCGGGGAAATTCCGCTGGAGTTGCAGGGCAAGCTGCTGCGCGTGCTGCAGGAAGGCAATTTCGAGCGCGTCGGCGAAGAGCGCACCCGCGCCGTCGACGTCCGGCTGATCGCGGCCACCAACCGAAACCTGAAGCAGGAAGTGGCGCGCGGCCGGTTTCGCGAGGATCTGTATTTCCGGCTCAACGTGTTTCCGGTGGAGTCAGTCCCGCTGCGCGACCGCCGCGAGGATATTCCGCTATTGGCCCAGCACTTCCTGATGAGCGAAAGCAAGGAGCTGAAATCCGACCTGCGGCTGTCGGAGGGCGATGCGCGGCGGCTGCAGCGCTACGACTGGCCCGGCAACGTCCGCGAACTGCAGAACGTGATCGAGCGCGCCGCGATCCTGTCGCAGAACGGACGGTTGCGCATCGATCTGCCGGACACATCAGCACCGCACGCGCCGTCCGGTGCCGGCCGGCAAAAGGCGGAAGCGCGGCCTGCGGTCATGACCTCGGCCGAGTTGCGCGACCATGAGCGCGGCAATATCCTGGCAGCCCTCGCCGCCTGCAACGGCAAGGTGTTCGGCCCCGGCGGCGCCGCAGCATTGCTGGACATCAAGCCGACCACGCTGGCCTCGCGCATGAAGGCGCTGGGCCTTGCACCCGTTCGCGCCGCCAGGCCTTACGCCTTCACGACGACTTCCGGATCTTGAAGCTGTTGAGATATTCCTCGGGTTTTGCGGCGTCGAAGGTCTTGCCCATCACCGCGAACGACTTGTAGGCGGTTGCGGGCGGCGTCAGCCCCATCTCCTTCATCACCTTGGCGGTATCGGTCGCGAGGAACACCTGTTCGGCCACCGACTTGTAATCGACATCGCCCTTGATCTGGCCCCAGCGCTTCATCTGGGTCAGCATCCATACTGCGAAGGATTGCCAGGGGAACGGATCGAAGTCGACGCGCCTGGGATCCGTCTTGATGCCGCCGAGTCCGTCGGCATAGGTCCCGGTGAGAACCTGCTCCAGCACCGTGACCGGCGCATTGATATAGTTCGCCGGCGCGATCGCCTCGGCGATCTGCTTGCGGTTCTCCGCTTTCGCGGCGTAGGCGGTGGCATCGACGATCGCCCGCGTCAGCGCCGCAAAGCTGTTCGGCGACGTCGTGATGAACTCCCGGCTCGCCGCGAAGGTGCAGCAGGGATGGCCGTCCCAGATTTCATTGGACAGGATGTGCAGGAAGCCGACGCCGTCATAGATCGCGCGCTGGCAGATATTGTCGGGCGCGAGGAAACCGTCGATGTTGTCGGCGCGCAGATTGGCGACCATTTCCGGCGGCGGCACCGACCGCAATTGCACGTCGGTGTCGGGATCGATGCCGTGCTCGGCGAGATAATAGCGCAGCAGGTAATTGTGCATCGAGTAATCGAACGGAATGGCGAACTTCATGCCTTTCCAATCCCTGGGGTCGCGCCGGTCCTTGTGCTTCATGGCAAGGGTAATGCCCTGCCCGTTGATGTTCTCGATCGCCGGCACCGTGAAGGGAATCGCGTTGGCCCCCAGCCCCAGCGAAATCGCGATCGGCATCGGCGCCAGCATGTGCGCGGCGTCGTATTCCTTGTTGATGGTCTTGTCGCGGATCACGGCCCAGCCGGCGGTCTTCACCACCTCGACGTTGAGGCCGTATTTGGCATAGAAGCCGAGCGGCGCCGCCATGATGATCGGCGTCGCGCAGGTGATCGGGATGAAGCCGACCTTGAGGTCCTTCTTCTCGGGTACGCCGCCCTGCGCAAATACCTCGGTCGCCGTCTTGATCGGAAAGAACTGCGAGACGGCGGCCAGCGCGGTCGACGCCCCGACCGATTTCAGAAACGCGCGGCGCGCGGCATCCTTCGGAAACATCGCCCGCATCACGGCGGAGGCAACCACCCCCTCGTAACGATGCTGCTCGGTCGGCGCCGGCTCGCAGCGCAGCGTCAGCGCCGCCTGTTCGTGTTCCCTGGCGGAGCCATGCTGGCCGCAGACGCAGCCTGATCGTGACAGCTTGCGATCGGCATCGAACGCATCGTCGAAGGTGGACATGCCCCATTCCTCTGTGTGGTGTCGGATGATTGAACGGCCAACCGCGCCGCTTTCAGCGGTTCATCGCCGGCCGCCTCAGTGCGGCCGGACGATGCAGACCTTGCGGGCTCTTATGCCGCCTTCTCCGTCAGCCTGGCGTCGGTGGGCAGCCCTTCCTCGATCGGCAACGACGGATCGCGCGACCATTCGTTCCAGGACCCGAAATACATCCGCACGTCCTTCACCCCGGCGTTTTTCAGCGCGAGGAAGGTGTTGGAGGCCCGGGCGCCCTTGAAGCAATAGAGATAGACCGGGGTATTCGGCGTGATGCCGACGGTGGCGCATTCGGCCAGGATCTCGTCCTTGGACTTGAAGCGCGGTCCCTCCGAGGTCGGCTTCATCATGCGGTACCATTCGAGCCACACCGCGCCGGGAATCCGTCCCTTGCGCGGGCAGAAATCCTTGCCGTAGGGCGAGGAGCTGTCGCCGATCCATTCATCGACGTCGCGGACGTCGAGCAGCGCGACGCCGGGCTTGCCGACGGCGGCCAGCATGGTCTTGGCATCGATCAGGATGTCGCCGGCTTCCGGAACGATCGAGAACGAGGCCGGCGCCGGCGTCGGAACGTCCGTCGTTACCGGCAGGCCCGCGGCGGCCCAGGCGTCGAACCCGCCATGCAGCACCTTGATCCTGGGATAGCCGAGCATGGTCAGGAGAAAATATCCGCGGCAGGACTGCCCGAAACCGGAATTCATCGACTGCTCGTAGATGACGGCGGTTTCCTTGCCCGACAGCCCGGCCTTGCCGAAGGCGTCGGCGAATTTTGTCTTCAGCTCCTGCATGCCCTCCGGCGTCGAGGTCGCGAGGAAGGTGAAGATTTCATGCACGTTGACGGCGTTGGGGAGATGCCCCGCGCCGTAGGCATCCGGGTTGCGCGTGTCGATGATGACGCACGGCTCTTTAGTGATGAATTCGGCGAGTTCGCCGGCGGAAATCAAAACATCCGTCATGTCAGGCCTCTCCTGTTTTCGTCGTTGAAAGTTAGGGTCGATCCGATGTTCTCGAGAAATCTGTCTGCTCACCTCTCCTGCAAAAACGCCCGCCAATTCTCCCCCTGCAAGACTCACGCCTCTGCCAGCATTTTGCGCAGCTGCTTGGTGGCGGGCGTGACGATGGCGACGAAGTAGGCCTCGCGCAGCCGGCGCTGCGCGCGGTGGCTTTTCAGGTAACCGCGCGCGCCGCAATGGAGCATCGCCGCATGCGCGGCCGCGACACTGGCCTCGCCCGCCCGCAGCCGAAGCGCCACGACCTGACGCCAGTAGCTGTCGTCCGCGTTGTAGGGGTCGCGCGCCAGCTCCATGGTTTCGGTTTCGAGTTCGGTCAGCAGATCCTGGAAATTGACCGGCTGCTGCGGCAGATAGCGGTTGACGTGGCCGAGCGGCCCGGCGACCTCGTTCATGATCGCGATGCAATCCCGGATCAGGCCGGTCGCCATGCCCGCCTGCAGCAGGATGAAGCCGGCGCGGATTTTCTTGACGAACGGCCCGGCCGGCGCGGCGAGGACGTGATCGTCCGCTATGAAGGCATCGCGGAACTGGACGCCGTAGGTGCCGGTGCCGTCCATCGCCAGAAACGGCTGGCACGGCGTCAGCGTGATGGCGGGATCGGAACAGTCGGCGAGAAACATCACGATCTCGTTCGGCTTGTCCTCGATCTCGAAGATCGTGCCGAACAAATGATCGGGACCGAGATTGGACACCCAGGGCAGCGCGCCGCGCACGACGTAGCCGCCCTCGACCCTGCGCCCCCTGAGCTTGAACTTCTCGATTCCGTAAAACGTCTTCATCGGATTGGACAGGCCGGTGCCGCCGAGGATCTTTCCCGCGGAGACGCCGTCGGCGAACCGCGCCGTCAGCGCCGCATTGCCGGAATTCGTCACGTACCAGGCCAGCGTGTTCTGGCACCACGCCATGAAGGCGGTGGCGCCGCAGACCTCGCCGAGCGCCGAGATCGACTGAATGGCGCAGCACAGATCGGCCGCGCCATTCGCCGGTCGATGCGTACCCCACGCCCCGGCATCGCCGAGACGCCGGAGCAGTTCGGCCGGATAGACCGTGCCGTCGTCGATGCCGGCCGCGAGCGGCGCGAGATCCTTGCGTGCCATCGCCGCCACCCCGGCGACGACGGATGCCTGTGAAACACCGCCGACATCGTCGACCGGCAGACGCGATACAGCCACTTGACCCATCAGACTCTCCGTAGCGGTTTTCGGGGACGCGATTGCACGCTTGACGCTCTAGGCGCTGACCTCGAGATTGACGGGCCGCGTAAAGGTATTGGCAACCGGCGACCACTTCTTGACGTGGGTCACCAGCGCGTCGATCTCGGCCTGGGCAATGCCTTCGCAGACCATGTCGACCTTGACCCGCACGTCGGTGAAGCCGACCGGCTTCTCGCTGACGTCGCCGGTGCCCCACACCGCCGTGATGTTGAGGTCGCCTTCGAGCTGCAGCTCGAGCTTGTTGACGATCCAGCCGCGATGCACCGCGTTGGCGTGCAGCCCGACCGCGAGGCAGGAACCCAGCGCCGCCAATGATGCTTCCGACGGATTCGGCGCGGTGTCGTCGCCGAGCAGGCCCGGCGGCTCGTCGACGATGTAGGGCGGCAGGTTGCGGATGTAGTTGGCGTGGCGGAACTTGCCTTCGGCCACCGTCTTGCACTTCAAGGTCTTGATCACCTTGGGGTTGGCCTTGCTGGTGACGATGAGTTGTTGCAGCCCGTCCTTGTCGATCGGAGCAAGGCAGCCTGTCAGCACTGTTTTCTGGGCGACCGCGGTCATTTGTTTCTCCCTGGGAGGTAGGATACCGAACGGTCTGTTTCCTGCATGAAGCGTGCCAGAGACCGCCCGGCCGAAAACCCGAACGCCTGAAGCCGCTTAGGCCGGATTGCCCGAAAACCGATCGGTAGCCTCCTGCCTAAACCAGGTGCAATCGCTGCTTCATCGCGGAGATCTTGAGCACTGCAAGATGCGACTTGATGCGTGCGTCGCATTTCGATTAACTGAGCGCATGCGCAAACCTGCTTCGAAGAAGCGTTCCTCCGCCGCACGTCCCGCTGCCGGCGACGACGAGTCCGCGCACGGACGCCTGCTCGGCGCCGCGACGCGGCTGTTCTGCAAGGACGGCATCAACGCCACCGGCATCGACGCCATCATCAACGAGGCCGGCACCGCCAAGACCACGCTCTACAAGCTGTTCGGTTCGAAAACCAATCTGGTGCATGCCGTGCTGGAGACCGAGGGCAGGCAGTGGCGCGAATGGTTCATCGATTCGATCGAGACCGGCGGCGGCAGCGCGCAGACCAAGCTGGCGCGAATCTTTCCCGCGCTGAAGAGCTGGTTCGGCGAGGAACGGTTCTACGGATGTCCCTTCATCAATGCGGTCGCCGAGCACGACAAGGACCAGAAGCAATTCCGCGCCATCGCCATGAAACACAAGAAGGTGGTGCTGGCGCACATCGAGAAGCTGGCCGGCGAGATGGGCGCGGCGGAGCCGGAAGTGCTGGCGCACCAGCTCGCGCTATTGATCGACGGCGCCATCGTCGCGGCCATGGTCTCGCGCAATCCCGATGTCGCCGACACCGCGGGATTGGCCGCGGGCTCGCTGTTCGGACCGTCGAAGCTGAAGAAACCGAAACGCGCGGGCGAGACGCCACAGTTGATGGCGGTGTAGCAACTGGCCGTCATTGCGAGCGAAGCGAAGCAATCCATTCTTTCTTTGCTCGGCAGCATGGATTGCTTCGCTTCGCTCGCAATGACGAACCCTTTTCCTACCGTGCCTCCAGCACGCGCGTCTCCAGCCGGTCGAGCTGTCCGCCGATATCGGCTTCGACCTCTGCCGACACCATCGCGACCACGCGATAGCCTCGCGCCTCCAGCCATGCTTGCCGCGCCGCACGGTCCTTGACGATCACCTCGGTCTCATCGGGATTGATCAGCTCGATCGCGATCCGGTGCACGAAACTGACAAAATCCGGAATGTGGCGGCCAACCGGGGTCTGGCGTTTGAACTGCCCGGCAAAACGGCGGTCGGTTCGCAAGCCCTCCCACAGGATGCGCTCGGCGTCGGTCGGGTTGCGCCGCAACAGCCGCGCCAGCCCGCGCACGGTGCCGCTTTCCGACGGCAGCGCGTGCTGCCCGTGCTCGGCGAGCAGCGCGCGCAGGCGGGTGGCCTGTTCGCCGTCGAGCACGCCGCCCTTGGCAGGGCCCTTGCGCCCTTCCGCGATCGCCATCACCACGCCGTGCAGCGTGTGCATGTCCTGCTTGGTCGGCTCCATCCGGGTAAAGATGTTGCGCAGATTGACCAGCATGGTCTCGCGCTTTTCCGCCGGCCGCAGGAATTCGACCTTGTCGAGTTCGCGGATCAGATTGTCGAAGAACGCCTGCATCTGGTGCTGCGAGGCGGGCTCGGAATGCTCCGGCATCGCGAACGGCAGCGCCCCCGCGGTCGAGAGCTTGAACCATTCATAGCCGATCAGCAGCACCGCCTGCGCCAGATTGAGCGAGGCAAAACCCGGATTGACCGGAAAGGTGATGATGCGGTTGGCCAGCGCCACCTCCTCGTTCTGCAAGCCGTAGCGCTCGCGGCCGAACAGGATTCCGACCGTGCCGCCGCCGGCGACGCCGGCCACGATCTCCCGCGCCGCGGCTTCCGGGGCGACCACCGGCTTGGCCTGGTCGTGGGCGCGCGCGGTGGTGGCGAACAGCAGCGTGCAGTCGGCCACTGCCTGCTCGACGGTGTCGAACAGCTCGACCGCATCCAGGATATGGTCGGCGCCGGAGGCGGCGCGCTGGGCGCTGATGTTCGGCCAGCCGTCACGCGGATTGACGATTCTTAAACGGGTTAGGCCGAAATTGCCCATCGCGCGCGCGGCCATGCCGATGTTCTCGCCGAGCTGCGGCTCGACCAGAATGATGACGGGCCCCGCCAGCGTGACGCTCGATTTGGTTTTGTCGGTGCCCGATCCGGACATTCGCTTCACTTTCTGAATCAACGTCTGAAGGATGTGAATCAAGTTCCGAAGAACCTGATTCAACGGCTCACGGGCCAGCCGTAGTGGATTGCCCAGCGGGCAGGATTTCTCAAGCCAAATAACAGGGTTAGGGGCGCCATCTAACGCTCAGCCAAAGCCTCGGCCGGCTTTGGATACCTTCTGCTTGCGCGCATTATACTTTCGGATAGGCTATCAAGCACAAGCAAAGCGAACCCGATAGCCGGTTCAACGGCTGGGGACTCAGGGGAGGCGTTGATGCGCGGCAGATGGTCATTGGCGATTGCCGGAGTGATCCTGATCCTGGCCGGCGGGCTGCTCGCCCACTTCACCCAAACCGCAGGCGGCATCCGGATCCAGGATATCCGCTTCAAGGGCGCCAAGGGCAACACCATGAGCGCCCTGCTCTACATCCCCGCCAATGCCACCGCGCAGACCCCGGCCCCCGGCATTCTCGCGGTCCACGGCTACATCAATTCGCGCGAGACCCAGGACGGCTTTGCCATCGAATTCGCCCGCCGCGGTTACGTAGTGCTGGCGCTCGACCAGACCGGCCACGGCTACAGCGACCCGCCGGCTTTCGCCAACGGCTTTGGCGGCCCCGATGGACTGGCGCATCTGCGCAGCCTCGACATCGTCGACAAGAACAATATCGGACTCGAGGGTCATTCGATGGGCGGCTGGACCGTGCTGGCGGCGGCCACCGCGATGCCTGGCGATTACAAATCGATGGTGCTGGAGGGATCCTCCACCGGCAAGCCGTTCGCCGCCGACGGCACCGCCGGTTGGCCGCGCAACGTCGCCTTGGTGTTCGCGCAATATGAGGAATTTTCCACCCTGATGTGGGGCGTCGACCTCGCCCGCGACGTCGCCAAGAGCCCGAAGCTCTGGACCCTGTTCGGCACGCAAGGCGCCGTCGTATCAGGCAAGGTCTATGGCGACATCGCGCAAGGCACGGCGCGGGTGCTGTACACGCCGGCGATCACCCATCCGGCCGAACATATTTCGCATCAAGCGATCGGCTACAGCCTCGACTGGTTCGCCAAAACGCTGCAGGGCGGCACCCCAAAACCGGCCGACGACCAGATCTGGCTGCGCAAGGAGATCGGCACGCTGATCGCCTTGCTCGGCTTTGTGGCGTTGCTGATCGGCGCCTTTGACGGCCTGCTGGAAGCAAAAATGTTCTCCCGGCTGCGGCTGCCCGAGATCGCCGACGGCACCATGCCGGAGCATGTCGCGGCCGACGGCCGCCGCTGGACCGTGGCGTTCCTGCTCTCGGCCTTCATCCCGGCGCTGACCTATTACCCGGCGTTCGCGCTGGCCGGCACGTTTGTAACGCCGTCCGCGTATCTGCCGCAGGGTATCACCAACCAGATCATGGTCTGGGCGGTCATCAACGCCCTGATCACGCTGGCGCTGATGCCGTTCGCGCCGAAGCGCGCCAGCCGCGCCGGCATCATCGGCCAGTCCGTGGTGATCGCGATCGCGACTGTCCTGATTGGCTACGCCGCGCTGTGGCTGGCCGACCTCGTCTTCAAGATCGATTTCCGGTTCTGGATCGTCGCGCTCAAGCTGATGAGCGCGAAGCAGTTCTTCATCTTCCTGATCTACCTCGTTCCGTTCACGGCATTTTTCGTGGTCGCGCTGCATGTGCTGCACCGCAATTTCTCGACCATGGGCTCACCGCGCGGCGCGCTCTATCTCACCAATATTCTGGCGCTGACGCTGGGCTTCATCGTGCTGCTGGTGTTGCAATACGGCACGCTGTGGCTGACTGGAAAACTGTTCAACCCGCTGCCCGATCCCGGTTTCGTGCCGCTCTCCACCATCGTCGCCATCCAGTTCGTGCCGCTGCTCGGGATATGCGCCGTGGTCGCGACCTTCACCTGGCGGCGCACCGGCTCCAGCCTGCCGGGCGCGCTGATCTGCGGGCTGTTCGTCACCTGGTACGTGGTGGCGGGCACCGCGACGCAGGCGGCGTTCTGATCGCCGCGAACCGCGTCCGCGCTCGCCGCGACCAAGCGTCATGTCCCCGCAGCAGCAGCGCTATCCGCATACGCACACGCCTTCACATGGGTCATCAAGAGCGGCCATCGGCGCCGACTGTGATGCAATGGGGAAGTTTCATCCGCGAAACCCATACCGTCGGAACCAATCGTCGGAGCGAGTTTCACCTCGCTGCTTCAAATCTCCGTAATCAAACAGATCCATAGAGCGGTCATTCGTACGACGGCGATGTACAGGTGTGGCTCTTGTCGTTTGAATTGCTTCGCTTTTTCGGAGGTCCTTTAACTCTTGTCCGAACAATGTCCGCTCCAAGCCACC
>NZ_JAURXB010000004.1 GCF_030654605.1 Bradyrhizobium sp.
CCCTACCCGCCCGGCATCATGACGACGCCCTTGTCCTTGGGCCAGCGCACGCGCCAGGCGAACGCGATGTCCTTGACCTCGCCGGGCTTGGCCTCGAACGCCCATTCCAGCACGCCGCGCCGCTCGCGCAGATTGGTCGCGGTCGGTGGCGTCGTCGACGGCAGCATCTCGACCTGGATTTCCTCGTTCTCGCTGACCGGTAGCTGGTCCTCGATCGCGATCCTGATCGGGAAGTCATGGCCGTTGCGCACGGTGGTCTTGAAACTGCGTTCGTCGGTCTTCGACGTCGTCACGATCAGGCCCGCCGATCCCTCGTTGCGTTTGACCACGGTGCGCTCGATCTTGATCTTGTCGTCGGCGCCAAACCCGAGCCGCACCGGCTCGCCCTTGGCCGCGCTCGCCATCTGGCCGCGGCCGACAAATACGCCGTCGCGATAGATCGAGACCCGGCCCGGCAGCAGCGGCGCATCCTCGCCCTGCACGAACCGGGCTTCCAGAAACGCCGAGGGATCCCTGACCGGCGCGGATCGCACCGCCAGATCAGGCGCGATGGTCGCGGTGGAAACACGCAGGCTCTTGGCGCCTTCGCTGGCGCCAAGGCTCACACGGCCCGGAATGCGGAACGTGACCTGGAAGCCGCCGACTTCGACTGCGGCCTCCTGCTCGTCGGCGCGCCTGGCAACGGATTCCGCCGCCATCGGGGCCGACATCGGGGCCTGCATCGAGCGAGGCTTGGCGGCATCCGAGAGGGCGCCCCCGGCCAGCGGGCGCGGCGGTTGCGGATACTTTACGATCAGCGAATTCAATTCAGGCGCGCTGCCGCCGCGTGCCGTGCGGACGGTTGAGACCGCCAGCGCCACATTCGACCAGTCCTCGCCCGTGCTCTGGGTAATCTCGGCGCGGCGCACCAGTTCGAGCCCCGGCTTGCGGTCCTTCGTTCCGGTATCGAGCCGGGCGTCGTACAGCGGCGCCCAGCGCGCCTGGCGTACGGCATAGGTCACCCGCAGCGTCGCCTTCGCGGCTGTCGCTGCGGCGAGATCGATCCGGACCTCGAGCTTGTTCGGCGGCTTGGTCGCGCGGTCGGATTCGAGCCGCGCGATTTCGCGGTCGATGTCGCGCTGCTTGCGTTCGGCGTCGCGGATCGCAGTGTCCGCGCCGGCGACTTCCTCGGCGACCGCGGCAAAGGCCGCGCGCCATTCGGCGATCGGACGCGCCTCACCCTTGTCGCCGAGCCCTGCGGGAGAGGATTCGGCAAAACGCTCGGCAAATTTGCGGCGCGCGGTGGCGGCATTGATCGCGCCTGCAAGATTGGCGCGTTCGTCCTTCAGCGCCTCGATGCGCTTGTCCAGTTCCGGCAGGTTGACCGGTGGTGCTGCACGCGGCGGCCTTGTATCGATGGCGCCGATGGTGAACTTCGCGCCCGCCTCGCCCTCGACCCGCAGCGAGGACGGATCCAGCGTCAGCGGGAAATCCTTCGCCACCAGGGTGCTGTCGCCGGACGGCAGGTCGAGCGTGATCAGGCGCGTCACGCTGGCGCCATCGGGATAGACCGTGACGGCATCGACGGCCGAGGTGGCCGCGAGTTCGGCCGCCTGCGCCGACATGGCAGCAAGGCTGGCAAGCGCCACCAGGCTGGTGGTTGCAACAATGTTCGCAATCGTCGGCATGAATTCCCTCCCTCAAATCCCGGCGCGGCGCGCGCAAGGCCCTTGCCCGGTCCGGCGCGCCGGACAGGCAAAGGTAGCATCACCACCTGTGATGAGACGCCGCGGCCATGGAACCGGTTCGATTGAGGTAACCGTAAGGCGCGGCCAGGGCGGCGCCGCGGCGGCGGCCGGGGAGCGATCGGCAGCGAGAATTACTTCACCCTCCCTCGAGGGGGAGGGTGAAGAAAAGATCCGCCTCTTAGAACACCAGCGCCTTGGCCTGCTTGACCTGCGGCAACCCCTGCACCTTGGCGAGCACCTCTGCCGGCACCGCGCCGTCGACCTCGACCAGCGCGATGGCGTCGCCGCCCGGCGCGTTGCGGCCGAGATGGAAGGTGGCGATGTTGAGTCTGGCGTCGCCGAGCAGGCCGGCAAACTTGCCGATGAAGCCGGGCTTGTCCTCATTGGTGACGTAGATCATCGACTTGCCGAACTCTGCATCGACCCGGATGCCCTTGATGTCGACCAGCCGCGGCTTGCCGTCGGCATAGACGGTGCCCGACACCGAGCGCCCCTGCCGCTCGGTGGTGACGGTGACCGTGATCAGGCTTTCGTAATCGCTCTGCGCCGCGCGCACGATCTCGTCGACCACCATGCCGCGCTCCTTGGCCACCACCGGCGCCGAGACCACGTTGACGTCGCCCAGCATCGGCCGCAGCAGGCCCGACAGCGCCGCCGAAGTCAGCGCCTTGATCTTCATCTCGGCGACATGGCCCTCATAGGTGATCTGCACCTTGAGGATACCGCTCTCGGTGAGCTGGCCGGCGAACGAGCCGAGTTTCTCGGCCAGTTCGATGAACGGCTTCAGCTTCGGCGCCTCTTCCGCCGTGATCGACGGAAAATTGACCGCGTTGGAGATTGCGCCGCTCAACAGATAATCCGACATCTGCTCGGCGACCTGAAGTGCGACGTTTTCCTGCGCTTCGGTGGTGGCGGCGCCGAGATGCGGGGTGCAGATCACGTTGGGATGGCCGAACAGCACGTTCGTGGTGGCCGGCTCCTCGACGAATACGTCGAACGCGGCGCCCGCGACATGCTTGGAATTCAGCGCATCGACCAGCGCCTGCTCGTCGACCAGCCCGCCGCGCGCGCAATTGACGATGCGCACGCCCTTCTTCGTTTTCGCCAGCGCCGCCGCGTCGAGAATATTTTTCGTCTTCTCGGTCAGCGGCGTATGCAGCGTGATGAAATCGGCGCGCTTGAGCAGCTCGTCGAGTTCGACCTTCTCGACGCCGATATCCCTGGCGCGCTCCGGCGACAGGAACGGATCGAACGCGATCACCTTCATGCGCAGGCCGAGCGCGCGGTCGGCGACGATCGCGCCGATATTGCCGCAGCCGATCACGCCCAGCGTCTTGCCGGTGATTTCGACCCCCATGAAGCGGTTCTTTTCCCACTTGCCGGCCTGGGTCGAGGCGTCGGCCTGCGGAATTTCGCGCGCCAGCGCCAGCATCAGGGTGATGGCGTGTTCGGCGGTCGTGATCGAATTGCCGAACGGCGTGTTCATCACGATGACGCCCTTGGCGGTCGCGGCGGGAATGTCGACAGTGTCGACGCCGATGCCGGCGCGGCCGATCACCTTCAGCCGCGTCGCCTTCTCGATGATTTTTGCCGTGGCCTTGGTGGCCGAGCGGATCGCCAGCCCGTCGTAATTGCCGATGATCTCGGCGAGCTTGTCCTTGTCCTTGCCGAGGTTGGGCTGGAAATCGACCTCGATGCCGCGATCCTTGAAGATCTGCACGGCAGCGGGCGACAGCGCGTCGGAAATGAGAACCTTGGGCTTTGTCATTTGGGATAGTCCTCTGGAAAAATTGAAGCGTCGTCCCGGCCGAAGCGCCACTTGGCGCGTAGAGCCGGGACCCATACTCCCTGCTGGTGGTTATGGGTCCCGGGTCGCGCGGCGAAGGGCTGCTTGCCCGGGACGACAATTGAGTGGGATTGGGTTTAGGCCGCCTTCGGAATCGCGGCCTTCATTTCCGCGAACGCCCAGTCGATCCACTGCGTCAGCAGTGCGACGTCGCCGGCTTCCACCGTGGCGCCGCACCAGATCCGCAGGCCCGCGGGCGCATCGCGATAATGCGCGAAGTCGTAGCCGGCGCCTTCCTTCTCCACCAAAGCAACCAGCTTCTTGGAGAAGTCAGCTTGCGCATCCGCGCTCAGCGACGTGATGGCGGGATCGACCACCTTCATGCACACGGAGGTGTTGGAACGGATCGCCGGATCTTTCGCCAGGAAATCGATCCACGGCGTCTTCGCCTTCCAGTCGGCCAGCACTTTCGTATTCGCGTCGGCACGCGCCATCAGGCCCTTGAGGCCGCCGACCGACTTCGCCCAGTTCAGCGCGTCGAGATAGTCTTCCACGCACAGCATCGACGGGGTGTTGATGGTCTCGCCTTCAAAGATGCCCTCGTTGAGCTTGCCGCCCTTGGTCATGCGGAAGATTTTCGGCAGCGGCCACGTCGGGGTGTAGCTCTCGAGCCGCGCCACCGCGCGCGGTGACAGCACCAGCATGCCGTGCGCGGCCTCGCCGCCCAGGGCCTTCTGCCAGGAGAAGGTCACCACATCGAGCTTGGCCCAGTCGAGCTTCTGCGCAAACGCCGCCGAGGTGGCGTCGCAAATGGTCAGGCCCTGGCGGTCGGCGCTGATCCAGTCGGCGTTGGGAACCCGCACGCCGGAGGTGGTGCCGTTCCAGGTGAAGACGATGTCGGAAGCGGGATCGGCCTTGGAAAGATCGGGAATTTCGCCATAGCCGGCATGCAGCCTGGTGACGTCCTTGAGCTTCAATTCCTTGACGATGTCGCTGACCCAGCCCTCGCCGAAGGATTCCCAGGCGATCGTCGTCACCGGCCGCGCACCGAGCAGCGACCACAGCGCCATTTCGACCGCGCCGGTATCCGACGCCGGCACGATGCCGATCCTGTAACCGGCGGGCACTTCAAGCACTTCGCGCGTCAATTCGATCGCGAGCTTCAGCTTGGCCTTGCCGATTTTCGCGCGGTGCGAACGGCCCAGGGCGGCGTCTTTGAGATTTTGGGGGGTCCAGCCGGGGCGCTTGGCACAGGGGCCGGAGGAGAAATGCGGCACGTTGGGCCGCAATGCGGGCTTCGCAGCAGTCATGTTCTATCCTTCCAGATAGCTAGCCTCCCGTTGGGGGGAGGTGTCCCGCCGCGGTCATTAGGGGAAACGCCGGGAATCGTCAAGGAAGTTTCGGGCAATCAGGTAGTGCACCGGGGATCAGGTGTGACCCTGGAATCAGGTGGACCCCTGGAATCGGGTATGATCTCGGGATCACAGGTCGGTGACGCTCGGTATGCCGGCGCTATCGCCGCAGCGATTTGCGAATCCAGATGCCGGAATCGAAACGCCTTAGCCTGCCGGAGGCAACCCGAGCGCCCGTTCGGCCTCGCCGATCCAGCGCCGGATGGAGGCATAGCCGTCGAGGTGAAAGCCGCCCTCGTGCGCGACCCGCGTATAGGCCAGCAGCGAGACGTCGGCGAGCGTGACCGCGTCGCCGGTCAGGAACGGCGTCAAGGCGAGCTGATGCTCCATTCGCGCCAGCGCGAAATAGCCGCGCTTGATCTTGTCCGGATCGAGGTCGGAGGCCGCCTTGCCGAGATACACCATCTGGAACCGGCACACCGCGACATAGGGCTCGTGGCTGTATTGTTCCCAGAACAGCCACTCGTCCATCTTCGCCGCGACGAAGTCGTCCTTGGGAATGAGATCGCTGCGGCGGGCGAGGTAGCGAATGATGGCGTTGGACTGCGCCAGCACGCGACCGTCGTCGAACACGACCGTCGGAACCTGGCCCGCGCCGTTGAGCTTGAGAAACTCCGTGGTGCGGGTCTCGCCCTTGAGCGTATCGACGCTGATCCACTCATAGGGCAGCGCCAGATGATCGCAGACCCATTTCACCTTCAGGCAATTGCCGGAATTGGTATCGCCGTAGATTTTCATCATCTGCTGCCATCCGCTGATACGACAGAGCAACAGGCAAAGGGAATTCTGTCAATAGCGCGCCGCGGACGCGTCAGGCAGATGAATCAGAATTTGTAACCGAGACCGATGCGGCCGGTACTGACGTTGGTGTCGACGACCGTTGTGAAGCGGGCATATTCCCACTCCGCCCGGAAAAACAGGCACGATATCAATTGCACGTCGACGCCGAGGCCGAAAGAATAGCCGTAGATCAGTTTGCTGTTCATGGCTTCGGTCGCGCTGATATCGAACGGTACATTGTCAAACGGAGGAGGGTTCGCCGGGTTCACCTGGGTACCGAAAATGCGGGCGGTCCGGGTGATGTTGGCTTGTCCGAGCGCTACGCCGCCGAACGCATAGGGAAGGAAGGCGCCCCACGCATAGCCGGCACGGGCACGTAGCGAGGCCATGTCGGATATCAAGATTGACGAAGTGCCTTGATACGTGGCGCTATTGGTGGAGCCGGATGGCAGCGAGAAAAATCTCGCCATCGTACCGGTCTGCGATCCGCCGAACTTGCCGTGCAAGTAACTTGCTTCGAAACCAACAACGACGTCGTCCCACTGCGAGTTATAGCCTGCGAACCCGCCGTACCCGTTACCATGGACCGAGGCTTTCCCCATGATAGGCCACGACGAAATCTGCTGTTGGCTCTCCATTTCAGTGCCTGACAACAGACTCGCGGCGACCGTGCGCGTCGAGCCCGAAAAGTTCATGTTGGAAGTGCCGTATCCGCCCTGGACACCGACGTAGGCGCCCTGCCAGTTGGCCGGGCGGCTGGCCAGCCCTTCAGTGAGGGCGCCGCGCAGGATCGGGAGATCCGACAGGTCTGCCGCCTCGGCGCAAGACGCCGCTCCGAATAATACCGCCGCCAGCAAAATCCTACGCATCGCAACACTCCATCGAACACACTCTGACCTGGCGCTGATCATCCCCCGTTAACCTTAACCAATGGTTGTCGCGGGCCCTCGACCGGCATCTTCTGTCGCAAAAACTGCGATTTATCCGAGCAGCAAATCCGGCGGCAGGTTTTCCTGCGGAATCGCACCGGCCGCACAAACCAAACGGCGCGGGAAGATCCCGCGCCGTTAAGAAGTGTTAAGCGATGAGGCTCGATCAGCCCTTGCGCATCAGCGGCGGCGCGTAGACCGGCGGGCTGCTCAGATCCCAGCGTACGCCGAGCTTGAGGTCATGCGAGGTGATGTTCTTGAACGTCATCGGGTTGTTGACGCCGTTGACGCCGTCGAAGGTGCGCAGGTCGCCGGTCAGGCCGTCGCCCATGTCGAGATAGCGATAGGCCAGTTCGACGGTGAAGTTCGGCGTGACCTTGTAGGCGACACCGGCATGCAGCGCCCAGGCCAGATTCCACTTCGCCACGTTGTCGCCGTAGGCCAGACCCGGCAGCGCGCCGCCGCCATTGTTGGCAATGCTCTGGTCGGTGAAGCCGTTGATGGCAACCCGCGCGCCGCCGACACCGGCGCCGATGAACGGGGTCATGCACCACCAGGTGCCGAGATCGACATAGGCGTTGCCGAGCACCACCCACTCGTTCTTGGTGGCGTGATAGGTATCGGTGCCAACGCCGCCGGGATAGGTGATGTTGTCCTTGCCGAAGTACTGCGAATTGCCGCGATACTCACCGGTGATATCGGCGCGGAACCAGTTGTTGACCTTGTAACCGACGCCGAGGCCGAAGATGCCCGCGGTGTTGAAGTTGTGGGTCTGGCTCTGGGTGGTAAGACCCGCATCGAGCGCGTTGTTGAGGCGCTCGACCTTCTGATTGCTGAAACCGATATCGCCGCGCAGGTACCAGCCGCCGAAGTCCTCGACGACCGGAGGCGGCGCGTATGCCGGCGGCGGCATGATGGCCATGTCGGCGGCAAACGCCACCGACGACAACATTGATGCCGCTCCGGCGGCAACGAGAAACTTAACGCTACGCATTGGCTTCGTCCTTTTGTCCGGTGAGGCAGACAACGGAGGCCTCACATCAAAAACTCACGGTCGGACGATGCCCCAAAATACTTAAGCGGCACTTAACCCTAATTATTAAGGTTGATAATCCGTTGCGTACGACCTGCCCCGCAAGCGCGGCCGGCGGCGAGATCATGCGGAATTTCAATAATTTGTCGCGCTACCGCACGCGGCAAATGCGGATTGCGTTTTTTCCGTTGGCGGCTGTGAAATTTCTTGCGGCGATGAAACCGATTGCGCAAAAATGGCGGAACCGTCTCAATCGCTAACAATGTGTTGACGGAAATTCCGCGCTCCCCGCGCAAACCGCCGGCGTTAGCGTGCCGCTTTCGGCATCTTCGGCAGGAACACCGCGAGCAGTCCGATCGCCGGCAGGAACGCGCAGACGTGATAGACGAATTCGAGGCCGGTATGGTCGGCGACCCTGCCGAGCGCGGCGGCGCCGACACCGCCGATGCCGAATGCAAATCCGAAGAACACCCCGGAGATCATTCCCAAGCGGTGCGGCACCAGCTCCTGCGCAAAAACGATGATCGACGACGTCGCTGACGAAATGATCAGGCCGATCAGCACCGTCAACACCGCGCTGGCGAACAGCCCGGCATAGGGCAGCGCCAGCGTGAACGGCAGCGCGCCGAGGATGGAGAACCAGAGCACGTATTTGCGGCCGAAACGATCGCCGAGCGATCCGCCGAAGAAGGCGCCGGCGGCGTTGGCGGCGAGAAACAGGAAGAGATAGAGCTGGGCCTGCTGGGTCGAGACCTGGAATTTCTCGATCAGATAGAAGATGTAATAGCTCGACAGGCTCGAGACATAGAGCTGCTTGGAGAACAGCAGCGCGACCAGCACCAGCAGCGCGATCTTGACCCGGCGCGAACTCGGCGCGTCCGGATGCGACGGCGGCGGCGCCTTCCTGGTCGTGATCTGGGGCCGGTACCACAGCCCGATCCGCCACAGGATGATGATCGCCAGGAACGCGATCGAGGAAAACCAGGCGATGCTGGGCTGGCCGAACGGCACCACGATCAATGCGGCGAGCAGCGGGCCCATCGAGGTCCCAAAGCTGCCGCCGAGCTGGAATACCGATTGCGCGAAACCGTAACGCCCGCCGGAGGCCAGCCGGGCGATCCGCGCCGACTCCGGATGGAACACCGCCGAGCCGAGCCCGACCAGCGCCGCCGCGATCAGGATCACCGGGTATTGCTGCGCGACGCTGAGCAGCAGCAAGCCGAAAAACGTGAATCCCATGCCGATGGCGAGCGAGAACGGCTGCGCCTTCCTGTCGGTGAAATATCCGATCACCGGCTGCAGCAGTGACGCGGTGAACTGGAACGCCAGCGTGATCATGCCGATCTGCGCGAAGTCCAGCGCGTAATTCTCCTTCAGGATCGGATACACCGATGCGATCAGCGACTGCATGGTGTCGTTGAGAAAATGCGACAGGCTGATGCCCACCAGCACGACATAGACCGGCCCCGTCGCGGCGGCGGCCGTGGTGAGGCCGGGCACCGCCACCGGCGCGGCCAGCGCCTCTTCATTGACGATGACGGGCTTGTTCAACGGCCAAAATCCCGGATTCGGAAGAGCAATCAGTCCTCCTACGACGGCGGCGCCGCGCCCACCAGCGCCAATCGATAATGGCTGCGATGCGATCGCGGGCTTACGCGGCCGCGGCGTGCCCGAGCGCGGAGACGATGTGATCGACCACTTCCTCGACCAGGATGCGGTCATCGCCCTCGCCCATCACCCGGATCACGGGCTCGGTGCCGGAGGAGCGCACCAGCAGTCGGCCATGGCCGTTCAGCCGCTTCTCGCCGTCCACGATGGCGGATTTGACCTCGGCGTCGTCGAGCGGCTTGCCGCTGCGGTAGCGCACGTTCTTCAGGATCTGCGGCAGCGGGTCGAAGCGATGGCAGACTTCCGATACCGGGCGGCGCAGCTTCTGCACCACCGCCAGCACCTGCAGGGCGGCGACGAAGCCGTCGCCCGTGGTGGCATAGTCGGACAGGATGATGTGGCCGGACGGCTCGCCGCCGACATTGTAGCCGCGGCTCAGCATTTGCTCCAGCACATAGCGGTCGCCGACCGGCGTGCGGATCAGCTCGATGCCCTGCCCGTCGAGGAAGCGCTCCAGCCCGAGATTCGACATCACGGTGGCGACGATGCCGGGCTTGGCGAGCCGGCCGTCTTCCTTCCAGCTCTGCGCGATCACCGCCAGCAGCTGGTCGCCGTCGACGGTGTGTCCGCGCTCGTCGACCAGGATGACCCGGTCGGCATCGCCGTCGAGCGCGATGCCGATGTCGGCGCGCATCTCGCGCACCTTGCGGCTCAGCGCTTCCGGCGAGGTGGAGCCGCATTCCTTGTTGATGTTGAAACCGTCGGGTTCGACCCCGATGGAAATGACGTCGGCGCCGAGCTCCCACAGCGCTTCCGGCACCACCTTGTAGGCCGCGCCATTGGCGCAATCGATCACCACGCGCAAGCCGTCGAGGCTGAGATCGCGCGGCAGTGTGCGCTTGGCGAATTCGATGTAGCGATCGTGGACGCCGTCGATGCGGCGGGCACGGCCGAGGCTGGCGCTCTGCGCCAACCTCTTGTCGAGGGACTCGTCGAGCAATTGTTCGATCTGCTTTTCGACGTCGTCGGAGAGTTTGAAGCCCTGCGGACCGAACAGCTTGATGCCGTTGTCCTCGAACAGATTGTGCGAAGCCGAAATCATCACGCCGAGATCGGCGCGCATCGACTTGGTCAGCATCGCCACCGCCGGCGTCGGCATCGGGCCGAGCAGCAGCACGTCCATGCCGACCGAGGTGAAACCGGCCACCATGGCGTATTCGATCATGTAGCCGGACAGCCGTGTGTCCTTGCCGATCACGACGCGGTGGCGATGTTCGCCGCGCTGAAAGACCAGGCCCGCGGCCTGCCCGACCTTGAGCGCCAGCTCCGGCGTGATCAGACCATTGGCACGGCCACGAATCCCGTCCGTCCCGAAATATTTGCGGCTCATGATACCCCCAACATCGCCGCGACTTCTCCAACCACCCGGCGAGAAACCGCGAACGCCCGCCTACCATGGCGTGTAAGGGGGGTTATAGTGCCTCCGGAGCTAAAATGGCTTCAAAAAATATGATGAATCATTACCGGCGGCTGAACTGCAATTTTGGACCTAACGTGTTGTTATTAAAAGAATTACGCCCTGGCAGGAACCCTGCCGGCAGGCCGGTTATTCGCTTCGCTCGACGCGGTGGCCGGCTTTGGCGGGCACCGGCTGGGTGACGCTGACCCGATTCCGGGCCGGAAAGATCTCCTCCAGTCCCTCCTCCAGCGCCCGGTCCAGCCGGCGCTTCCCGGCGGCTTCGGCGTCGCTGCGGGCGGAACGTGGTCCGGTCATGGACGCCCTCCCGACGGCTTCACGTAAGGCGATTTTGCCGGGCCCCCAAGCGTGCTAGATGATCAGTCAAAGCGACAAGACAACGAGGGCCGGGAACGCTTATGAAACACATCACCTGCATCGAGGATCTGCGCCAGGTCCACAAGCGCAAAGTGCCGAAGGCGTTTTTCGACTACGCCGATCGCGGTTCCTATTCCGAGGACACGCTCCGGGCCAATGTCGACGACCTGCAGGCCATCAAATTCCGCCAGCGCATCCTGGTCGACGTCTCGAAGCGCGATCTTTCGACCACCATCCTCGGCGAGCCCGCCGCGATGCCGCTGATCCTGGCGCCGGTCGGGCTGACCGGCATGCAATATGGCGACGGCGAAATCCACGCCTGCCGCGCCGCGCAGGCCGCCGGGGTTCCCTACACCTTGAGCACGATGTCGATCTGCTCGATCGAGGACGTCGCCGCCAATGTCGACAAGCCGTTCTGGTTCCAGCTCTACGTCATGAAGGACCGCGGCTTCATCAAGGCGCTGATCGAGCGCGCCATCGCCGCGAAATGCAGCGCGCTGGTGCTGACCGTCGATCTGCAAGTGATCGGCCAGCGCCATGCCGACATCAAGAACGGCATGACGGTGCCGCCGGAATGGTCGCTGTCGAAACTGGTCGATTTCGCCAGCAAGCCGGCCTGGGTCGCCGGCGTGCTGCGCGGCAAGCGCCGCACCTTCGGCAACCTGGTCGGCCATCTCAAGGGCACCGACGACATCACCGCGCTCGGGACCTGGATCGCGACCCAGTTCGACACTTCGCTGAACTGGAAAGACATCGAGTGGATCCGCTCGATCTGGCCCGGCAAGCTGATCCTGAAGGGCATTCTCGACGTCGAGGATGCCGAGGAAGCGGCCAAGACCGGCGCGCAGGCGCTGGTGGTCTCCAACCATGGCGGCCGCCAGCTGGACGGCGCGCCGTCGTCGATCGAGGTCTTGCCCGAGATCGTCGACGCCGTCGGCGCGCAGATGGAAATCATGTTCGACGGCGGCATCCGCTCCGGCCAGGACGTGATGCGGGCGCTGGCGCTCGGCGCCAAATCCTGCATGATCGGCCGCGCCTACATCCACGGCCTCGGCGCCTTCGGCGGCCCCGGTGTCGGCAAGGCGCTCGACATCCTGCGCAACGAACTCAGCGTCACCATGGGCCTGTGCGGGGTGAACACCATCGCCGAGATCGACGACCACGTGCTGGCGATTTAGGCCGAACCCAAATTCTATCGTCGTCCCGGCCCAGCGAGCAACGCGAGCGCCGAGCCGGGACCCATAGCCACCGTTGTTGATGTTTTCGACGACTGTATCAACAGTGTCGCCAAACGCGCCGACACGGCGTATGGGTCCCTGCTTTCGCAGGGACGACGCGTTGAGAGAGTTGGGCTGAAGCCGCCTCATCGCGATGCTCAAGCTTTCCCGAGATCGGCCTCGACCAGCGCGCGCAGTTCTGATGTGACCTGCGGCCGCTGCCCGAACCAGAGTTCGAAGCCGCGCACCGCCTGGTGCAGCAGCATGCCGAGCCCGTCGGCGACTTGCAGTCCGCGGCCGCGCGCGGCGGCCAGCAACGGCGTCTCCAGCGGCACGTAGACGAGATCGGCGACCACGGCGTGCGGCGGCAGCAGGCCTACGTCGATCCCGAGGGGAGGCTGGCCATGCATGCCGAGCGACGTGGTATTCACCAGCAGACCCGCGCGCGGCAGCACCTCGCCGATCGCCTCCCACGCGATCGGATGCACGTCGCCGAACTGGTCGGCCAGTGCGCGGGCGCGATCGAGCGTGCGGTTGGCCAGATGCACGCGCTTGATGCCGCGCTCCAGCAACCCGAACACCACCGCGCGCGAGGAGCCGCCGGCGCCCAGCACCAGGGCGTCTCCGGCGCGGTCCCATCCGGGCGCGCAGGCGTCGAGATTGTTGATGAACCCTTCGATGTCGGTGTTGGTCGAGCGCAGCTCGCCGTCCTCGTACCACAGCGTATTGGCGGCGCCCACGGCGCGGGCGCGTTCGTCCGGTTTCGACAGCGCCAGCGCGCGCTCCTTGTGCGGCAGGGTGACGTTGGCGCCGACGAAGCCGCGCAGCGACAGCCGGAACACGAAATCCTTGAACTCGTCGGGCGGCACCGCCTCGATGACGTAGCCGCCCTCGATGCCGAGGGTGCGCAGCCAGTAATGATGGATCAGCGGCGAGCGCGAATGCGCCGCCGGCCATCCGATCAGGCACGCGGCGGGGGTTTTTGGTGCGGCTGTCATCGTCGATCCCGTGGCGGCACCCGAATGCAGGCGCCGCCAGTGAGATCGGGCATGCCGGCGGCGCTGTCAATGCCGACGCATCACGCCGCAACTGAATGGGCGGCGATGATCTGGTCGGCGGCGCGGCCGGTGACTTCGGCCATGCGGTCGAACTGGCG
>NZ_JAURXB010000008.1 GCF_030654605.1 Bradyrhizobium sp.
CGCCGCGCGCGATGGCGTCGGCGACTTCATAGGCTTCCTCGATGGTGTAAGGCGCGATGGTCGCGCACTTCTGTTCGAGATCCCACGGACAGCCGCTGCCGGGTGTGCGCAGCGCCGCCATGATTTCGAGCAGGCGTGAAATATCGCGGGAAGGGGTCATGACGCACCGGGTCCGGAGAGAGGATCAGGCCTTATGCCGCAACCGGAGCCCCCGTCCCAGCGAAACGAACCGGGCAGGCGGATGTTTCCACCGATTGGCCCTGAGGTCGATGAGTGCTATGGGCACGCCATGAGCGACCAACTCCAAACCGAAACCGCGCTGGTGCTGTTTTCCGGCGGACAGGATTCCGCCACCTGCCTTGCCTGGGCGTTGCAGCGTTTTGGGCGTGTCGAAATGCTCGGCTTCGACTACGGGCAGCGCCACGCCATCGAGTTGCAATGCCGGGAGCGTCTGCTCGACGGCATGAAGTCACTGCGCACGGATTGGGCAGAGAAGCTCGGCGAAAGCCATACGCTGGATATTCCCACTTTGGCCGATATTTCCGATACCGCGCTGACCCGCGATGTCGCCATCGCCATGGGCGCGGACGGCCTGCCCAACACCTTCGTGCCCGGCCGCAACCTGATGTTTTTGACTTTTGCCGCCGCGCTGGCCTACCGGCGCGGCATCACCCATATCATCGGCGGCATGTGCGAGACCGATTATTCCGGCTATCCGGATTGCCGCGACGAGACCATCAAGGCGCTGCAGACCGCGCTCAATCTCGGCATGGCCAGATCGTTCGAACTGCATACGCCGCTGATGTGGCTGGACAAGGCCTCGACCTGGCAACTGGCGCATGACCTCGGCGGGGCAGGGCTGGTCGACCTGATCCGCGAACATTCCCACACCTGCTATCTCGGCGAACGCGGCGCGCGCCACGACTGGGGCTATGGCTGCGGCGAATGCCCGGCCTGTGCGCTGCGCGCCAGGGGCTGGCAGGAATACGCGGCGCGCCCGCTTAATTCGTAAAATCTTCCGGCAGCAATACGATCGGCGAGCCGTGCGGGGTACGGTCGGCGGCGTGGTCCCAGGCGTCGCGGTAGCGGTGCAGGGTGGCTGTCGTCGCGACACCCTTGTCGGCGATCAGCCTTTCGAGCGTCGCCAGCCAGTGCCGGTAATAGGTCTCGCCGGTATCGGCATCGCCGGCCGCCTGCGCGCGCTTGATCTCTTGCGCCAGCGCGGCCGCCCATTCGTTCCAGCTGAACAGCCCGCGCGCATGCAGCGCCAGCGCCATCGCGAAGGCCTGCGCTTCCCAGGGCTCGCGGAACACCGGGCCGTCGGTATCGCGGGGAATGCCCGGAACAATGCGGGTGGCGTCGAGGGCTGCTTGTGGATCTGATAGCATCAGGCGGGCTCCAGATAGGATTCCCAGGCGTCGACCGAAGTCTTGACCGAGGCGTCGCCGTCAGGCCCCCACAATTCGCGGCCGTCGAAGGTCACGGTGTAGAGCCACTGCGGATTTTCCTGGCCCAGCGCGTTGCTGTCAGGGAAGACGTGAACGCCATGCAGCAGTTCGACGACGCCGACATGCCCGCGCACGTAGCGCGGCAGCCGCGTATGGGTCGGCGGATGGATCATTTTGGTGCGGACGCGGTTGCCGACCGCGAACAGCGCAGGGCTCCTGACCTCGCGCTGGGTCGGCCCGCCGCGGTGCAGCATGGCCGCGACACCGTCGGATGACAGCGTTCTCGCCACCGGCTTGGCCGGATGCAGCGGCTTGCCGGCCTCGATCTCGTCCGCCGTGACCAGGCCGCGCTCCAGCATCAGCCGTTCGAGGCCAGCTAGCCAGATCTCGTAGTAGCTCTTGCTCAAATACTCTTCGGGCGGCCGGTTCTCGCGGGCGAAGCGCGACATGTCGATGTTCCAGCCGCCGGGCATTCCCATCGCCAGCGTGATCGCGAACGCGCGCCGCTCCCATTCGGCGTGAAATACCGGCTCGTCAGGTTCTGGTAGCACCGGACCGGACCACGCCACGCCGCCCATATCGTGCGCGCCCTCCATCAGGCGACCTCGTGCGGTTGCTTGGGCAGACCGGTGCCGATCATGCTGTCGCGGGTGACGAGGTCGGCGAGGCGCTGCTCGCTCCAGCCCTCGGTGCCGGCGGGCCGCATCGGCAGCACGAAATAGCGAATTTCCGCGGTCGAATCCCAGACGCGAATCTCGGTGCTGTCGGGCAGCTCGAAACCGAAATCGGCCAGCACGCCGCGCGGATCCTTGACCGCCTTGGAGCGATAGGGGGCGGATTTGTACCAGACCGGCGGCAGTCCCAGCACCGGCCACGGATAACAGGAGCACAGCGTGCACACGACCATGTTGTGCAGTTGATGTGTGTTCTCGACCGCCACGATATGCTCGCCCTGGCGCCCGGCATAGCCGAGTTCGCCGATCGCCGGCGTGGCATCCCCGAGCAGGCGGGCGCGAAAAGCCGGATCGGACCATGCCCGCGCCACGACCCGGGCGCCGTTGCGGGGTCCGACCCTGGTTTCGTAGGTCTCGATCAGAAGATCGAGCGCGGCCGGATCGACATAGCCCTTTTCGGTCAGGATGGTCTCAAGCGCGCGCACCCGCAGCTCGGTCTCGGACAATTCCGAATGGTCGTGGTGATGGTGGTCGTGGTCATGTCCGGTCATATCGGGAAGATACGCAAGATTGTGGGTATGTCGAGGCCTGCGGACTCTGCTAGCGTGCGCTCATGGGGCAGGGAGCAAAACGCATAGCCTTTGCGGGGATAACGGCAGCTGCTGCGCTATTCCTGTCGAATGGCGCCCGGGCGGCCAACGGCGCCTATGCGGTCGATGCCGCCGACATCGGCGAGGCCGGATCCTGCAAGGTCGAAAGCTGGCTGCAGGCGGCGACCAACACCGATTTTTCGGCCGTCGCCAATCCCTCCTGCGTGGTCAATGTCTTCAGGCCGGTGGAATTGAGCATGCAGACCGTGAGGTCCCGCAGCGAAGGTGACTGGAGCACCTCGCTCGCCCCCAAGGCCAAGTGGAATATCGCTCCGACGGGAATCGGAAGGTTCGGCGTTGCCTTCAGTGCCGGCGGGGCGTTCGATGCGTCGACGGGGGAACACCTCACCGCCTTTGCGACGATACCGGCGACCTACCGGCTTTCCGAGACCACCCGGATCAACCTCAACGCCGGCTGGCTGTGGGATCGTAGCGTCGATCGGCATTACCTGACCTATGGCCTTGGCTTCGACTGGAAACTCACCGAAACCCTGCAATGGACCATCGAGACGTTCGGCCAGGCCGGGACATCGGGTACGCCGAGCGCGGTGCGGCCGCGATTTCAGACCGGCCTGCGCTACCGTCCGAACGAGATTTTCTCGGTCGACGTCATCTACGGCCGCAATATTTCGGGGGAAGACGCCAACTGGATCACCATCGGCACGACGATCCGGTTTCCGGTGCCGGACAGCAAGCCCGACCACCATCGGACCGGCCATCTGTGAGCCGGCCGCTCAGGCCGCAACCAGCGAAGCTGCATCGGCCCGCGCCACCTGATTGCGTCCGGCGTGTTTGGCGATGTAGAGGGCCCGGTCGGCCACCCGCATGATGGTCGAGAGGTCGAGTTCCTCGCGTGCGACCGTGAAGCCGATGCTGATGGTCACGCGCGTGGAATCGTCATCGATCGAGATTTCCCTGGCAGCGCAGGCATGGCGGATATTCTCGGCGTATTGCGCGGCCTGTTCGCGGGTGATTCCGATCATCAGCGCGGCAAATTCCTCGCCGCCGTGCCGTCCGACCAGGACACCTTTCTTGCCGGCGAAACCACGCAACACGTCGGCGATCTCGACCAGCACCTTGTCGCCGAAGGCATGGCCGAACCGGTCGTTGATGGACTTGAAGTGATCGACGTCGCACATGAAAACAACTGCCGGCAGATTGGCGGCAAATGCCGACCTCAGGGTCAATGCCGCGCTCTCGTCGAAGCCGCGCCGGTTGAGCAAGCCGGTCAATTGATCGGTGCGGGATATCCGGGCCAGTTCGCTGCGCGCCAGTGTCAGATCCCGCATCAAGAGGGCGGATCGAAAGCTCAGGCCGCCCGCGAGCAGGGCCGAGATCACGACGGCAGCGCAGATGGTCGAGAAAATCACCGCGCCGACGCGGACGCTGGCATCGAGGTCGGTGCCCAGCTGCAGCAACATCGTGGCCGCGGTCATCACCACGGTGAGGCTGACCGCCACGGCCACACGGCCGGCCGTATGGCGCAGCGCATCGCCACGCGTCGAAATTTGAAATGTCATGATCTGCCTTGGTTCGTGGCGAGCCTTAGCATCAGCTATGGCCTGAATTGAGGAGAGATCCGCAATGTTGCGGAGGCAGTGAACGCGGTTATAAGAAACTGGATAAAATTGACGCCATTGGGCGCAACGATAACGCCGTCCGGAAGATGGCGGGCAGGGAGACGCTGAATTGGCCGGGTTTGTCACCATCGAGAAGGGCCTCGGGCCCGAGGGACGCATCGCCGTGGTGCGCTTCGACCGCGGCGACGGCATCAACGCGCTGTCGCCGGAGGCGCTGCGCCAGCTCACCGACGCCGCGCGCAGTTTCGAGGACGACGGCGACACCTCGGTCGTGGTGCTGACCGGTGGCGCCAGGGCGTTCACCGCCGGCTTTGACCTCAAGGACCCCGAGGGCCGCTCGCGCGCCACGATGGACCTGGGGACGCTGCGGCGGCACCTGAAACTGGGACCGCGGCTGACCCGGGCCTGGCAGGAGATGGAACAGATCACGATCGGCGCCATTGAGGGGTTTTGCGTCGGCGGCGGCGTGGCCCTGGCGGTGGCGCTGGACTTTCGCGTCATGGCCCGCGACGGCCACATGCGGGTGCCCGAGATCGGCCTCGGCATGAACATGAGCTGGCAGAGCGTGCCGCGCATGCTGCATTTGATCGGACCGGCCCGCACCAAGCAGGCAGTGATCCTGGCCGACCAGCGCATCTCGGCCGCCGAGGCCTACGAATGGGGCCTGGTGGAGGAGGTGGCCGAGCCCGGCGGAGCCTTCGGTGCCGCCATGGCGCTGGCCACCAAGGTCGCCGCCCAGCCGCCGCTGTCGGTCGCCATGACCAAGCTGACCGTCAACCGGCTGACCCATGCGCTCGACGACCTCGCCAGCCACATGGACGTCGATCAGTTCGCGCTGGCCAGCCTCAGCGAGGACCACAAGGAAGGCGTCGCGGCGTTCCTCGGCCGGCGCAAGCCGACGTTCCGGGGGCGGTAAGGAGCCCCGGACCCAAAAAGTCGAAAACAACCCCATGCACAGATACGATGGGACGCGGGCAGCACCTCAACGACACGAACGACACGAACCTCCATATGCGAGATTCGCATAAGGTATATTATGGAATATAATGTTAGCAAGTTAAACCAATGACTTATCCGAAAAATCTGCTGTTTCAATGAAGTTTGCCGGACAAAAGCAACTTCTGGCCCTCCGGCGCAGATCGTAGAATATGCTACGCGGAAAAGCCGACGTCACCGGAGGATCAAATGAGCAGGCAAAACCAGTACAGCATCGGTCTGGACAAGACGCCCGCCAACTACGTGGCGCTGACGCCGCTGAGTTTCCTGGCGCGAACCGCCGCGATCTATCCCGATCACGTCAGCACCGTCTATGAAGGCCGCAGCTTCACCTGGTCGCAAACCTATGCGCGCTGCCGTCGTTTTGCCTCGTACCTCGCGGGCCGCGGCATCGGCCATGGCGACACGGTCGCGGCGATGCTGCCGAACATCCCCGCGATGAACGAACTGCATTTCGCGGTGCCGATGGCGGGCGCCGTGCTCAATGCGCTCAACATCCGGCTCGATGCCGCCTCGATCGCGTTCCAGCTCGATCATGGCGGCGCCAGGATCATCCTGGTCGATCCGGAATTTGCCGGCGTGATCAGCGAGGCGCTCACCCTGATGAAGGGCCCAAAACCCCTAGTCATCGACGTCGACGATGTCTCGTTCGCCGGCGGAAAACGCATCGGCGAACTCGAATACGAGGCCGCGGTGGCGCAGGGCGACGAAAGCTTCGTCGCGCGGCTGCCGGCCGACGAATGGGACGCCATCGCGCTCAGCTATACCTCGGGCACCACAGGCAATCCCAAGGGCGTCGTGACCCACCATCGCGGCGCCTATCTCAACGCCGTCAGCAACATCCTCGCAGGCGGGCTCGGCCAGCATCCGGTGTATTTGTGGACGCTGCCGATGTTCCACTGCAACGGCTGGTGCTTTCCATGGACCATCGCGGCGTCGGCCGGCGTCAATGTCTGCCTGCGCAAGGTCGATCCGACGAAAATCTTCGAGCTGATCAAGGCGCATGGCGTCACCCACATGTGCGGCGCACCGATCGTCTACAACACGCTGATCAACGCGCCGGACGCACCAAAGGGCACGGCAGCGCGGCCGGTCGTGGGGCTGATCGCGGGCGCGGCGCCTCCGGTGGCGGTGCTGGAAGGCGCCGAAAGCATCGGTATCAAGCTGACCCATGTCTACGGTCTCACCGAGGTCTATGGCCCGGCCTCGGTCTGCGCGGAGCAGCCGGGCTGGGATGACCTTCCGGCCGACCAGCGCGCGCAACTGAAGCGCCGGCAGGGCGTGCCCTACCCGCTGCAGGAAGCCATCACCGTGCTCGATCCCGCCACCATGCGCGAGGTGCCGCGCGACGGCGAGACCATCGGCGAGGTCATGTTCCGCGGCAATATCGTGATGAAGGGCTATCTCAAGAACGAGAAGGCCACCAACGAGGCCTTTGCGGGCGGCTGGTTTCACACCGGCGATCTCGGCGTGCTCGATGCGCACGGCTACGTCATCATCAAGGACCGCTCCAAGGACATCATCATTTCAGGCGGCGAAAACATCAGTTCGGTCGAGGTCGAGGACGTGCTCTACAAGCACCCGGCCGTGCTGTTCGCCGCCGTGGTGGCAAAGCCGGATTCCAAATGGGGCGAAGTGCCCTGCGCCTTCGTTGAACTGAAAGAGAACGCGCAAGCGACCGAAGCCGAGATCATCGCGTTCTGCCGCAGCCAGATGTCCGGTTTCAAGACGCCGAAGGCCGTGGTGTTCGGGCCGATCCCGAAGACATCGACGGGCAAAATCCAGAAATTCATGCTGCGCAATCAGGTGGATTCGGCCAAGGCGATCACGGCGTGAGGGATTGTGGCTGGAAGCGGCTGTTTTTGATCTGAAGCACAATTGCTTCCACACCATTGCGAGCGAAGCGAAGCAATCCAGCTTCCTTGTGTTTGCGGCATGGATTGCTTCGTCGCAAGCGCTCCTCGCAATGACGTCGATGGAGTGGTGCCGTAGCCGCGTGCCGATCTAATCCGCCCGCTCCAGCGTCAGCCGCATGCCGTCATAGGCCGGAATCACGCCCTGCGGCAGGCTCTGCCGCAGCACCTCGTAATCGAGGTCGGAATGCATGTTGGTGATGACGGCGCGGCGCGGCTTGAAGCGGTCGATCCAGGCCAGCGCGTCGTTGACGCTGAAATGGCTGGGATGGGCGGCATAGCGCAGCCCGTCGATGACCCAGAGATCGAGATCTCTCAAGAACGGCCAGCTCTCGGCCGGGATGTCGCTGACATCGGGCGTGTAGGCGGCATCGCCGATGCGATAGCCCAGCGCCTGGATGTTGCCGTGCTGCATGATGAAGGCGGAAAGCGTCATCGCCCCGCCCTTGCCTTCGATGGTCCGGCTTTCGCCGGCTTCGATCGAATGCTGGTCGAGGATCGGCGGATAGTCGCTGCCGGGCGGCGCCAGGAAGCAATAGGAGAACCGCAGCAGGATATGGTCGGCGGTCGACCGGTTCAGGTAAACCGGAATCCGCCGGCGCTGATGCAGCACGACCGAGCGCAGATCGTCGATCCCGTGGGTCTGGTCGGCATGCTCATGGGTCAGGAACACCGCGTCGATGTGATCGACATTGGCGTCGATCAACTGCTCGCGCAAATCGGGCGAGGTATCGATCACGATCCGCGTGAGACCGCCCTTCCCGGCGCGCTCCGCCAGCAGCGAGCAGCGGCGGCGGCGATTCCTTGGATTTGTGGGGTCGCAGGCGCCCCAGCCCAGCGCCGGACGCGGCACGCCGGCCGATGATCCGCAGCCGAGAACTGTCAGCGTCAGCGTCATGCGATAGCTTTCGGAGCCGGCACCTTGCTGAACAGGCAGAAGAAATTCTCCGTGGTCTGGCGCGAAATCTCGTCCAGCGAAACGCCCCGCGTCTCCGCCAGCACTTTTGCGACCTCGACCACGTAAGCAGGCTCGTTGCGCTTGCCGCGGAATTTGCCGGGCGCCAGATACGGCGCGTCGGTTTCCACCATGATGCGATCGGCTGGAAGCTCGGCCGCGAGATCGCGCAGGGCCTGCGACTTCTTGAAGGTCAGAATGCCCGTGAATGAAATCGACAGGCCGAGGTCAATCGCCTGCATCGCGAGATCGCGGCCGCCGGTGTAGCAATGCAGCACTGCGCGAAACGGACCCTTGGCCATCTCGTCCTCGAGGATGCGGCCACAGGCCTCGTCGGCAGCGCGGGTATGGATCACCAGCGGCAGGCCGGTTAAGCGGGCGGCGGCGATGTGGGCGCGAAAGCCGCGCTCCTGCGCTTCCGGCGAGCCGTTGTCGTAGAAATTATCCAGCCCCGCCTCGCCCAGCGCCACGACCTTGGGATGGCTGGCCAGTTCGATCAGTTCGGCTGCGGCAATGCCGTCTTCCTCGTCGGCGTGATGCGGATGGGTGCCGACCGAGCAATAGACGTTGGGAAACCGCTCCGCGATCGCGAGCAATCCGGCAAGCCGCCTCACCCGCGTCGAGATGGTCACGATGCGCCCTATTCCCGCCGATTCCGCCCGCGCGACGATGCCTTCGAGATCGTCGGCAAAATCGGGAAAATCGAGGTGGCAGTGGCTGTCGACGAGCATTATTGGGCGCCGCCCGGTGGCTCTTTAGGTTCGACGTAACGCGGGAAGATCCCGATCGGCGCCGGCAGTTTCGTGCCTGCCTTGATGCGCGTGGCAAGCGCTGCAAAATTACGCGCATCCACGGGCACACCGAGGCTGTCGAGCATCTTCGCCGAGGAGTCGGGCATCACGGGTTGCGCCAGAATGGCGACCTGACGCACCACTTCCGCGGTGACGTACAGCACCGTTCGCTGCCGCGCCGGATCGGTTTTCGCCAGCGCCCACGGCGCCTCGCCCGCGAAATAGCGGTTGGCTTCCGCCACCACGGCCCAGACCGCGTTGAGCGCCTGGTGAATCTGCTGCGTCGCCATCGCCGTGCGCGCCAGTTCCAGCATGCCATCGGCCTGCGCCAGCATCGCCCTGTCGTTGTCGCTGAACTCGCCGGGCTCAGGCAGCACGCCCTCGAGCTGCTTTGCGATCATCGACAGCGAGCGCTGCGCCAGATTGCCGAGATCGTTGGCGAGGTCGGCATTGATGCGGGCGACGATGGCTTCGTGATTGTAGTTGCCGTCCTGGCCGAACGGCACCTCGCGCAGGAAGAAGTAGCGCACCTGATCGACGCCGTATTGATCGGCGAGATTGAAGGGGTCGACCACGTTGCCGAGCGATTTCGACATTTTCTCGCCGCGGCTGAACAGGAAGCCGTGGGCAAAGACCCGCTTCTGCACCGGAATGCCCGCCGACATCAGGAATGCCGGCCAGTACACCGCGTGGAAACGGATGATGTCCTTGCCGATGATGTGCAGGTCGGCCGGCCAGTAGCGCCAGTTGGCGTCGCTCTCGTCGGGAAAGCCGACGCCGGTGATGTAGTTGGTCAGGGCGTCAACCCAGACATACATCACATGCTCGGGGTCGCCGGGAACCTTGACGCCCCAGTCGAAGGTGGTGCGCGAAATCGACAGGTCCCGCAAACCGCCTCTGACGAAGCTGACCACTTCGTTCTTGCGGGAGTCCGGCCCGATGAAGTCAGGCTGAGTCTCGTACAGCTTCAGCAACTTGTCCTGATAGGCCGACAATTTGAAGAAATAGCTCTTCTCCTCGACCCACTCGACCGCCGTGCCCTGCGGTCCGCGTCGCACATTGTCTTCGCCGACGATGGTTTCGTCCTCGGCGTAATAGGCTTCGTCGCGCACCGAATACCAGCCGGCATAGCTGTCGAGATAGATGTCGCCATTGGCGGCCATCCGCTTCCAGATTTCCTGGACGGAGCGGTGATGCTGCTGTTCGGTAGTGCGGATGAAACGGTCGAACGAGACGTTGAGACGCTCGTCCATCTCCTTGAAGCGGAGCGCATTGCGGGTCGCGACGTCCAGCGTCGGCAGCTTTTCGGCTTCCGCGGTCTGGACCATCTTCTGGCCGTGCTCGTCGGTTCCGGTCAGGAAAAACACGTCCTTGCCGTCGAGCCGCGCAAACCGCGCCAGCGCATCGGTCGCGATCGCCTCATAGGCGTGGCCGATATGCGGCACACCGTTGGGGTATGCGATCGCGGTCGTGATGTAGAATTTGTTGGTATCGACGGCGGCCGGCGTGGTGGTGACGGTAACAGGCTTTTTCGCAGATTTGACGGCGGCCTTTCTGACGGCTTGGGCAGCGGGCACTTTTGTCGGCGTTGAAACGACCTTGTTCGATTTTGTCTTGCCGGCCGATTTCTTCGCCGGCTTTCTGGTTGCCTTTTTAGCGGGTGCGGCCTTCTTGCCCGACTTCTTGCTTATCTTCTTTGCATCTTTCTTGGCCGTTTTCTTGACCGTTTTCTTGACCGCTTTCTTGGCTGTTCTCTTGACGGATTTCTTGGCAGCCTTCTTCGCCCCGCGCTTGGTCGCCTTCGCCCGCTTTTTCACTCCTGATGACTTCGCCGTTTTGGCGCGAGCCGGCTTGCCGGCGGTCTTCGCCTTGCGCTTCCTGGACGTTTTCTTCTTAGGCTTCGCCACCACGAATTCCTTTATGGCTCAAACAGAATTGTTGAGAATGACCGCGAGCACAGCCGCTTATCGCGTTGCTTCCGCAAGCATCCCGAACACCGAGAAAACCAGTGGTTTTCGCTCGAGATTGTATGATTCGGTGTCGCGCGCGGCGCGGCTGATCTTTTCCCACACCTCCGCCAGCCGTGCAAGGCGGGGAAGGTTGGCGTTGGCATTGGCGTCGTCGGCCCGCAGCCGCGCGCTGACCCAGCGCTCGACGCTGTCGATGAACGCCGCCAGCGCCACCCGGTCGCTGCCGCCGAGCGCATCGCCGAGCGCATGCAGCTCGCGCGGATCGACCCGCGGCAGGGTCGCCAGCAGCGCCGCGGTGCGCTGATGCAGTTTCAGGGCATCGCCGCCGAGCAGCGTCAGCGCCCGCGACACGCTGCCCTCCGCGGCTTCCGCGGCCTCGTTGAGCGCGGGATCGTCGATAGCGATGTGGGTGGCCGCGGCGGCCGCGGCGATGACGTCGGAGGTCGAGAGAGGCCGCAGCGGCAGTTTGCGGCAGCGCGACTGGATCGTCGCCAGCACCCGCGCCGGCGCGTGGCTGACCAGCAGGAACAGCGATTGCTGCGGCGGCTCCTCGAGAATCTTCAGCAGCGCGTTGGCGGCGTTGGGATTGAGTTCGTCGACGGTATCGACGATGCAGACCCGCCAGCCCTCCACCGCCGCGGTCGAGCCGAAAAACCCGATGGTCTCCCGGGTCTCGTCGACGGTGATCACGCTGCGCATCACGCCCTTGTCGTTGAGGCTGCGCTCCAGCGTCAGCAGGCCGCCATGGGCGCCAGCCGCGACAAGGCGCGCGACCGGATCGGCGGGCTCGACGTGAAGGGTTCTGGCGTCCTGCACGGAAGGCGCCAGCGGATTGCGATGGGCGAGCACGAACTTTGCCATCCGATAGGCCAGCGTCGCCTTGCCGATGCCCTGCGCGCCGCCGATCAGCCAGGCGTGCGGAATGCGCCCGCTGCGATAGGCATCCAGCAACGCCATTTCGGCATCGCGATGGCCGAACCAGGCGGTGGTTTCGCGCGGATGAGGCGCCGCGACGTCCTGCTCAACCTTGCGGGCGCTCATGCGAGATTGGCCATACTGCCGACATTGGCTTTGAAGAAGCGTTCGCGCAATGAAGCCCACACGGCGGCTGCGACGGTCGCGGGATCGGCATTGGCGTCGATCAGCACGCAGCGCTGCGGATCGTCGGCGGCAATCTGCCGGTACGCCTCGCGCAAATCCTGATGAAATTTGAGGTCTTCCGATTCGAAGCGGTCGGGCGCGCCGGCGCCACGCCGGATCGCCGCGCGCTTCATGCCGACCTCCACGGGAACATCGAGAATCAGCGTCAGATCGGGCTTGAGATCGCCGATGGTGACGCGCTGCATCGCGTCGAGAAAGGCCGGCGTGACCTGCCCCAGCCTGCCCTGATAGGCGCGCGTCGAATCCGAAAACCGGTCGCACAAAACCCAGGTGCCCCTGGCCAGCGCCGGCTCGATCACCGTGCGCACATGGTCGTCGCGCGCGGCCGCGAACAACAGCGTTTCGGCGTCGGGGCCGAGCAGCTTGCCCATGCCTGACAGCACCAGATGCCGGATGATCTCGGCGCCCGGGGATCCGCCGGGCTCGCGGGTGACGAGGGTGCGCAACTTCGCTGCGTTGAGGCGTTCCGCCAGCGTCTTGATCTGGGTGGATTTGCCAGATCCCTCGCCGCCTTCAAAGGTGATGAATCGTCCGCGTCCGGGCACTCGGTGGACCGCTGGCTCGGCCATGGTCAGAGCTTCTCGGCGCCGGCGCGAAACATCCCGATCACGAGTTCGCTCGCACCGTCGATCGCCCGCCGCATCGTCGATCCCTGGGCGACCGGCTCGGCCGCATGGACCGGCGCTTCCATCGCGAGGTTGGCGCCGCGCCAGACCTTGACGAAGCCGACCCGCTGGCCGGCCTCGACCGGCGCCCGCACCGGGCCGTTATAGACCACGCGCGCAATCAGTTTATCGGTGCCGTTTTTCTGCACCATCACCTTGATCGGCTCGGAACTGGTGAGCTTGACCGAGCGGCTCTCGCCGCCGAACACCCTGGCCCATCCGACCGGCTGCTGGGCGGCGAACAATGTGCGGGCCTCGAAATTGCGAAATCCCCATTCCAGCATCTTCCTGGCTTCCGAGGCGCGATCGCCGGCATCTTCAAGGCCGTTGACCACGACGATCAACCGCAAGCCGTCCTGCACGGCCGAGCCGACCATGCCGTAGCCGCCGTCCCGGGTGTGGCCGGTCTTCAGCCCGTCGGCGCCTTCGAGCGCGTTCAGCAGCGGATTGCGATTCTGCTGCCGGATCTTGTTCCAGGTGAATTCGCGTTCGCCGTACAGTTTGTAGAAATCCGGATGGGTCAGGATAATGTGGCGGGCGACCCTGGCGAGCTCGCGCACCGTCATCTTGTTGGCGGGATCCGGC